>SKIB01000120.1 GCA_007116635.1 Saccharospirillaceae bacterium
CATACAAACTATTCATGGCTGGTAACGTCCCGGCTTGTGATTGAAGGTGAGAGCAAGGTTGCAAACAACAGCACCCAAGATTGACAGCAGTAATAACCACCATGGGACAATGAAAAAGGAAGCCAGCAGGATGCAGGCGTCCAAGCCTAGCTGTACCTTGCCCGCTCGCCAGCCATAGCGCTGCTGCATAAAGAGCGCCAAGATGTTAAAGCCGCCCAAACTGGCTTGGTGACGAAACAACACCAGCATCGCATTGCCCATCAGTACGCCACCGGCTAGGGCTGCATACAGGGGATGAACATTGGTAAGCTGCAGCAAGTGCTGCAGTGCGTCTACGCCAATGGACACGGTTAGGACTGTGATGATGGTATTGCGGGTAAAGGCGAGTCCCATTTGCCGCCAGGCGAGGAAATAAAAAGGCAGGTTGAGCAGGAAAAACCATTGGCCAAAGCTTAGCGGGGTCAGCTTGCTCAGCAGCAGGGTTAGCCCTGCCGTACCACCTGTTAACAGTCCGGCGCTCTGCAGTAGAAAGATGCCAAGGGAAAACATGGCCGCGGCGGCAAAGAGGGCAAAGAGGTTTTCGCTGATGGGGTGTGGTTGGCTCTTGGGCTTGGTGTCTTGATTAATGCTTGGGCTGCTGGACATGCTGATCTCCTGTTTTCGCCATTGTCCTGCAGTTGCTTTGGTGCTGCTAGTCTTGAGCCTGATTCATGGGGTTATGCCTGTAAACTAATGTGTGTGATTTAAGTAAACTTTAAATTACGCTTATGGGTTTTTAGCTAAGATGCCTGGCTCCTTCGCGTCCTATCCTGCACTCCTGCAAGTCATCCTGCGCGCAGTCGCAGGGTCCACAAAAGAACAGCGCGCCGCGAATGCTCGCCAAAGGCCACAAGGCAGCACCCGCAGCAGGGCGGGCGCAGTGCTCCGCGTAATGACTAGGCTTGGTCCGTGCGGCGGCCGGTGGCTTGGTTAAAAGGATGCACTTCGCTGACAGGCACATACAGAGTCACTAAATCACCCTCACGCACCTGACAGTCACTGTCAACACGCATGCAAATGCTTTGTCCATTGCTGTTAAGACTCAGGTACAGATGGCTCTCGGCACCAGCAGGCTCAAACAGCGAGCAACGACAAGCCAGACGGATGTGTGGTTGTTCAGGTTGTTCCAGCAGCAGTTCATCGGGCCGCACACCAATGATGTCGGTGTCGTCTGGTAAATGCGACTGCCATAGGCTGTGTTCAGTCAAGGCGGCCAAAGGCAGTAGGTTCATGGCCGGAGAGCCGATGAATTGCGCCACGAACAGACTGGCCGGGCGGTCATAAACCTCCATAGGGCTGCCAACCTGCTCCACCAAGCCCTGATTCATCACCACCAAGCGGTCGGCCAGAGTTAAGGCTTCTAGCTGGTCGTGAGTCACATAGAGGGTGGTGGTTTTTAAGCGTTTTTGCAGCTGCTTGATCTCGACCCGCATTTGCACCCTGAGCTTGGCATCCAAGTTGGACAAAGGCTCATCCAACAGGAAGGCCGAAGGCTCGCGCACCAGCGCACGACCCATGGCCACACGCTGACGCTGGCCACCGGACAGCGCCTTGGGCTTGCGCGCTAGAAAGGCATCGATCTCCAGCATCTTGGCGGTTTGCTGTACTCTGGTTTCAATCTCGGCCTTGTTGTAGCCACGATTTTTCAGGCCATAGGCCAGATTGTTGTACACCGTCATGTGCGGGTAGAGCGCATAGTTTTGGAACACCATGGCAATGTCGCGCTCAGAGGGTTCCAGCTGGTTGACCAGCTTTTGGCTAATGTGCAGCTCGCCACTGCT
Organism: Saccharospirillaceae bacterium; assembly: GCA_007116635.1. GTDB lineage: Bacteria > Pseudomonadota > Gammaproteobacteria > Pseudomonadales > Natronospirillaceae > SKIB01. The sequence continues at coordinate 1,821 of SKIB01000120.1, forward strand.
GATGGCCTCAAGGCCAGCAATCATGCGCAACAGGGTCGATTTGCCGCAGCCTGAGGGGCCGACCAGTACGATGAATTCACCGTCCTGAATATCCAGATCGATGCCTTTGACGGCATGCACATCACCGGCATAGGTTTTGGCCAGTTGTTTAAGTTGAATAGTTGCCATATCGTTTCTCCAATTACTTCTCGGTCTCGGTCAGTCCTTTGACGAACAACCGCTGCATAAACAAAATCACAAGGGTAGGGGGCAAGGCCGCCAGAATGACGGTGGCCATCACCAGATGCCAAAGCGGCTCGCTGTCACCCGCAGTGACCATGCGTTGAATGCCCATGACAATGGTGTAATAGCTTTGATCGGTGGTGATCAGCAAGGGCCATAGGTATTGATTCCAGCCGTAGATGAACATGATCACGAACAGCGCGGCGATATTGGTGATCGACAACGGCAGCAGGATGTCTTTAAAAAACTTAAAGGGCCCTGCGCCATCCACCCGGGCTGCTTCCAGCATTTCTTCTGGCACGGTCATGAAAAACTGACGGAACAAAAAGGTTGCCGTGGCCGAAGCTATCAATGGGATCGACAAGCCAGCAAAGCTATTGAGCATACCCAGGTCGGCCACTACCTGAAAGGTTGGCACGATCCTGACTTCCACTGGCAGCATCAGGGTCATGAAGATCAACCAGAAGAACAGCATGCGAAAGGGGAAGCGAAAGTACACAATGGCAAAGGCCGACAGCAGGGACACCGCCAATTTACCAAAGGTGATGGCCAGCGCCATTAGCAGGCTGTTCCACAGCATTAGACCAATGGGTGGAGTGCCGGCTCTGGAGCGCCCTTCCGTGATCACGGTACTGTAGTTGTTCCAAAACTCGCCGCCGGGCAGCAAGGGCATGGTGCCAGAGACAAAGCTGCCTGCTGGATGCGTTGAGGCAATGAAGGCCACATAGATGGGAAAGGCGACCATGGCCACACCCAAAATCAGAAACAGATGGGCCAAAACGGTCGCCCAGGGTTTATTTTCTACCATTGCCTAAGCCTCAATAATTCACTTTGCGTTCAATAAAGCGGAATTGCACCACGGTCAGCAGCACCACGATCAGCATTAAAATCACCGATTGGGCAGCAGAGGAGCCAAGGTTCATGCCGATAAAGCCATCGCGGAATACCTTGTAAACCAGAATGTTGGTCGCCTGCGCCGGTCCGCCCTCTGTGGTGGCGTGGATCACGCCAAAGGTATCGAACATGGCGTAAACGATGTTGACCACCAACAAAAAGAAGGTCACGGGTGACAACAGAGGCAGCACAATGCTGTAGAAGCGCTTGAAGCGGCCTGCACCATCAATGGCCGCAGCCTCAATCAAGGACTGAGGAATGGACTGCAAACCGGCCAAGAAAAACAAAAAGTTGTAAGAAATTTGTTTCCAGGCCGCAGCCATAACCACCAGTGCCATGGCGTGATTGGCGTTAGCACGGTGGTTCCAGTCAAAGCCAATGCTTTGCAGCATGTAGCTTAGGATGCCAATAGAAGGGTTAAACATGAACCACCACAGCACACCGGCAATGGCAGGCGCAATGGCATAGGGCCAAACCAAAAAAGTGGTGTACAGGTCGCGGCTGCGTAGCATCTTATTCACCAAGACTGCAAAAAACAGTGAGATGCTCATCGACAGCAGGGTGGTGCTGACCGAAAAAATCAGCGTTACCCGCATCGAATTGAGGTACAGGCTGTCACTGAACAGATCAATGAAGTTGGCCAGACCAACAAAGGTGGTGTTAAAGCCAAAAGCATCTTGGCGCAGCAGTGATTGATACAGGGCTTGTGAAGCAGGCCAGATGAAGAATACCAGGGTAATGATGACCTGGGGAGCCAGCAGCGCATAGGGCAGCCAGCGGTGGTTGAAGGTCATGCGTTTGGTTTGCATAGCAATCTCGAACAGCAAAAGGGAACAAAAAAGCCTCCAGTAAACTGGAGGCTTGGATGGCGATAGAATTAGCGGTTAGCGGCTTCGAATTCGCGCAGTAAGCGGTTGCCACGACGCACGGCAGCGTCCGTTGCTTGTTGGCCAGTCTTACGGCCAGTCATCACTTCTTCCATTTCTTCGGAAATGATGTCGCGAATCTGCACGAAGTTACCAAAGCGCAGACCTTTGGAGTTGTCCGTTGGTGGATTCAGGGTCATTTGGTGAATGGAGGTATCAGAACCTGGGTTGGCTTCATAGAAGCCTTGCGCCTTGGTCAGCTCATAAGAAGCAAGGGTAATAGGCAGATAGCCAGTGTCTTGGTGCCAGGCGGCCTGAACCTCTGGCTGCGACAGGTAATCAAAGAACGCGGCCACACCCTGATACTCTTTGTCACTATGACCGCGCAAGACCCACAGAGTAGCACCACCGATGATGCTGTTCTGAGGTGCGCCCTCTACATCGCTGTAATAGGGCTGGAAGCCATAACCCACATCAAAGTTGGCATTAGCCAAAACACCGGCACGGCTGGCAGAAGAGCCAAAGAACATGGCGCACTCACCAGAGTAGAACATGGGTGCGGCGTCCGCACCAGAGCCAGGGCCACCCCACTTGAAGATGCCTTGATCTTGCCAGGTTTTCAGGTTGTCCCAGTGGCGAGATACGGTGGCATTGTTGAACACAAATTCGGTGTCAAAGCCTTCAAAGCCATTGGCCTTGGTGCCCAGTGGTAGGTTGTGCCAAGCGCTGAAGTTCTCCAGCATCAGCCAGCTCGGCCATGAGGTGGTGAAACCGCAGCGACTGGCACCAGATTCCAGCAGCTGTTGAGACACAGTGACCATCTCTTCCCAGGTGCGTGGCGGCTGGTCAGCGTCCAAACCGGCCTTGGCGAAGGCTTCACGGTTGTAATACATGATGGGCGTGGAAGAGTTGAATGGGAAGGACAGCATGTTGCCCTGTGGGTCCGTGTAATAGCCCACTACGGCAGGCAAAAAGGCTTCTTTGTCGAACTCATAGCCCTTGTCGGCCATCAGTTGATAAATGGGGTAAATCGCTGCTTCAGCAGCCATCATGGTGCCAGTGCCCACTTCAAACACCTGCACGATGTGTGGCTGCTGGCGGGCGCGGAAGGCAGTGATGGCACCAGTCATGGTCTCGGCATAGGTGCCACGGAAGCTTGGCACCACCTTGAACTCGTCCTGAGTGGCGTTAAAGTCGGCTGCTACCTGCTCAAGCTTTTCACCCAGCTCACCGCCCATGGCATGCCACCAGGTGATATTAGTGGTGGCCATGGCTTGGCTGCAAGCCAGGCTTAGGGTTAAAGCGCCCAAGGCAAATGATTTCTTCATTAGTTGCTCCTGTTGATTCGTGTCATGATTTACTGACGCAAATACTAGAAGCTGATCGTTACAGAGAAACGACAATTGGATGACAGCTTTATGCCTTGTGGCTCGAAAATGAGTAAGCATTGCTTATGACTGTTATTAGTCTTGGCTATGAGCAGACAAAAGTTTAGCAGTGAAAGTCGCTAGCCTTGGCAAGTCAGCACAGAGTCCCATGCGCACCAGAGTGCCCTTGGGGCCATGCCAATAGCGTAATAAGATTCGCTCTTTAGCCGCCAGCTCCGCCAGTTCTTTACCCAGCTTAGGGGTTAATAGCCAGCTGCAAAACAGCCCTTGTTGTTGCTGCCAACTGACCTGCCATGCACGCAATAGCGGTGCCAGAAGTTGCTGCTGCGCTTGCATCTGGTGTTGGTGGCGCTGGCGCTGCTGCTGTTGCCACTCTTGATCCTGCAGTCCCTGTTTGGCCAGCCATTGACTAGGGCCGTTCACTGGCCAGCTACCCAGATGCTGCTGCAGTCTGTTGATCAAGGGTTGGCTGCCAAAGGCAAAGGCCAAACGCAGGCCAGCCAAACCAAAAAATTTACCAAAGGAGCGCAGCAGTAACAGATTGTTGGGCAAGCTGGCTAGGTTGAGCATGCTCTGCTCAGGCCTTTGGTCAATAAAGGCCTCATCCACTATCAGGGTGCCATCCAAGGCGGCAGCCCAGTTTAAGACTTGCTGCTGGCTAAATAGAATGCCGCTTGGGTTGTTGGGTTGAATCAAAAGCAGATGCTGGCGCGGGTTCAGTGCCAACTGCTGATCCAGGTGCAGAGCTGCGCTTGGCTCATCCCAGCTGGGGTACTGTCGCCAAGGCTGTCCAGCCAACTGCCAAGCCCTTTGGTATTCTTGATAGCCTAATTCGGGCAGTAAGATGGGCTGAGCTTTAAGCAGGTAAGGCAGTAGCGCGATCAGGGCTTGTGACCCTGAGCAGGCCAGCATCGAATAGGAGTCGGGCAGCAAGCTCGGCCGATAATAGCGCTGTGTCGCGGCCAAAAAATCGGCCTGCAGGTAGGGCAGTGCTTGCCAGCAATGGCTCGGCACCTCAGACACCGGATAGGGGTAAGGGCTTAATCCCGTTGACAAATCCAACCAGTCGGCCGGGCTTCCACCCCATTGCTGGCAGGCTTGAGCCAAATTGCCTCCATGGGCTATTTGTTCGTCTGAGCTTGGTTCGGTGCCCTGATCAAAGGCCGCTCTTGACTCAGACATGGTTCAGCAACCACCAATGGCCGATGTTAGCCAGCAAGGTTAGGACCAGCCAGAGCAGCAGACTGCGGTTAACCAGATGACAGGCCTGCAGGATGTCTTGCGCTTGCGGCTCGGGCTGGCTTGGACCCAGTAAGGGGCGTGGTTGCCATTGGCCCTGATAACAGGCCGAACCACCAAGAGCGATGCCCAGTGCACCGGCACCGCTGGCCATGACCGGGCCAGCATTAGGGCTTTTCCAACCAGAGCCCTGTCTGTGCCAGCAGCGCCATGCCAATCGGCGGTTGCCCTTGGCTGCCATCAGGCAATAGCTCAGGGCGCAGAGCCTCGCCGGTAGCCAGTTCAGCAGGTCATCCGTGCGCGCGGCCACGCGACCGAAATACAGAAAAGTCGGTGTCTTGTAGCCCCACATGGCATCCAGAGTGTTAGCTAGGCGGTACAGCACCACACCGGGTAGGCCTGCGACGATGAACCAGAACAGGGCAGCAAAGATGGCGTCACTGCCATTTTCCAGCACCGACTCACAGCTGGCCTTGGCGATCTGGCTTTCGTCGAGCTGCTCGGTGTCGCGGCTGACGATCATGGCCAGGGCTTGGCGCGCCTCAGGCAATTGCTTTTGGCTTAGGGGCAGGGCAATGGCCCTGGCATGTTGCAGCAGGCTTTGCCAGCCAAGGGCTAAATACAGGCCAAGAGCAGTGCACAGGGCATTGAGCCAGGGAAGGGCGCTGCTGGCTTGATTGATCAGTACCGCTAATGCCAACCAGGGACCAACCGCCAATAGCCAGGCCAGAGCACCGGCCAATAAGGCCTTGGCTTCACCTGAAAGCCAGCCAGATTCAGGATCTGAGTGACCAACAGTGACCTTTTGAGGCTGGCCGGCAAGACAGGGGTTGAGTTTGGTTTGCCAATGGTTGGCCCAGCGGCCAAAGCCGACCAAGGGGTGCCAAGCCTTAGGCTCGCCCAAGCGCCAATCCAGTAGCAAGGCCAGCAGCATGATTAGGCCGGTCATGGCTGAGTGCAGCCATCAGGTAATTGCAGCAGTTGACGCCATTGTTCAAGCCCGATGCTGGCTTCAACGGCGTCAGCCAGTCGTTCGATTTCGCGCTCTTGCCACTGAGCGTAATCAAAGGGGGTGGCATTTGGATTCTGATCTTCTAGGTTTTGGTCCTCTAGGTTTTGGCCAAGCACCCATTGGCTAAGCCAATTGAGCATGCCTGGCTGATCCAACAGGCCATGCAGGTAGCTGCCGCGCACGCTGTCGTCCGAATTGCGCGCCCCTTCCGGGCCGCAATCAAGAGTAAATAAGGGCCGGTTCAAGGCCTCACCCTGACTGTGTCCTTGGTGTATTTCATAACCCTTTACCCTTTGCTCGCTGCCTAGGCAGTGGCCCTGTACCTGTAACAGACGCTTTTGTGGCCTCAGCTCGGTGATTAGGTTCAGATAGCCCAGGCCAGGGTCACTGCCGGGAGGGCTTTCTAATCCAAGGGGGTCTTGGAGTTGCTCGCCTAACATTTGAAAGCCGCCACATATGCCCAGCAATTTGCCACCCAGGCGCAGGTGGCGTTGGATCAAGGCAGGCCAGCCTTGCGCTTGCAACCAGTGCAGATCGGGGCGCACTGCCTTGCTGCCGGGTAAAATGATTAGGTCCGCCCCTTTAAAATCCTGTACCTGTCGTACAAACTGGCAGTCGATCCTGGGTTCTAGCCTGAGCACATCAAAGTCAGTATGGTTACTGGCCCGAGGGTACATCAGTACCGCCACTCGCAGCTTGGCCTCTTGACTGGTTCGTTGGCTGCGGTTCAGTGCGTCTTCTGCTTCAATGTGCAGGTCATGTAGGTAAGGAATCACGCCCAGCACTGGTTTGCCGGTTTTGGCTTCCAGCCATTCCAAGCCCGATTGCAGCAGTTTAGGGTCGCCGCGAAAGCGGTTGATGACAAAGCCTTTGACCCTGGCTTGCTCCGATGGGCTCAATAGCGCCAGGGTGCCATACAGATGGGCAAAGACACCACCACGGTCAATGTCGGCAATCAAGATAACAGGGCAATCGGCTGCCTCGGCAAAGCCCATGTTGGCCAGATCATGTTGACGCAGATTGATCTCGGCAGGGCTGCCAGCGCCCTCGATCAGGACCACCCCATGACGCTGTTGCAGTCGTTCAAAGGCTTGTAGCACGGTCTGCAGTAGCTGGGGCTTGTGCTGGTGGTATTGTAGGGCATGCATGTTGCCAATGCTTTGCCCCAGCAGGATTACCTGGCTGCCGGTGTCACTGTTGGGCTTGAGCAAAATGGGATTCATGTCGGTACTGGGCGGCACACCGCAGGCCTGGGCCTGCACTGCCTGGGCACGACCAATTTCGCCCCCTTCGGCGGTGACCGCGCTGTTGAGCGCCATGTTTTGCGGCTTAAAGGGTGCGCAAGATATGCCGTGACGGTGCAAGATCCGGCCAATGGCCGCCACCAAGACCGACTTGCCGGCGTCCGAGGTGGTGCCTTGCACCATTAGGCAGCCCGCACGCATCAGAATTCAATGCCCGCTTGAGCCTTAACGCCCAGATTAAAGGCGTGGCGTTCAACCTCAACATGGCTGATGGTGTCGGCGATCTGCTGCAAAGGCTCGGCCATGGTGCGCCCGGTGATGATCACATTTTGCTGCTTGGGGCGCTGTTGCAAGGCCTTAAGCACGGGCTCAAGCTCCAGATAGTGGTACTTGAACATATAACTCATTTCATCAAAAACCAGAATGTCATAGCTTGGGTCTTGCAATAGCCCTTGGCAGATTTGCCAAGCGGCCTGAGCCGCTAGGCGGTCTTGTTCTTGATCCTGAGTTTCCCAGGTAAAGCCATGGCCCATGACATGCCAATCGACCCTGGGATGCTGAGCAAAAAACAATTGCTCACCGGTCTGCTGTTTACCCTTGATGAACTGTACCACGGCTGCTTTCTGGCCATGGCCAAGGCTGCGCGCCATGGTGCCAAAGGCAGAGCTGCTTTTGCCCTTGCCATTGCCCTTGAGTAGAATCAGCACGCCGCGCTCTTCGGTGGCCTTGGCGATGCGTTCATCAATGATGGCTTTTTTGCGCTGCATGCGCTCTTGGTAGGATGAGTTCGACAAGCTGGGTTCCTCTGCACTGCGGTTATTGGTTGCTAGGGGTTGGCCGCATCATAGAGGGCAGGGGCGGGCTGTCAAGTGGTGTTTGGCCTTGTGAGCGGGGGGGTGAAAAGCTTTCTCTCTGCTCTGGGTGGCTAGCTGTGCAATAGTTTGGCGCGTAATGACCATTTAGACATGGGGTAACTCTCACCATTACTTTGTTTTAAGCTTAGTAGGCTATTGATATTTTGCTTAACTAAAGTGTGTTTTTGTCTTGGCAAAGCAAATGACAAGTTTATCTGCTGCATGGCCAAGATACTGGGCCTCAGAGATGGCAGCAGCGCCAAGACTCTAGGCATGGATCTATAAACCGATTTGGAGAACTGTATGAACTCGACAACTGCTCGTACCAAGGTCTGGCCTTGGCCGGTTCGTTTTGCGCATTACAACCTCTTACTTTGTTTGCCCTTGCTATTGCTGACCGGCAATATGGGTTGGCTGTACTGGCATGCCGCCCTTGGTTTGTGGTTAATGGCGGTGCTGTTGTTTCGTGTAACTTATGCCTTGATGGTGACCGATTACGCCAGCTTTCGCTCACTGCTTTACTCGCCCATTGCCAGTCTGAGCTATCTTTGGTCGGTTATTCGCGCAAAAGAGGTTCAGCCTTACCCTGGGCACAACCCCGCCGGAAGCAATATGGTGCTGTTGCTCTGGGGGCTGTTACTGCTGCAAATCGGTCTGGGTTTGTTTAGCTCTGGCACCATTTTCTATCAAGGCCCCTTGGCGCATTGGATCAGTTTTGAGCTTTCGTTACAGCTGACGGATTGGCATAAGCAGATGCCAGGGGTGTTGTTGGTGTTGATAGCCTTGCACATTGCGGCGGTGCTCTGGACGCAATTTGCTCTGAAAGAGCGCATTCTCAAGGCAATCTTTGTTGATGGGGAAAAAGAGGGCCAGTTTGCTACTGGGCGATTGGATGCTCGGGCCATGTGGATTGCGTTGAGCATTGCTATGCTGCTGTTGGCTGTGGTGGTTGGCTTGGGGTATCAGGGCGGTTTTTGGCGTTTAATACCCTAGTACGGCAGTTAAAACCCTTTTTCACTTTGATGTTGCGATATGTGGTGTGGACGCTAAGTGTTGATTTACATAAATTGTCCGCAATTGCTGGTCCATTTTGTTAGCCGAAGTATCACTCCTGATTGTTACAATCACTCTCTTGCAATTGGATGACAACAGCCTAAGGATCCAGCTTATTCTAAAGCTGGAGCCTTAGGCCGATTGAGTATGCCACCTTACATAAGATGACCTGAAGCTCCTTATTCCTCAGCTACGCGTTCGCGCAGACGATTTAGGGCGTCCTGTAAATTAGCCAAGGGCTGGGCGCCATGAACAGCAATGACCTGGCCAGATGGGTTGTGTCTTAGGATGTTGCCCGGTGTGCCACTGATACCAGCATTTTGACCATCAAGGAAATCAGCCTGCACAGTATCTTGATGTCTGCGACTGTCAAAGCACTCTTCAAACTCAGCTTGGTCAAGTCCTGCATCAACTGCTAGGCCTTTAATGTCTTCTAGAGTCATGCCGCGACCACCGCCACTGGTGGTGCTTATAATGCTGTCAGTTAGTTGCCAGAATGCATCAGTACCACCCAGTTCACCAGCGCACTCCACGGCTTCGGCTTGTAAGGAGGCCAAGGGGTTGTGGTGCTCAAGAGGGAAGTGACGATACACCCAGTTAACGTCATCGTTGGCTTCAACAAACTCTTTAGCAGTGTTGTGGAAACGAGCACAGAATGGACACTCAAAGTCAGAGTACTCGATCAAAGTAAAGGGTGCCTCAGGATTGCCGCGAATGTAATCATTCTCAGGGTCTACCGCGCGAGCACGCATAGAAACGGCACTGGAAGCAGCTTCTTGGGCATCACGTTGGGCTGTTTGTTGTTTAATAATGAATTCTTCTATGCCTTCTTCAATTCTGGCTTGACGCTCAGGCTCTAGCAACCTGAGCTGTCCCAATTGTTCAGTAACCTGTTGTTGGACGCGTTGATCAATAAGTTCAATTAATTCAGGGCTTAATTCATGGTTGTGGCTCTGTACTGCCATGCTCAGGGGTGCTAGCAGTAATAGGGGGGCAAAACGCATGGCTTTCTCCAATACAAATAGTGAAAGTACATTTGGCCACAAAGCAGGCTGCTGCTCAAGCGACCAGCAGGCATTTTTACAATTAATCAGTTACCATGTGTCGAATATTGAGGAGACACACCATGACCGACAAATCTCAACGCCTGCAAGAACTTAAAGAGTCTTTGGCCCATGCCCAGCCTGCAACTCTGGCCATTCGTGATGCTATTGCTCGTTCACAGCACGACGAGCACTCTGAAGCCCTCTATTTAACTTCTAGCTATGTGTTTGCAAGTGCTTCCGAGGCGGCCGCTCGCTTCGCTGGTGATGTTCCAGGAAATGTCTATTCACGCTACACCAACCCAACGGTGCAGCAGTTTGAGCAACGCTTGGCGGCCATGGAAGCAGGGGAGGCGGCCTGTGCCACCAGTTCGGGCATGGCAGCGATATTGTCTACCGCCATGGCCTTTCTAAAGGCTGGCGACCACATGATTTGTTCGCAGGCGGTCTTTGGTGCCACCATTGCACTCTTTGATAAGTACTTGAAAAAATTTGCCATTGACATCACCTATGTGCCGCAAACCGACCTTGAAGCCTGGCAAGCGGCGGTTAAACCCAACACCAAGCTGCTTTATTGCGAGTCTCCTTCTAATCCCTTGGCCGAGGTGGCGGACATTGCAGCTTTAAGCAAGATTGCTAAGCAGGCAGGGGCCAGGCTGGTGGTAGATAATTGTTTTTGTACGCCCATTTTGCAACGCCCTCTAACTCTGGGGGCGGATCTGGTGATTCACTCCGCCACTAAGTACATCGATGGCCAAGGCCGCTGCCTTGGCGGTGCGGTGGTGGGTAGTCAGGAGGACATCAACGAGTTGGTGGGTGTGGTGCGCACCTGCGGTCCAACGCTGAGCGCTTTTAATGCCTGGGTGCTGCTAAAAGGTTTAGAAACTCTGGCGCTACGCATGGCAGTGCATTGTCGTCAAGCGGAACAGCTGGCGCGCTGGTTGCAGCAGCAGCCGCAAGTGGCTAAGGTGTACTACTGTGGTCTTGAGGAGCATCCTTCGTATTCATTGGCCAAACAGCAGCAGCCTGGCGGCTTTGGTGGTGTATTGGCTTTTGAGGTTAAGGGTGGTCAACAGCAAGCCTGGCAAGTCATTGACGCTACTCGTTTGCTGTCCATTACTGCCAATCTGGGTGATGCCAAAACCACCATCACCCATCCGGCCACCACCACTCATGGTCGTCTGAGTCCAGAGCAGCGCCAAGCGGCCGGCATCAGTGATGCCCTGATTCGCATCAGTGTGGGTCTGGAAGACATTAAAGACCTGCAAGCTGATCTGGCGAGAGCCTTGGCCAGTATTGCTTAAAGTGAAAACGGATCGCATGAATCCTGAATCCATCGTTAAGGGAGTGAGTATGCAAGCCATAAACGCCATTATAACCCAGCTTAATCAAGTCATTCTGGGTAAGGAGCGGCAAGTCAGTTTGGCTCTGGCCTGTTTGTTGGCCAAAGGGCATTTATTGCTTGAGGATTTGCCTGGCATGGGTAAAACCACATTGGCTCAGGCTTTGGCCGGTGTCTTTGATCTGCAGTTTCGCCGCTTGCAGTTTACCTCCGATCTGCTGCCCAGTGATGTAACGGGCGGCAATGTGCTGGATTTGAAAAGCTCGCAAATGACCCTACTGCCAGGGCCAGTCTTTACTCAGCTATTGCTGGCTGATGAACTCAATCGTGCCAGTCCCAAAGCGCAATCGGCTCTGTTAGAAGCCATGGAAGAGGGACAGGTAAGTATTGATGGTCAAAGTCATGCCCTGCCTGAGCCATTCTTTGTCATCGCCACGCAAAACCCGCAACAGCAACTGGGCACTCATCCTCTGCCCGAGAGCCAGCTCGATCGATTTTTGTTTTGCATCAGCCTAGGCTACCCGGATCCCAAGCGGGAGCGTGAACTGTTGCGCCCTGATCATGTCAGTGGCCGCAATCATGCTGTGCAGCCCATGGCCAGTCTATCCCAGTTGCGTCAGTGGCAAGCTCAGGTGCAAGGCCAGCAATTGGCCGAGCCAGTGCTGGATTACATTCAAGCCCTGCTTGCTGCTACCCGTGATCCCAGTCAGTTTCGCTTGGGTTTGTCGCCCAGGGCTGGTCAGGCTTTAGTTCGGGTTGCTCAGGCCTGGTCAATGCTGGCCGGAAGAGAATTTGTCGTGGTTGATGATGTGCAGCAGGTTTTTGTAGCTCTGGCTAGCCATCGTTTGCAACCCATCAACAGTCAGTCCGGTGCTTTCGCTGCCCAGCAATTGCTGCAGCAGGTGCCGAGCGAGCCTTGGGCGCAGTGATGAAAAGCTGGTTGCAAGCCAATGTGCAGGCCTGGTCAGTGCGCAAGCATGGCCAGCATGACCAGCACCGACTGCGAGCCAACTCCATGCTGTTGGTGCCAACTCGCTTTGGCATGGCTTGGTTGCTCTTGCTCTTGTTGCTCTGGTTAGCGGCCATCAACTATCAGAATGGCTTGATTTTGCTGATGACCTTTGTGTTGTTTGCCTTTTGGCTGCTGGCGCTGCATTTGACCAATGCTCAGCTCTCAGGTTTGCGTTTGCAGCTAAAGGCAGTGAGCCCTGGGGTTTTGGGTGCTAATCATGAACTTAGGTTGCTAGTGACCAGCCCCAAGCAGGTGTTGCAACTGCAGCTTGACTGGTCCGGTCAGCATGGCGCTCAGCTGCAGTCGCAGTCCCAAGGCCTGGTGCTCAGTCTGCAGGCCAATACCGAACAAAGCCTGAGCCTGTATTGTCAATCCAGTCAGCGTGGCTGGCAGTCTTTGCCTTTGCTTAAAGTTAGTACCCAGGCGCCATGGGGATTATTTTATTGTGCTGCCTATCTGCAATTTGAATCAAAATTGCTGGCCTGGCCTAAGCCCGTTGCCGCCGAGCCTCAGGCCTTGGCCATGGGTGAGGCCGATGAAGATATTGGCCAGCTTGGCAAGCAGCAGGGCGATGAATTTGACTCAGTCGTTGCCGCAGATCCCATGGCCAAGCAACAACGCATTCTCTGGCGGCGTTATCTGCGCACTGGCGAACTGCTGCAAGCACGCTTTGAACAGCCCTTGGCCATTGCTCATCTTAGCTGGTACGCCTACCCGCATTTGCCAGTCGAGCAGCGGTTATCTGCTCTCTGTGCCGCCCTGTTAGAGGCCAAAGAGCAGGGAGCCAGGGTTGGCCTTGAGCTGCCTGGACGTCAATTTGAAGCCGATTTAGGGCAGGCCCATTACCTCAATTTATTGCAGGCTTTGGCAGAATATGAAGCATAACGACTCTCTTAATTGGCTGGCGGTCAGAGAGCAGTTGCTGCTACAGCTCTTGGTTCTGCTGCCCTGGTGGTGGTTACTGCCGCTGCAGATCAGTTTGCTGTTGCATGCCTTGTTGGCCTATCGTTGGTTGGCGGTGCGCAAGCAATGGCGAACCCTTGGCTCAGGCTGGGCTCTGCTGCTGGCGCTGCCCAGTTTGGCGCTACTGTGGGTCAGCTTTGCTGGTCGCTGGTCTGTGGATGCGGCCAGTGCGTTTTTGCTCTGTATGTATGTGCTGAAGTCCATTGAAAGCAAGGGTCAGCGCGATGCGCAGCTCCTGGTGCTGCTTGGCTTGTTCGTGGTCGGCTGTGGCTTTTTGTTTCATCAAGGCATTCTCTATTCGCTCTGGGTGCTGGTGTTGATTTATGCCCACCTCAATTGGCTGCAAGCCCTGTTGCAAAAGCCTTGGTTGCAGGCGCAATCTCAGTCTGTTTGGTCGCTCTGGGCCGTGCCGCGTCAGGCCAAGTGGTTGCTGTTAATCCTGCCCTTGGGTTTTTTGATGTCGGCCCTGTTCCCTAGGCTGCCGCCCCTGTGGCAAATGCCCCTGCCTAACTCTCAGTTTGTCGGCTTGCAAACCGAACTGGATCTCAGTTCGATGCAAGACTTGGCGCAGAACAGTAGCGTGGCCTTTCGCGCCAACTTTGAAGGCAGCGTCCCCAGTAGCCTTTATTGGCGTGGCCTGACCTTAAATTATCATGATGGTCAAAGCTGGCAGGAGCTGGCACCTGGCCAGCAGTGGCCTAATAACCTAGCCCCTAGTTATCGAGCCTCAGAACAGCCTTTAAGCTATGAGGTGATCTTGCCGCCAACGGGTCAACGGTTGTTGTTCAGCTTGGACTACCCCGGCTGGCAAAGCAACGACATTGCCTGGCAGCCGGATCATAGCCTGAGACATAGAACCAATATTACTCAACCCTTGCGCTATCGGCTTGAGCGCTTAGCTCAGGATTATCAGCCGGAAGATCCAAGGGTGCTGGCCATGGCGCAGCAGCAAATTCAACAAAACCCACGCATGCAAGCCCTAGTCGAGCAATTAACGGCTGAATTGCAGCAAAGCTTAAACCACAGGGTCGAGCCAGAGGCCGAGCAAATTGTTGCTCAGATTGAGTCATGGTTTTTGTCACAGCCCTTTTTCTATCGCTTGCAGACTCCTGCTCTGGGTAGTCGCGACCAGATTGATCGCTTTTTGTTTGAGTCCAAAATTGGCTTTTGTTCACACTATGCCGCCAGTTTGGTACTGATGTTGCGTCATGCCGGCGTGCCAGCACGCATGGTAGCTGGCTACCTTGGTGGTGAGCCGCATCCCAATGGTGAGTATTGGCTGATTCGGCAAAACGAAGCCCATGCCTGGGTAGAGTATTACCAGCCTGGCAAGGGATGGATTCTGGTGGATCCAACTGCCTGGGTGGCTCCTGAGCGAGTGCTAAGCGATAGCCGTGAATGGCGAACTGAGGCCGGGCTGAGCGACGGCTTTTGGCATGGTTCGGGCGTTCCCTGGTTGACTCGAGCGGCCTGGCGCTGGGATGAGCTTAACTATCAATGGCAGCGCCTCATGGTTGGCTTTGAGGTGGATCAGCCCACAGAGCGTTGGCTGGCCCTGACTCAATTTTGGTTGGCTTATTGGCATTGGTTGCTGGCTGGCTTGTTGACCCTGATCGCCTTCGGTAGTGGGCTTTATGCATGGCGAGTACACAGCTCTAGGGCTAGGTATTTAAGGTTATGGCGCAAACTACGCCGCCAGCTGGAAAAACAGCACGGCCGTCAGCCTTCCTGGTCAGCTCAGCAGTGGTTAGAGCTGCTCGCTGGCCCTGAGGCGGCTGAACTGCAGACAATTTGGCTTAGTTATCATTATCAGGTATCCAGCTCGGCCAGCATCAAAAATCAGCAGGAGAGGCGGATGTCAGCCTTGATTTTAGTATTGTTGGCACGACTGTCTGAGTCATCTGCCAAGGATCAAGGCTTAGCAGCAACGCATCTTCGCCAAAATTAAGATTGGCTAGCAGTGACATAGGGCTAGATATTATTGGCCGTTGGCTTGCTTGCAATAGGCTCCAGGCTTGGGCAAACCAAGGCTGCCTCATGCGCAGCTCTAGAGCGCCGTTAAACTGTACAAAAATAGGTAGCTGTTCATGTTGTTGTTCAATGCTCTGCATAATGCTTGGGCTTTCTTGGTGCACCAGCTTGATTAAGCTTGACGCAGTTTTTTCTTGCCATTGATCCCTTTGTTGGACGAAGACCTTTGCTTTGGGGCGCATTAGACGCCATTGATACTGTGCCCAGGTGATTTCCAGTTGAGGCAGCAAGGCCTGATTGGTTTGTTGTACTTTGCTGGGTTGGCCGCAGCTAAAGACCCAGCTACGAAAACCAGAGCTGTAGCTGTTCAGCCTGGCTTTGATGGATCTGGGGCTGAGTGCAGAGCCGCTGTGCCCAGCATCCTGTGAACTCAGGGCAAGGTTGGGTAGCAAGCCATTACTAAGACGCCATAAATAAAAGCCCAGTCTTTGAGCATCAGCCCCAAAGCATGGACTACTGATGCAATGGCTTTGCAACTCTTCGCGCAACTGCAACTCTATCGGTGGGTGCTTTAAGGCCTGCTTAAGTGTAGCCTCTGCCTCGTGCTCAGGTTGCCTGGTTAACCAGATCAGATGGCGCACAGTGGTCAAGTTTTGCTGCTTTAGGCCGTTGATAAGATCACTGACCTGAGAGGGAATGTCTTCTGCTTGTTGGCAATGCTGGCTTAGGGCCAGTTGGTAGAATCTTAGCCTCAGTTCGGCGGTAGCTCGATCCATAAGTAAGCAACGATCAAGCCTTTGTCGTTTGGCAATCACCTGAGCCCAAACCTGTTGATTCTGGTTCCACTGCATTAAATTTACAGGGCAGAATTCCGCATCGATTAAAAGTAGACTGTTCATCTCGTGGTTCGCAATCACCGGATTAGCCTATATAATGGCTGTTTTTTAAGAACATCGCTAGGAATCCTAATATGAGCGTTAGAACCCGTGTTGCTCCGTCGCCCACAGGTGATCCCCATGTAGGCACAGCTTACATAGCACTTTTTAATCGTGCCTTTGCTAAGCAACAGGGCGGCGAGTTTTTGCTGCGCATCGAAGATACCGATCAACTGCGCTCCACCCCAGAAAGTGAAGCCGCCATCATGCAGGCTCTAACTTGGCTGGGTTTAGATTGGGATGAAGGCCCAGGTAAGGAAGGTAGCAAGGGGCCTTATCGCCAGTCTGAACGCAGCGCCCTTTATCAGCAGCACGCTAAGCAGTTGGTGGATCAGGGGCATGCCTTTCATTGCTTCTGCTCTGAGCAACGCTTGAATGATTTGCGTGAACGGCAACGCGAAGCAGGCGAAAGCATTGGTTATGACGGCCACTGCATGCACCTAAGTCCACAAGAGGTGGCCAGCAAACTGGCTGCTGGTGAAGCCAATGTGGTACGCATGAAGGTGCCAACTGAGGGTGAGGCGGTATTTAACGACATGCTGCGCGGCGAGATTCGCATTCCTTGGGCGCAGGTGGACATGCAGGTGTTGCTTAAATCTGATGGCTTGCCTTCCTATCACCTGGCCAATGTGGTGGATGACCATTTGATGGAAATCAGCCATGTGATTCGTGGCGAAGAGTGGATTTCTTCTACGCCTAAGCATGTATTGCTGTACCAGTACTTTGACTGGCAGCCACCGGTTTTTTGCCATTTGCCCCTATTGCGTAATGCCGACAAGTCCAAACTGTCGAAGCGTAAAAATCCGACCTCCATCCTCTATTACCAGAAACTGGGTGTTTTACCGGAAGTGCTACTTAATTACCTAGGCTTGATGGGCGGAACCATGCCAGAGGATCAAGAGTTGTTCAGCTTTGAGCAGATGGCAGAGCAGTTCCGCTTGGATAACATGACCCTAGGTGGCCCGGTGTTCGACCTGCAAAAACTGCAATGGCTGAATGGTCGTTATTTGCGCGAGCAACACAATCCTGAGCAATTGCTGGCCAGATTGCACGATTGGGCCTTTAACTCGCCTCATGCACTGCAAATTTTGCCCTTGCTGCAGCAGCGCATTGAAACCCTGAGTGATGTTGCTCCACTGATGCTGCCCTTTGTCACAGGCTTGCCCAGTTTGCAATCAGAGCAGTTCGTGCATAAAAAGCTGGACGAACAGCAGGTCAAAGAGGCCCTGCAGTTCATGCTGTGGCGATTGGAGTCGCAGCGACATTGGCACAAAGATGCCATATTGAATGTTGTGACTCAGACCGCTCAGCGGTATGAGTTAAAGATGCGTGACATGATGCCTTTGCTCTTTGCTGCCATTATGGGTACTTCCGCCTCAGTGTCAGTACTGGAGGCCATGGTTGTCATTGGCCCAGACCTGTGTCGAGCTCGCCTGCGTCATGCGCTGGAGCTACTGGGTGGCTGGTCGAAAAAGCAAGCCAAACAGATTGAAAAGGACTACCAGCTTTGGTCCGCTAGTCTGGAGACAGCATGAACCTAACTAAGCCAGCCGGTCACACCAAGATTTTAAGGCTGGCTGCGCCCACCGACCAGCAACCCATACTGGCCCATGTGTTGATGCAAGGGCCACAAGGGCAGCGGGTTTGGTGGGAGCTGTATTGGCAGAGCCAGCAGATCTGCTTTCGCAACCTGGCCTTTTTTGCTCAGCAGGGCAGTACTGGCATTGCTTGTGAAGACCCTGGTAATGCTCTGCAAGTCATTCGTACGGTCTGGCTGGATCCTGGGCATCAGTTGGCCAAGGGCCCTGCTTGGCAGTGGCTGGCGGCAGAATCCAGAGTCAGGGCAGGAGTGCATCAGCGTCCTCTGGCTTCTAGGCCCTATGGTGCTATTCAGGAGTTGGTATCCTTGGCTAGCCTTGCCTCCATGCCTTTACCCGATGCTAGGCATCCGCTATGGCAGGCTCTCTGGTCGTAAAAAATTGTTAGAAATCAGCAGTTTGTGCTTGACAGCCTAGGGTGCTGCTGTAAAATGCACCCCGTTAGCAAGGTGAAGGGGCTATAGCTCAGCTGGGAGAGCGCCTGCATGGCATGCAGGAGGTCAGCGGTTCGATCCCGCTTAGCTCCACCAAACTAACCACCTTTTTTAGGTTTTCTGTTTTCGGGGCTATAGCTCAGCTGGGAGAGCGCCTGCATGGCATGCAGGAGGTCAGCGGTTCGATCCCGCTTAGCTCCACCAAATATAAAAAAGCCGGTCACTGACCGGCTTTTTTATTGGTTGCTCGGGACTAGCGTTTACCGCCCAGTCCGCTCCTTGGGCTGGTTTGCTGGCTGTTGTTAACAGCAATCGTGCCGTCACCCTGCGCGCAGTCGCAGGACCTCCTCACTTAATTCACGGACTGCGCCGCCATGTTTGGGCGCTCGTATTTGCACGTTCCTATACTCCTGAGGCTGCCGACGGCCACGGCTTAGCACCTTGCTTTCAGCTTTGCATTCCACAGGTCGGAACTACCGCCGCCATGGCTTACAAGTGAAATAGCTGTTAAGTTGATGGCATTGTAGATGAGGAAAGCAGATGATTAATGTTGAAGGATTAGCCTTTACCTATGCCAAACAGCATAAGCCAACGCTGAACAATTTGAGTTTTTCAGTGGCCGAGGGTGAGATTTTTGGTTTTTTAGGGACATCGGGTTCGGGTA
Organism: Saccharospirillaceae bacterium; assembly: GCA_007116635.1. GTDB lineage: Bacteria > Pseudomonadota > Gammaproteobacteria > Pseudomonadales > Natronospirillaceae > SKIB01. The sequence goes on from SKIB01000120.1 coordinate 20,555, forward strand.
AGAGCACCACACAGAAACTGTTAACCGGCATGTTGGCAGGGCATCAGGGTAAGGCTGAACTCCTTGGCAAGCCCCTCGAGGCCTGGAAGAGCGAAGTGTATGCGCACATTGGTGTGGGGTTTGAGTTGCCGAACCATTACGACAAACTCACCGCGCGCGAAAACCTAAAGGTGTTTGCTGGCTTGCAGGGCATAAAAAATGCAAAGTCTCGTATAGAAGAAGTGCTCGAACAGGTTGGTTTATTAGCTCATGCAGACCAGCGCACTCAAGAGTTTTCCAAAGGCATGCGGATGCGGCTCAACTTTGCCAGAGCCGTGCTGCACAACCCCCGGTTACTTTTTTTAGACGAACCAACCTCTGGGCTCGACCCAGTAAACGCCAAGATTGTAAAAGACCTTGTCTTGGCCGAGCGCCAAGCCGGTGCCACCATTTTTTTAACCACTCATAATATGTTCGATGCCGATTCCCTGTGCGATCGCGTAGCCTTTATCATACAGGGGCGGCTGCGTCATATAGGCGAGCCTGCTCGCATCAAACAAGAGTTTGGTCAAGCCACTGTGGTACTCAGTCAACATCAAAATGGGCAAACCATCTACAATGAATACCCCCTAGATAACCTTGCGACTAACCAATGCTTTTTAGCTCAATTGAATGGCGCAAAGTTCGCAGCTACGCCTTTTTAATCTTACTGGCTACGCTGTCGCCCATATTAGTGGTATTAGTGCGAATGTATTGGCCAGTGCTTAACCAAAACTTCCCTAACTGGCAGCTAAACCAGTACGCCAGCATGGTCAGTGTTTTACTGGCGACCATCACCCCTATGATGATGGGCTTTGTATTAGGGTTTCAGCTGCTGTTGGAGCGTGAAGCGAACTTGCTGACCGCCATTTCCGTTACCCGCCTTGGCCTTCACCGTTATATTTTGCTGCGCCTTGGGGTCTATGGCTTGGTTGGTCTAGTGCTCACTGTTGTGATTCATCAACTACTCGGGCTTGTGGTGCTACCACTGTGGCAGGTGGTTTGCATTGCGTTGCTAAGTTTGCCCTTGCTAGGGCTAAGCTTGCTGCTGCTGATGCGTTTAGCGAAAAACCTAGTAGAAGGCTTTGCCGCAATGAAAGGCCTCGGCTTTTTGATTTCGGTGCCCATTGTTGTGGTGCTCTTTGTGCCCATGCCTTGGTACTGGCTGGCGGGCATATTGCCAACCTTTTGGACCATTGCTGGCTACGATGCCATTGCAGCTGGTCAAGCATTGGGCTGGTGGATGATGCTGTTTGGGGTGGTCTTGCAAATACTAGGGTGTGGTTTGTTGTGGCAACAGTTTATGAAAAGCCATTAAAGTATTTTCATAATCAGTCGTTTTGACTCACTGCTACAAGAATGCAAGTTGATTCATGCAGCAGTGAACCATGCAGAAGTGAAACAAGCAACACTGAAACAACAACACTGAGCCAAGTTTAAGGCGCTACAAGGCAGGTGTAGAAAGGGCTGTAGACTTAAATCCAGCTCAATGAGGTAAAGAGCCGGCTGATTTCGCAGCAAATTATGCTTACAGAGATTAATCCCCAACCCGCTCTATCCAGAGCACCACTTCACCCAGACCAAAGCCAAATTTGCTGATTCTGGTGCGGTTGAGTAGGCGTTGATCGTCGATCAGGTACATCCAGTCGTCCATGGTGACACTGATGCGGCCATCGCGCCATGGTAGCCACAGTTGGTACTTCATGTTCAGGGCATTGCCAGTGGTGCAGCCAGTGGTGCTGCCCTTGGTGTCATTGGCCTCAGCAATGAAGCAATTGCTGCCCTCTTTTGGCGTCAGTTGCCAAACTCTGGTTTCCTGGCTACCGTCAGACCAATAGAAGATTTCATCAAGGATGATGTTGTTATCTTGGTCGCGAAAGGCGTCTATTTCGGCGGTGAAGCGCCGAGTGACCCGGCCACGATTATCAAAGACCGCGCCATAGGCCATTAACTGGCCATCGAAAAAGGTCTCAATGTCAAACTGGGGGTGTTGATCTTGGTAGTCACGCAAAGATTGACCAGCACAGGCGGTTAGGCCAAGGCTGATAAGCAATATCCATAGGGCTCGCATCTGTTAACTCCTCTGCAGTAGGTAGAGTCCATACGCAGCAGGGTACAAAATGGCTTGATGCAGCAGGTAAATACTCAGGGCGTGCAGGCCTAGCCAGGTCAGGCTCTGGCTGATAGGCCCCTGTGCGCCTGCCAGCAGATCTCGCTTGGGCAGTATATTGGCCAGTGCCATGCCCAGCAGCAGGCTGATGCCATGTGGCAGTAGCGGGTAATAATCCAGGCTTGAATTTGGCAGCCCTAGGGCGCTGCGATACTCAGGCCACCAGTGGCTCAGTTGCCAATAGGGGGTAAAGAGGTACAGTGCCAACAGCAGCAAGGCCAGAACAAATGCCAGCCGAGGCTGGCGGCTCAGTGGCCAAGCCAACAGGGCGGCGGTGGCAATCAGATGCAGAATGCCAAAGAAGATCCAACTGTTGCTCAGCAGCAAGCGGGTGGCCAAACTAATCAGCAGAGCGCCAGCGGCGATGGGTAACCACCAGCGCAAAAACTTAGCTAAGCTAAGCCCTCGGCTGTGGCCCAGTGCTAGGCCCATGCCAGCGAGGAAAAGAAAAGAGTTGGCAATGAAAAATCTCAGCCACCACCAAGGGCTCCATTGGCTGAGATCCATGGACACTAATTGAAAAGAATGGAGATTGTAATAGCCGTGAAAGACCAGCATTAGCAGCACGGCTAGGCCGCGCCAACTGTCAAGATCCTTTCTTCTGCTCTTCACGCCATTTTTCATAGGCTGATTTCTGCATTCTGCCTTTGTGCTTGGCCAAGCGATTGCTGGCACCTGGCTCGGATTTACGCTGATGTCGATCTTCTGGGCGGCTGCGCAGGTTAATGCCCTTGCTCAGCAGCAGGGTGCGCAATGATCGAGATTTCTTTTGTCTGCTCATGGGAGTTACCATTTATCACGAAGTTGGCGAAGGCCAACAAAATACTGGAGCGCATTATGCGCCTTAATCCCTAATTGCGCCAGCTGAGTCTGTAATTCGCTCTGGTCGCACTGTAAAAATAGGTTGATTTCTTTCTCCAGGGCCAAACTGCTCACCAAACGTTGATCGGGTGTTAGGCTCTGCTGGGCGCTGAGCAGCTCTTGAGCGCGCTGCAGCTGCGGCCTGATGCTAAGGCTGAAGCCCAGATTGTGCAGTAGGTAATCATGGCTGGGGTAGATCAAGCACTCATCTGGCAGACGGGCCACTAGGCTCATCACCGACTGATAAAGCTGTTCTGAATCACCTTGGCGGGTGTTGCCGACTCCGGCATTAAAGATCAGGTCGCCAGCAATCAGCCATTGATGTTGTGCATTGGTGAAGCAAAGATGATCCCAGCGGTGCCCTGGGCAATGCCAAGCCAGAATCTCCGGCGCGATGGGCAGGCTTTGGCCATCGGCCAGAGGGATGAACTTGTGAGGGTAGTCAGATTCAGGGTGGGCATAGACCGGCAAACCAAGGGCTTGGCTCAGACTGGCCGCCGCACGGCTGTGATCGCCATGATTATGGGTTAGCAAAATGGCCTGAGCCTGAAGTTGATGCTGCTTGAGCTTATCCAAGCATTGCTGGTGATCAAAGGGGTCGCAAATCAGGGCTTGATGTTGGTTGTGTAGCAAGTGGTTGTAGTTTTGTAGCGAGTTGGGCACATAAAAACGCAGCACTTGATAACCGTAATCACTGGTCATGGTCTTTCCGTGGGTAAACTTTATAATAGCTTGGCATGAACCCCTAACTGGCTCAAGAGGAGCAAGACGGATGTTAATTTTTATTTCTCCGGCCAAATCGTTGGACCTAAGTGCTCATCCTGCGACGCTGTCGCCAACTCAGCCTAGCTTTTTACCGCAAACAGCGGAGTTGGTGGCCGAGATGCGCAGCTGGTCGGTTGAACAGCTGCAGCAGCAAATGAAGCTGTCACCGAATTTGGCACAGCTTAACTGGCAGCGATTTCAAGACTTTCAGCTACCGCAAAGCTCGCCAGATACTCAGCCCGAAGAGGGCTTCTATCCTGCGGTTTTCGCTTTTAACGGTGATGTTTACCAAGGCCTGCAAGCCAGAGACTGGTCGGCGCAGCAACTGGCCGGTGCGCAGCAGTCGCTGCGGATTTTGTCTGGCCTGTATGGCCTGTTACGGCCCTTGGATTTGATTCAACCCTATCGCTTGGAAATGGGCACCGCGGTTAAGCTTGCCCAGCACGGCACGCAGAATCTCTATCAATTCTGGCAACCAAGATTGCAGTCTCACCTTGAGCAAGAACTGGCGCAGCAGCCAGACAGTCTGGTGGTTAATCTGGCCTCTCAGGAGTACGCCAAGGCTGTACCCTGGAGCAAGCTGGAGCTGCAATACCTTGAACCACAGTTTTACGAAATTAAGGCCGGTAAACGCAAAATCATCAGTTTCTATGCCAAAAAAGCCAGAGGTCTGATGGCGCGCTACCTGTTGGATAAGCCCAGTTCGGAGCAAGCTGTGCTCGATTTTGCCGAGCAGGGTTATGCCTATGACCCTGAAAACTCGACCGAGCTGAAGCCCTGTTTTGTTCGCACACATGATTAAATGGCTCATTGCCCTGGGGCTCAGTGCTTGGCTTTGGGCAGTAGATGACTGGTTTTTATTGGTGGAGGGTCGTGCCAAGGCTCTAGAGTACCAGCCTGAGGTTCGCCCTCAGGGCTACTGGGCTTGGCACAGTTATCGCCTGACTCTGGCCATGGAGCATTGGCAACCCTTTGATTCACTGCCTTTACCTGGCCTTGATTCTGGTGTGCCAGTGGTGGACTGGTTGGCCTGGTCTTGGCTGGCCTATCAAGATGCCCATCCTCAGGCCAGTTGGTCGGGGTTTATGGCTTGGATGCAGCAACACTCAGGCACTCAGGAATCCTGGCTGGGCGCAGGCCTGACTTGGGATCAAGAGTTTCGCTGGTTGCCCGAGTTTGGCTTTCTGGCCAGTCGTCATCAGAACCAGCTCAGTTTGCAGTCCTTTTTGCCGCCCAATGCAGAGCACTCAGGTCAGATCCAGACATTGATGCGTGAGCCTGAGGTGTTGCATTTTGCCCTGGTACGTTCTTCCTTGCTGCCTGATCTTGGTGTGTGGATGGTCAAAGAAAGCAGCAGTTGCCAACAAGGCCGAGTGCTGTCGTTTCGTTTGCTGTCCAGCCCAGCGCAAACCCTGGACTGTGGTGACTGGCAGGGTCTGTGGTCAAAGGATGATAAACTTTGGGCGCTGGATGGCCAGATGCTTGTTAATCTCTATGGTCTGGAGTCCTTGGATCTATCGCCCATGCCTGTCGGGCGTTTGCGAGACCTCTATTGGCAAGCTGGGAATCTTTATTTGCTGATCGAAGATCAGCAGCAAGTCAGCCTATATCGCTGGCAAGATCAGCAAGCCTGGCAGAGGCAAGCCACATTTGGCCAGGTCTGGGGCTTTGTGCACACGGAGCAGGGATTGCTGATGCTGCAGGACGATGCTTATCCCGTTTTGCGTTGGCACCAGCAGCGGCTTTGGCGCTTGGCGCAGCCCTTACCCTTTGCGTTGGCGGTGCGTCCGGTTGATCCTGTGCACGGCCAGTCTTTGTCCTTAACCCTGCTGTCTGGGCAAGAGCGGCTGTTGTCAGAATTGCAATGGCAGCCCTTGGCCGCTGATAAAGACACCAAGGTGCAGCAAGACTGGCTTAGGGTGCAACCAAGGTCACAAGCCCGTTACCAGTTGCAGTGGCGGCAGCAGAATTCAATTAATCAGTTGTCTTGGCAAACCCCTGATTGGCAGTTGCACCTGGGGGCAGGCTGGGGTTTGGGTGCCCGTGTCGGCAAGGATCAACTATTGATGGCCATCGAGCAGGACTTGCAATTAGCTTGGCAGCACAGCCTGCCCGACACGGCTTGGCAAGTAGAGCCCTGGTTGTGGTTGGGGGATGAAGCAAGTGTGGCCATAATGCTGAGGCGTGATCAACGTCAGCGCCAGGGTGACGGTGGCTTGTTAGCTATCCCAATAGAGCAGGGCTGGCATACTTACGGACACTGGCAGCCTGGTGGCTTGCGAGTTGGGCTTGAGCATGTTCAGCAATGGCAGTTAAATTCTCAGAGTATCTCCTTGGCCCTTGGTTTGCATCTCGGTGAGCAAAATAATGCTAGGCAACCCTACGCCCCCTTGTTGGATTACTCTGACCTACTGTTAGGGTCTTGGCAAGCCATGGATCAGCCCTGGGTTATCAGTTATGCTTTGCAATTGAATTCGGCAAGCTCTGCTTTGCCAAGATTACAACCTATGGTTGCGAACATTAATTGGGTGCCCTGGCAGGTACATTGGCGTATTGGCCTTAAGGGCTATGTGGCTTCCGAGCAAGCGAACTATTGGCTTGAACAAGAAGCAAGTTTGGATACGGGTTCTGTCTTTGCTAGCAATAGCCGTTTGAGTCTGGGTTGGCAATTACAGCCTGAAAAGTCGTCTTGGTTCTTACGTTGGCAAGGTTTTTATTAATCAATGGAGCAGGGTATGAGAGTTGTGTTCAGTCTGGTTTTAGGTTTTGTGTTAGTCTCCTGTGCCATTTCGCCACAGCAGGCTGAGTTAAGCATGCAGCCAGTGGCAGTACCTGCAGGTCAGGCCAAGTCTATGTCTTTGCAGGTTTTAGATGTGCGTTCAAATAAGGTACTTGGTCATTTAGGCGGAACCTATGCACAAACTGCAACCCTAACCTTGGCTTCGGGTGCCATGGATGAGCTTGCATCAGTCAGTCAGCAAAGCTTTTCTCAGTCCGGTTGGCAGTTGCAAAACTCGGCCATGGCTGACCAGCAACTACTTTTGAGGTTGCACGAGTTGCAATATCGAATCGAACGAGCTCCGCAATGGCCGCTCTGGGATGTTAGCCTCTATGCCGAGGTAAGTTATAACTTGAAAAACCATAATGGTGAGTTTGAGCGCAAGTTTCGAGTTCGTGAGGATCATCGCGTTTGGCCCAGGCCCTCGGCTGAAACCAATCAGGAATATGTAAATCAGCTAATTAACAAAGCTTGGGCCATGATGCTTCAAGAGCCGGAATTAGCAGACCTGCTTGGCCGATAGGTTGACATCGAGCTCAATTAATTAAGTTGATATTGTTTGAAGTAATCCAGCATGAAATCGATAAAGGCGCGACTTTTAGCCGATAAATAGCGATTTTCGGGATAAATCACATGAATTGTGCGGGCAGGGAAGGGGATTTGTGGCAATAATTGCACCATTTTCCCAGTTTGCAAGTGCTCTTTGATCATGTAGAGCGGCAATGCTGTGATGCCCATACCATTGAAGCAGGCTTCACACAGGGTGTCTAGGTCATTGACCACAAAACGCCGTTCTTTGTCTTGTAGGCCCGCATCCTTTAAAAAGCGCTTAATCCATCTGGGTTCGGCATAGTCAATGCCGGACACCATCAGCATTTGATGCTCTTTAAGTTGATCGATGCTGGTAGGTGTGCCATGGCGCGCCAAGTAGTCCTTGCTGGCCGTCAGGGCTACGAGCTGTTTGGCGACCGGTCTGGCCACTAAGCGGCTGTCTTGTAGGCTGCCTAGGTGAATCGCCAGATCAATGCCGTCCCGCACCAGATCAAGGCTTTTATCAGCCAAGCATAGATCAAAGTTAACCTGAGGATATTCCCGTGCAAACTGGGCGAAAATCTTCATCAGCATGCTGCGGCCAAAGGTTGGGGTGGCGCTGATGCGGATGGTGCCCTTGGGCGTGGTTTCCAAATCCCGTACCATGTGCTCTGCTTCTTCTAAGTCTTCCATGATTTTATTGCAGCGATTGAAGAACAATTGCCCAGCTTCGGTTGGGCTTACCGAGCGGGTGGTGCGGTTCAATAGGCGCACACCCATGCGGTCTTCCAAAAAGCTAATTTGCTTGCTCACTGCTGAGGGGGTAAGACCAAGCTGGCTGGCTGCATTAGTGAAGTTGCTAGTTTTAACCACTGTGGTGAAAATCTGCAGAGTATCTAGTCGGCCCATATTTCTGTTGTGCTCTGTCCGCTGACTGTTGAGTTTTTCGAACGAATACCGTCCATTTCCAAATTATATTTCATAAATGGCACTTTGTGCGCTTTTGCATTAAAGTTTTTTTAGTCATGACCGATGAAAGTTATGTAATTCAATTACCCAGAGGCCTGCATATGCTTGACCCCATTCAGAAATCGCCGTCAAGCTGGGCGGCAAATTCAAAAAACGGCACTGCCAACACGGCCCTTAATCATGGTGCTGATTCTGCTCAACGCGGCCAAGCAGCAGCCAGTGATGTTAAGGTCAGTCTATCTAGTCAAAATCCTGTTAGCGGCTTTGATGGCGATCAGGTTCAGTCGGTGGTGCTGGCCAGTGTCGAGCGCCGTCTAGCGCAAGCCCGTGCTAATGGTGCTTCAGAGCAAGAGATCGAAAAACTAAAGGATCAGGCTTTAAAGGGCGCTGCCAAGGGTTTTCAAGAGGCTAAAGACATCATTCGTGGCCTGGGCCGCATGACCCCTGAGATGGAAGACAAGATCGACATGACATTGGCTAATATGCAGCAAGCCATTCAGGATGAAGACTTCAGCCTGGTTGATAAAAACAGTTCTAATGATTTGCCTGTGGCTGCAAGCAGTCAGCAGTTAGTATCAAAGGGATACCTGCGCACTCAGCAATCCCTGAGCCTCCAGCTGCAGACTGCTAGTGGTAAGGGTATTGACATCAACATTAGTCAAAATAAAGAGCTGCTAAGCGGTCTAAAACAAAATGGCAATCAACTTTTGAGTCAATGGCAAATGCAGTCTGCTGGTGCAATTTCCTTTTCGGTGCAGGGTGATCTAACTGAGCAAGAAAAAGAAGCCATCGGTATGCTGATTGGCCAGGTAGGGCAGATTGCGGAAAAGTTCTTTAATGGCGATCTGGATGAAGCCTTTAAGTTGGCGCAGGAGTTGGAACTGGATGACGAACAACTGGTGGCCATGAGTCTGTCGATGCGTAAAGAGCAAACTCGTGCTGCCAGCCTTTACCAGCAGCAAGCTCCCAGCCTGCCGAAGGCCTTGGCACCCGTGAGTGACTTTGCACGTAGCCTAGAGGATTTACGCCAGCAAGCCATCAGCAATCAGGTGCAGCCAGATTTGTCAGCCATACGCGAGCTGTTTTCCCTGCACCCCCAGGCCAGTGATAATAGAATGTCAATTTTAGACCGTTTGGCTGCACCCATTTGGGGTGTAAGCTCTGAGTAGGTTGAAGCTTGGCTTGCAGCTGCGCTTGCCGCTATCATTGGGGCTCTAATATGGAGAGCACCAATGATAAGTCTGTACCATACCTCGGGTTGTCATCTTTGTGAGTTGGCCCAGGCCGAATTACGCCTGTTGGGCTTAGATGCCACCCTAATTGACATTTCTGACTCGGCTGAACTGGTGGAAGAGCTGGGGTGGCTGATACCCGTGCTGCGTCATTCTTCTGGAGCACAGCTTAATTGGCCCTTTGATGCTCAGCAAATCGAACAATGGTTGTCCTGCCAGTCACAGCCCCAGTAAGGCAATGCTAAAAAATTGCTTGGTTGACTGGCAAAGTTGCAGGCCTGAACTAAACTTGGAATATCCTGCACGAGAGTATCATCATGTCTGATTTGTTGAAATCCGTCGATAGTCGAACCAATTTGGTTGGCCAAAACCGCTTTGAAATTTTGATGTTTGTGCTTAATGGGCGGCAAAAGTATGCCATTAATGTGTTCAAAGTGCAGGAGGTTCTGACCGTTCCCAGGCTTACGGTTTTGCCAGGTGCTAATCCGGTCATTGTCGGGGTGGTGCATCTGCGTGGTCGTACTATTCCGGTGTACGATCTGGGTGCTGCCATTCATATGAAGCCCCAGCAACTCAATGAACATTCCACCATTATTGTTACCGAATACAATAGCTCCGTGCAGGCTTTTTTGGTCTCTGGGGTAGACCGAATTGTTAACCTTAATTGGGATTCGGTTAAGCCGCCACCTTCTGGGGCGGGTCGTAGCCATTATTTAACAGCTGTAACCCAGGTGGGTGAGCAGATTGTCGAGATCATCGATGTGGAAAAGGTCTTGGCTGAAGTTGTGCCTTTGTCGTCTGATGTGTCTGCAGACTTGCTTAAAACCAATGATGTTGAATTGGCAAAGGGTAAGACAGTGTTGATGGTTGATGACTCTTCAACAGCCATTATGCAGGTTAAGCAAACTTTAGAAAGTCTTGGTTTAACGCTTGTTGCGGCTGGTAATGGCGAGGAGGGTTTAAAGCTGCTGCAGCAATGGTCACAAAATCAAAGTGTGTCTGATAAACTATTAATGGTGATTACCGATGCCGAAATGCCAGTGATGGATGGCTATCGTTTAACCACTGAAATCCGCAATGACCCAGCCTTGCGTGATCTCTATGTGGTATTGCACACCAGTTTGAGTGGTAGCTTTAATGAGGCCATGGTGAAAAAGGTTGGTTGTGATGCTTTTTTATCTAAGTTTAAGCCGGATCAGTTGGCTGCTCTAGCCATTGAGCGGTTGAAGAGTTGGCAACCCAGCACTCAGCACCGACCAGCGGGAAGCTGAATCGGTACCTAGTCATCTGTTGGTCAGGCCATTTTAGGCTGTATGCAACTGGTCTAGTAATTGCTCTATGAGCTTGAGCCTGTCACTGGGCTTTTCTTTAGCCAAGGCAATTTTTAGTATGTTGGCCTGCAGTCTGAGCTGCTGGGGGTGTTTCTGTACTAAACCAACCAAACGACTCGGGTCCACATTAGTGTTGCTGGCAAACTCAATGCTGCCCGACTGAGCACCGTACTGAATCTTTTTGATACCCATTCGTTTGCATCTAAGCTGTAACGCAGTTTGCGCCATCAGATTTTTCGCCGCCTCTGGCAGCAAGCCAAAGCGGTCAATCAATTCAATTTGCACCTCTTTGAGGTCGTCCGTGCTGCTGCATTTGCCAAGGCGTTGGTAAAAGTCTAGCCGTTGAGCCACGTCTGGCATATAGTCTTCGGGGAGGCGGGCTGGCCAGCCAAGGTTAACCTCTACTTGTTGGCGCAGATCATTCAATTGCGGCAGCTGTTTGCCCTGCTGCAGCGCCTTGACCGTACTTTCCAGCAGTTCCATGTACAGGCCAAAGCCGATGTTGTGCATGCTGCCAGATTGCTCTGCGCCTAGCAGCTCGCCTGCGCCTCGTATTTCCAGGTCATGACTGGCCAGCACAAAGCCTGCACCCAAGTCTTGAGTGGCGGCAATGGCGGTTAGGCGTTTTTCGGCATCCTTGGTGATCTTGCCTTCCTCTGGCGTCAGCAGCCAGGCATAGGCCTGATGGTGCGAGCGACCGACTCGGCCACGCAGTTGGTGCAACTGCGCCAAGCCAAATTTGTCGGCTCGGTTGATGATGATGGTGTTGGCGTTAGGGATGTCGATCCCGGTTTCAACAATGGTCGAGCATAGCAGTACATTAAAGCGTTTGTGGTGAAAATTACTCATCACTCTTTCCAATTGACGCTCGCTCATTTGTCCATGGCCGATGCCGATTCTGGCTTCTGGTATCCAGTCTTGCAGCTGCTCAGCCATGCGTTCGATTTGCTTAACTTCATTGTGCAAGAAGTAGACCTGGCCGCCACGCAGAATCTCGCGCAGTATGGCCTCACGTATTAAGGACTTATCAAAGGACCTAACAAAGGTTTTGACCGCTAAGCGTTTGGCCGGAGGGGTGGCGATCAATGACAGGTCACGAATTTGATTCATGGCCATGCTTAGGGTGCGGGGAATGGGCGTGGCCGTCATGGTGAGAATGTCGACCTGACTTCTAAATTTTTTGATCTGCTCTTTTTGTTCCACACCAAAGCGGTGCTCTTCGTCGATGATCAGCAGGCCAAGATCGCGGTAGTGAATCTCGCTGTTGAGGATCTTATGGGTGCCAACCAAAATATCAATTTTACCATCGGCCAGATCCTGAAGAATTTTTTGACTTTCTTTGGCCCCCTTGGAGCGAGACAGAAGCTCAACTCGCACTGGCCAGTCGGCAAAGCGATCACAGAAATTGTCATAGTGCTGCTGTGCCAACAGTGTGGTGGGTACCAAAATGGCCACCTGGCGCGAGGCATGGGTCACGGCAAAGGCAGCGCGCATGGCGACTTCGGTTTTGCCAAAGCCAACATCACCGCAGATCAAGCGATCCATGGGCTTACTCTGTGCCAGGTCTTGAAGTACAGCATTGATGGCGCGTTTTTGATCCTCGGTTTCTTCAAATGGGAATCCGGCGCAAAAGCGGCGATAGTCGTCGCCACCGATTTCGATGGCCTTGCCCTGCATGCTGCTGCGCTTAGCGTAGATTTCCAGCAGTTCAGCCGCGGTGTCACGGATTTTTTCTGCGGCTTTTTGTTTTTGCACCGACCAGCGATCATTGCCTAGTTTGCTTAGGCTGACCTGTTCTGGGTCGCCACCGCTGTAGCGACTAATGAGTTCCAATGCATCTACTGGGATGTAAAGCTTGGCCTCATTGGCGTACTGCAACAGTACAAATTCTTGTGCGCCCTCGCTGGTGTCTAGCTGGCACAGGCCCAGGTAGCGGCCAATGCCATGATCCAGATGCACCACCAGATCCCCCTCTTGCAGCTCGCTTAACGAGCGCAGGAAGTTGTCGGCCTGCTTGCGTGCACGGCGCTGCTTTTGATTGACTTGCAGGCTGCCAAACAACTGCGCCTCGCCAAGAATCAAGACCTCATTTTGCACGACAAAGCCGCTTTCTAAGGGGGCGACGGTGAGCGCCAGAGCGCAGGGTTTGAGTAAGAAATCGGCTAGACTTTCCATGATCTGGGCTTGTTGGCCGATGCTGCGTAACCAGTCTTGTATCAGCTCTCGCCGCCCCGGTGATTCGGCCACTAGCAAACAATAGGGGTATTGCGCCAACACCTGCTGCAGGGCCGCCAGAGGTTGGTCACTTTTGCTGTCGATCAGGCAATCGGGTGCGGCACTGATTGGCAGGTTGATCTGGCCTGACTTCTCAGTCAGCTTGGAACTACTAAATAAATAGCGTTTAAAGCCCTTGAGTTCCTGCATCACCCGCTCAGGTGGCAGGTACAGAGCACTGGCCTTAAGAATGGGGCGCTGCACATCGTGGCGCAAATTTTCATGGCGCTGCTCGATGTCTTGCCAGTGCTGCTCAAGCTGCGCCAAAAACTCGCTGTCGTGCACCATTAGGCAATTGGCTGGCAGATAGTCATACAGGCTGCTTAGGCTCTGCTCAGCAAAGAACAGTGGCAGCCAGTATTCTATGCCCGCAGGAAAGATGCCTTCACTGACTTCGCGGTAGAGGCTGCACTTGTTGGCGGCAAGGTCAAAGGTTTCGCGGAATTGACGGCGAAACAGATCGATGCTGTCTTGGGTGCGTGGGATTTCATGGCCAGGTAGCAGGCTTAGTTCTTTGAATTGCCCAACCGATTTTTGGCTGTCGACCTCAAAGTAGCGTAGGCTTTCGATTTCATCGTCCAGCAGCTCTAGACGAATGGGCTGCCCTAGACCCATTGGAAATAAATCCATCAGGCTGCCACGGATGCAAAATTCACCATGATGCAGTACTTGTTGGCAGCGTAAATAGCCAGTTTGTATGAGGTGCTCGGCAAAGCTTTCCAGATTGAGTCTCTGCCCCAGGCGCAATTCTAGACTGTTATGCAGTAAGTGTTCACGGGGGCAAAACCACTGCATAGCAGCAGTGCTACTGACCAGCATAATGTCTCCCTTGTCTAGATGTGCTAGTTGACTTAGGGTGGCTAAGCGTTCAGAGATAATGTCTTCGCTAGCTGAAAAGTGATCATAGGCTAGGGTTTCGTAATCTGGTAATTGTAAAACTTTACCCTTGCTCTGCTGGTTAATATTTTCGGTAAGAAAATCCATCTGTTCGGCCTTGCTACAAAGAACCACCACGGGCTGAGGCTGCTGCTTAGCAAGTTGTAATAAAACGCTTGGCATTGCAGATAAGGGCAGTTGGCCGATCTGTAACCATTGTTGATGTGGTTCGATGGCAGGCAAATGCAGCACGGCATACTCCAACAGTGAAAAGGATGCGCTATTTTAACAGTAACTCTTTGTATGTGCGGCAGTTTTTTCGTACCCACTATGCTGGCGTAAAGAGGCGGGTTTATTTATACTTGAGCGGCAAAATATGGGGGATAAGGCTGAGTAGGCCAGTTTAGGCTCTCAGGGCTTGTCAGAAGTCATAGCAATTTTTGGTTAACTTAGTGTTCTCATGACACTCAGTCGAGTGCGCATGACTCTAAGGCCGATGCAATTATGGGCAAGGTAAATGATTCAAATTAAAAAAGGCCTTGATCTACCCATTAACGGTGCGCCAGAGCAAAAGATCTACGATGGCAAAAAGGTCGATCGTGTTGCTCTTGTGGGTTTCGACTATCATGGTATGAAACCCACCATGGCCGTTCGTGAAGGTGATCGAGTGCAAAAAGGCCAGCTGCTTTTTACTGATAAAAAGACAGCAGGCATAAGATACACTTCTCCCGCCTCAGGGGTAGTGACTCAGGTCAACCGTGGTGATAAGAGGGTGTTTCAATCCCTGGTCATTGAGGTTGAGGGTGACGATCAAATTCAATTTCAATCCTACAGTGCAGCAGAAATCGCCAAGCTAAACCGCGAGCAAGTGGTTGAGCAGTTGGTCGAGTCTGGCCTCTGGACTGCGCTCCGTACTCGTCCATTTAGCATGGTACCCGCACTGGATGCCAAGCCAAGTTCGGTCTTTGTGACCGCCATGGACACCAACCCTCTGGCTGCCAACCCTGAATTAGTGATTGCAGAGAAGTCCGATAGCTTCCTCGCGGGTTTGCAGCTGCTGTCTACTCTGGCGCCTAAGCTTTTTGTTTGTAAAGCAGCAGGGGCTAAGATTCCGAGCATTGATCAGGCTCAGGTTGCCGAGTTTGCCGGTGTTCATCCAGCTGGTCTGGTGGGCACTCATATTCACTTCTTGGACCCAGTGGGTGAGCAAAAGTCGGTTTGGCATCTGGGTTATCAGGATGTGATTGCCTTTGGTGAGCTGTTTTTAACTGGCAAAATTTACACCGATCGCGTGATTTCCTTGGCTGGTCCTTTAGTCAAGCAACCTCGCTTGGTTCGCACTCAGCTGGGTGCCGACCTGAATCAAGTGGTGGCAGGCGAACTGAATTCTGAGCACAAGCGTATTATTTCAGGGTCTGTGTTTGGTGGTCGCACCGCTAAGGGGCCAGTGGCTTACTTAGGGCGCTACGCCAATCAGGTGTCTGTGTTGCTTGAGGGTGATGAGCGAGTGATGTTCCGTTACTTGCGTGCAGGCTTTAATCTGCACTCGGTGATGCCAATCTTTGCTTCTGCTTTTAACAAGTTGAAGAAGTTTGACTTTAACACCACTACTAACGGTTCGGCTCGTGCCATGGTTCCCATTGGTCAGTACGAGAAAGTGATGCCACTGGACATCTTGCCAACTCAGTTGCTGCGCGCCATCTGTGTCGGCGATTTGGAAATGGCCATCAAACTGGGTGCCCTGGAGTTAGACGAAGAAGATCTAGCACTCTGCACCTACGCCTGTATCGGTAAATACGAATACGGTCCCATCCTGCGCGACAACCTAACTCGTATTCTGAAAGAGGGCTAACAATGAACGCATTGAAAAACTTTATGCATAAAATTGAACCCAATTTTATGCCAGGTGGTAAGCATGAAAAATGGTACGCCCTCTTTGAAGCTGTAGACACCATTCTTTATTCCCCCAAGGACACTACCTACAGTACTTCGCATGTGCGTGATGGTATCGACCTCAAACGCCTGATGATCACGGTTTGGTTGATGACTTTCCCAGCCATGTTTTTTGGTATGTGGAACATTGGTTATCAGGCCAACATGGCCATTGCTGGTGGTTTGGAAATGGGCACCGGCTGGCGTGAAACCATGATTGCTCTGTTTGCTGGCAACAATCCTGCCAGTCTCTGGGACAATTTCTGGTACGGCTTCTGGCATTTCATGCCTTTGTACGCCGTTGTCTTTGCCGTTGGTGGTTTCTGGGAAGTGTTGTTTGCCATCGTGCGCAAACACGAAGTAAACGAAGGTTTCTTTGTTACTTCCGTACTCTTCACTTTGATCCTGCCTGCTACCACCCCTTTGTGGATTGCTGCCCTAGGTATTTCCTTTGGTGTGGTGTTTGCCAAAGAAATCTTTGGTGGCACTGGTAAAAACTTCCTTAACCCTGCGCTTTCTGGTCGCGCCTTCCTTTACTTTGCCTATCCTGCTTACCTGTCCGGTGATGCAGTCTGGACGGCAGTGGACGGCTTCAGTGGTGCTACTGCGCTCTCTGTGGCTTTTGATCAGGGCGTGATCAATGGCATGATCGGTGACATCAGCTGGATGCAAGCCTTCTTGGGTGTGATTCAGGGTTCCATGGGCGAAACCTCTACTCTGGCCATTATGCTGGGTGGTGCGGTATTGCTGCTGATGGGCATTGCTAGTTGGCGCATTGTGCTGGGCGTGTTCCTAGGTATGGTGGCCGCCAGTTTGCTGTTTAATGTCATTGGTTCGGACACCAACCCCATGTTTGCTCTGCCTTGGTACTGGCATCTGGTGATCGGTGGTTTTGCCTTTGGTATGTTCTTTATGGCAACGGATCCAGTGTCGGCGTCCATGACTAACATGGGCAAATACTACTTTGGTGCCCTGATTGGTGTGATGACTGTCTTGATCCGCGTGGTCAACCCCGCCTTCCCTGAGGGCATCATGCTGGCCATTCTTTTTGCTAACCTATTCGCACCCCTGATCGATTACTCGGTCGTGCGTGCCAACATCAAACGGAGGCTCGCCCGTGTCTCAGCCTAATAAAAACAGTGTTGGCTACACCATCAAAATTGCTTTTTTGGTGTGTTTGGCCTGTGCCGTTGTGGTATCAACCGCTGCGGTTGCCTTGCGTGACCTGCAAGAACGCAATGTGGTTCTGGACATCAAACGCAATGTCTTGATTGCGGCTGGTATCTTTGAGCCCAGTCGTTCAATCGAAGAGCAGTTTTTGGATATCACCACTCGAGTGATCAATTTGCAAACGGGTGAGTTTGTGGATCATATTGACCCAGAAACTTTCGAGAACCGCACTGCAGCACGTGATCCAGAGATGTCTCGAGCCCTGAGTCGACAAGAGGACACTGCTGGCTTGTCGCGCTTGGAAAACTATTCTTTAGTTTATTTCCGAGGTGATGAAAATAATTTTGAGCAAATGATCTTGCCTGTTCGTGGCGCTGGTTTGTGGTCAACCTTGCACGGTTTCATTGCTTTGGAGTCGGACCTTAACACCATTGTTGGCCTAGGCTTTTACGAACATGGTGAAACACCAGGTTTGGGTGGTGAAATTGACAACCCTAGATGGCAAGCACAATGGACTGGTCAGCGTGTGTTCGCTGAGTCCGATAGTGACAAACAGGAAGTGGCGTTACGTGTGACCAGAGCAGGTCAGGCCGATTCCTCCTCTCCTCATGAAATTGATGGCTTGAGCGGTGCTACACTTACCGCCCGAGGCGTGGATAACATGGTGAAATTTTGGATGGGCGACATGGGCTTTGCACCCTTTTTACGCCAGATGAAAGCTAGGCAGGCTGAGCCTGACTTAGCTGCCGTTACAGTTGAGGGGATCTAATTATGTCCACTAATGTAAAACAGTTAATGACCAAACCCCTGATCAAGGATAACCCCATTGGTTTACAGGTGTTGGGTATTTGTTCAGCCCTTGCGGTAACCACCAGCCTAGCTGTGTCCTTGGTTATGTGCATGGCGGTAATTTTTGTTTGTGCTTTTTCAAACCTGTTTGTGTCTTTGATTCGGGCTCAGATTCCATCTAGCATTCGTATCATCGTACAAATGACCATCATTGCTTCCCTGGTGATTGTGGTTGACCAAGTACTTAAAGCCTTTGCATACGACACCTCTAAGCAGTTATCGGTCTTCGTTGGTCTGATCATCACTAACTGCATCGTGATGGGTCGAGCTGAAGCCTTTGCCATGGCTAATCCGCCGGGTCTAAGCTTCTTGGATGGCATTGCCAACGGTTTGGGCTATAGCCTGGTGTTGATCATCGTGGCCGTGATTCGTGAGCTGTTTGGCTCTGGTTCCTTGTTAGGTTATGAGATCCTGCCTTTGGTGACTGAGGGTGGCTGGTATGAGCCAAATGGCCTGATGTTGTTGGCACCAAGTGCGTTCTTCATCATTGGTGGCTTTATTTGGGCGGTTCGTACCTACGACAGTGCTCAGGTTGAAAAGGCAGATTTCAAAATTAAGCCGAACGTAAGTAAAGAGGCCATTTAATCATGGAAGCATTATTAAGTTTATTTATTACTGCCATCTTCATCGAGAATATGGCCCTGGCTTTCTTTTTAGGCATGTGTACCTTTATTGCCATCTCTAAGAAGGTTGAGTCATCCTTTGGTCTGGGCCTTGCTGTTATCTTTGTATTGTTGGTAACAGTGCCTATTAACAACCTTGTCTATAACTACTTCTTGGCCGATGGCGCCTTGGCTTGGGCTGGGCTGCCAGATGTAAATCTGAGCTTTTTGGGCTTTTTGGCTTATATTGGTTTGATCGCTGCCTGTGTTCAATTCATTGAAATGTTCTTAGATAAGTATGTACCTTCGCTGTACAACGCTTTGGGTGTGTTCTTGCCATTGATCACAGTGAACTGTGCCATTTTAGGGGCTTCACTTTTCATGGTAGAGCGTAATTACAACTTTACCGAGTCCGTTGTCTATGGTGCGGGCGCAGGTGTGGGCTGGGCGCTTGCCATTACCGTACTAGCAGGTATACGTGAAAAAATGAAGTACAGTGATGTGCCGGCTGGTCTGCGTGGTTTGGGCATTACCTTTATCACCGTTGGCTTGATGTCGCTAGGCTTCATGTCATTCGGCGGCATTCAGCTGTAAGAGGAGATACCTAATGTTTTTAGAAATTGGTCTTGGGGTTAGCCTCTTCGTTGTTATTGTTTTGATCTTGGTAGCCTTCATCCTGTTTGCACGTTCCAAATTGGTGAATACCGGTGAGGTGGCCATCGAAATCAACGAAGACCCAAATAATATGGTCAAGACTCAGGCTGGCGGTAAATTGCTGCAGACCTTGGCGGAGAATAACATCTTCCTCAGTTCGGCCTGTGGTGGTGGCGGTTCTTGTGCCCAGTGTAAATGTAAGGTGTTTGATGGCGGTGGTGAGGCCTTGCCAACCGAAGCACAGTATTTCACCAAGGGTGAACTGCGTGATGGCTGGCGTTTGGCTTGTCAGGTGGCCGTTAAGCAAAACATGAAGATTGAGGTCGAGCCAGAGTTCTTTGGTGTTAAACGCTGGGAGTGTACCGTGGTATCAAACCCTAATGTGGCCACCTTCATTAAAGAATTAACGCTAAAACTGCCTGAGGGTGAAAATGTAGACTTTCGTGCCGGTGGTTATGTGCAACTTGAAGTGCCACCACACCATGTAAAGTTTAAGGATTTTGACATCGAGCCTGAATACCGTGGTGATTGGGAGAAGTTTAAGCTGTTTGATCTTGAGTCCAAGGTAGACGAAACCGTGACTCGTGCTTATTCCATGGCCAACTACCCAGAAGAGCGTGGCCTGGTTAAGTTTAATATCCGTGTCGCTACTCCGCCTCCTGGTACTAACCTGCCACCCGGTAAAATGTCATCTTACGTTTTTAATCTTAAAGAAGGCGATAAGATGGCGGTTTATGGTCCCTTTGGTGAATTCTTCGCTAAAGACACTGAAGCCGAGATGGTATTTGTTGGTGGTGGTGCCGGCATGGCACCCATGCGCTCGCACATCTTTGACCAATTAAAGCGCCTGCAGTCCAAACGCAAGATCAGCTTCTGGTACGGTGCCCGTTCAATGCGTGAAGCCTTCTATGTTGAGGAATTCGATCAACTGGCCGCTGAAAACGACAATTTCGTTTGGCATTTGGCTTTGAGCGACCCTTTGCCGGAAGATAACTGGACTGGCCATACAGGTTTTATTCACAATGTACTTTATGAAAACTACCTCAAGGATCATGAAGCACCCGAAGACTGTGAATTCTATATGTGTGGTCCGCCAATGATGAACGCTGCGGTCATCAAAATGCTTAAAGACTTAGGCGTTGAAGATGAAAACATCATGCTTGACGATTTCGGTGGTTAAGATCAATGATGTATCTTGCGTGTAGCAAGCAGGGAGGGCTTCGAGCCCTCTTTTTGCTAGTTGGAATTGTATTGCTTTCTGGTTGTTGGCCTAAAGAACAACATTTTAATGAGATTCAGGGCCGAACCATGGGTACTTTTTATCAGGTTATTGTTGAGGCGCCATCTGGCTCACAAACCTTACTGCAACAGCGCATTGACTACAAATTGCAGCAGATCAGCCAAACTTTTTCTACCTACCTGCCAGACTCTGAAATCAATCAGTTGTCCCAAGCTGCTGCTGGAGAGTGGTTGGCTGTTTCATCAGATATGTTGCAAGTTATGTTGGCTGCGCAGCAGGTGTATCAGCAAAGCTCTGGAGCCTTTGACCCTACTGTTCGTACCCTGGTGGATCAGTGGGGGTTTGGTCCTTTACAGCGTGCTGATGTCATTCCTGATGACCAGACCTTGGCTTCAGCCTTGGCTGAAGTTGGTTTTTCCGCGGTGACTATTGATGCCGAACAATCAAAAATTTTAAAACAACAAGCTCGTCAATTTGAGCTTTCTGGGGTGGCTAAGGGTTATGCCGTTGATCAGATAGCCAATTTTTTAAGTGCTCAGGGCCATAGTAATTTTTTGGTAAACATTGGTGGCGACATTCGGGTTGAGGGGAATAGGCGTGATGGAACCCCTTGGCGTGTTGCTATTGAACATCCAGATCAAGAACAACAGGCAGTCTATCAGACCCTCAGAGTAACCGATCTTGCAGTATTGACCTCAGGTGATTATCGTAACTTTTTTATGGTTGATGGCGAGCGGTTTTCTCATACCCTGGATCCCTTTACCGGCTTTCCCATTGATCATGGTTTGGCTTCTGTTACTGTTCTAGCTGAAAGTGCTGCCTTGGCTGACGCCTGGGCCACTGCCTTTACGGTATTAGGCTTTGAGGCCAGTAAGGCGCTGAGCCAAGAGCTGGCCATTCCTTTGTTAATGCTTAATCGTGATCAAGATGAATTCCAAGTTTACAGTAATGAATTTTTCCAGCAGGCTTTAGCGGAGTAGTTATGCAAACCTTTATTGTGGTGTTTGTGGTTATGATGTTGTTTGTAACCCTGATGGCTGTTGGTGTTCTTTTTGGACGTAAACCTATCAAGGGCTCCTGTGGTGGTGTGGGTGCTGCCCTTGGTGAGAAAGACTATACTTGTCCTGTTTGTGGTGATGACCCGGCCAAATGTGATGAGCAAACTAAAGACTTGGGCTACGAAGTAAAATAACTAGGAAGAGTTTATGGCAGAGCATCGTTTCGATTTAGTGATCATTGGCACTGGGCCTGCTGGTGAAAGTGCGGCCATGCATGCCAGTAAAAAAGGCCTGCGAGTGGCAGCGGTGGATAACAAAGCAGTGGTGGGTGGTAACTGTACTCATCAGGGCACCATTCCTTCCAAGGCGCTGCGTCAAGCCGTGCACCAGATCATCCAGCTTAGACGCAATCCTGTGTTTCGCCAGATGCAGATTCAATCCGATTTGTTGCATTTTAATCAGGTAAGGGTTGAAGCCGAACGGGTGATTGAGCATCAGGTGGCCATGCGAACTCGTTTTTATGCTCGTAATGGAGTGTCATTATTCAATGGTGATGCCTGCTTCTTGGATGCCAACCGCCTGCAACTGAGCCATGGCCGAAATCACAATGATCAACTTGTGGCTGATAATTTCATCATTGCCACCGGCTCAAGGCCCTATCGCCCCCCGGAAATCGACTTTAGCCAGCCTAACGTTTTTGATTCTGATAAAATTCTCAGCCTGGATCGTAGCCTTAAACGCATCGTGATTTTTGGCGCCGGGGTTATAGGTTGTGAGTATGCGTCCATTTTCAGTGGCATTGGTGTCAAGGTGGATCTGATTAACCCAGGTAGTCATCTGCTGTCTTTCATGGATGATGAAATCGCCGATGCCCTGAGCTATCACTTGCGCACTCAGTCGGTGACCATTCGTCATAACGAGCAGTTTGCCAGTGTCAATGATCTGGGTGACAGTGTCGAAGTGCGCTTGCAGTCTGGCAAGTTGCTGCGTGCCGACGCCTTTATGTGGGCCAATGGCCGCACGGGTAACACCGCCGATCTTGGCCTTGAG
Source organism: Saccharospirillaceae bacterium (assembly GCA_007116635.1). Lineage (GTDB taxonomy): Bacteria > Pseudomonadota > Gammaproteobacteria > Pseudomonadales > Natronospirillaceae > SKIB01. The sequence continues at coordinate 42,856 of SKIB01000120.1, forward strand.
CAGTTGGGCTTAATGGCCAATGGTCGTGGCCAATTGGAAGTTGACCGTCAATATCGTACTACAGTGCCTCATGTCTATGCTGTGGGTGATGTGATCGGCTGGCCAAGCCTCGCCAGTGCGGCCTATGATCAGGGCAGGGCAGTGGCGGCTACCATCTTGGGTGAAGAAGATCAGCGTCATGTGGACGAAGTGCCGACCGGCATTTACACCATTCCGGAAATCAGCTCAGTGGGCAAAACCGAAAGAGAGCTAACCGCAGAGCGTATTCCCTATGAGGTGGGCAAGTGCTACTTCAAGGACACGGCTCGTGGGCAGATCACTGGCGAAATGGCCGGGGTGTTAAAGATTCTTTTTCATCGCGAGACCTTAGAATTGCTAGGTATTCATTGCTTTGGTGATCAAGCAGCTGAAATTTTGCACATTGGTCAGGCCATCATGGCGCAAAAGCAGGGTGCCAATAGCCTGAAGTATTTCGTTAACAACACCTTCAACTACCCAACCATGGCAGAGGCCTATCGTGTTGCCGCCCTTAACGGTCTCAACCGCCTCTAGACCATGGCTTTACCAAGGCCAGCAGGTGCTGGCCTTTGAAGCCGCTCAGGCCGAGCAAGGCCAAGACCTGTATCAGTGGCTGCAGCAAGCTGCACAGAGTTTGGCTTGGCACCTTGAACTGCATTTTCCGAGTGTTACCAAGGTTTTAATCCTAGTAGGCTCAGGCAACAATGGTGGTGATGGTTATGCCCTAGCCAAGCTACTTTTGGCTAAGGGCATTGAGGTTACACTGCTGGTTGCCTTGCCAGCCAAAAGTGACTTTGCCTTGCGTGCTAGACATGAATTATTGTCGGCCTTTGCACCCAGAATCCTTGAGCAGTTACCAGATGACTTGTCAGAGCAGCAGTTGGTCGTTGATACTGTCTTTGGCTGTAGTTTTCGTTTACCTCTGCCTGAGGCTTGGGCGGTAATCTTTCGCCAGCTCAACAGCTCAGGAATACCGATCCTGGCAGTAGACCTACCATCAGGCCTGGATGCTAATAGCGCGCAGGCCGATCCTGATACCCTTAGAGCCACCCATACAGTGCAGATGTTGGCGGCAAAATTTGCCTGCCATACGGCCTGGGGGGCGCACTTCAGTGGCCAAAGTTATGTAGCAACTCTCGGGCAAGAGATTCAGCTTAGCGTCCAACCCAGGGCCCACTTACTGACTGATCTTGCAGCAGTCTGGCCAAAGGCTCGAGACAAAACCTGGCATAAGGGCCGCTCGGGTACAGTCTGGATAGTGGGTGGTGTTGAGGGCATGCAGGGGGCCGCGATCTTGGCCGGATTGGCGGCCTTGCGTGCCGGTGCGGGTAAGGTGATTGTGCTTTGCCCTAAGGAGCAACAAGCCAGCTTGGCAGCCATGAGCATGGATTTGATGGTCATGCCTTTTGCTCCACAGAGCTTGGCCGAGATCAAATCCCAGGATGTGCTTTTACTGGGGCCTGGGCTTGGTCGCTCACACTTTGCCCAGCAAGTCATTAGCCAAACCTATCTGTTTAGCGGTAAGCTGGTATTGGATGCCGATGCGCTATTTGCCATGGCTCAAGGGGCAGATTGGCCTTGGGCGACAAAAGTGATTACTCCGCATCCCTTGGAGGCGGCCCGCTTACTGGGTTTGGATACCGAAGAGGTGCTGCAGCAACCATTAGAGACTGTTCAAAGGCTAGCCCAATTGGCACAGGGTTTGATACTTAAGGTTAATGGCAGCCTGTTGCACTGCCAAGGGCAGTATTCTGTGGTGGCTGCTGGTAATCCTGGTATGGCCAAGGCCGGTATGGGCGATGTGTTGGCTGGTATGCTTTCTGCGTTATGGGCGCAGGATTTGCCTCTGGGCTCGGCCCTGTGCTTGGCTGCTCTGTGGCATGCCAAGGCCGGTGATGCCTTAGCAGCCGAGCAGGGCGAGCTGAGTCTACTGGCTTCGGATATGCTTGGCGCGCTAATGCGAGCAAGGCCAAGGGGCTAGATTCGCAGTCAGTTAGCAAAGGTCACGAACTCTGTGCTATGGTCCAAGGATCCATGATGAACCATCAATATAACCGCGAGTCCCATTATGATTTTTGATTTACAGCAGCGCCCTGAATGCTTGGCGCAATTGGCGCAATGGCACCATCAGCAGTGGCGTTTTCTTAATCCTAACCTGAGTCTTGAGCAGCGCATTGCCAAGATGCAGGCCTATTTGGACGATCAGCCCATTCCGAGAACCTTTGTTTGGCAACAGGCTGAGCAGTTACAGGGGTCAGCGGCCATAGTGGATTGCGACATGGATAGCCATCCTGAACTCGGCCCTTGGTTGGCCAGTGTCTATGTGGCGCCTGAATTTCGTAATCAGGGGCGTGCCTCGGCCTTGGTAGCAGAGGTGCAGCGTTATGCCCAGCGACTTGGCTATGCCAAACTCTATCTCTTTACCCCGGATCAGCAGACATTTTATCAGCGCCTAGGTTGGCGCTTGCTCAGCAAAGAAAACTATCGCCAAGCAGAGGTAAGTCTGATGGTACTGGATTTACAGACAAATTAAGCTGACGTGGTATTCGAGCGGGTTAAGGGCTTGTTAGGTTTTGGGTGTGCTGTCGGTCAGTAGCTCAGCTGCCTGTTGCCTGTTTTTTAGCCAAGATGGTAATAGGGATAGCCCAACCAGCAAGATGGCACCCAGTGCAAAGTAGGTCATCATCCAGCCAAGGCTGGCACCCGACAGAGCTGCTCCGGTAATCAGTACATAGGCAGCGGTGCCGGGTAGCATAAAGATCCAAGAACAAAGTGCATAGACCACAAAGGGGATGGCGGTTGCGCCATAGACATAGTTTTGTGCGTTAAAGGGAAAGATGGGCACCAAACGGCTGATCATTAGCATTCGCCAGCCATGTTGTTTGACGCCCTGATCAATCTTGCCCAGTTTGGGCTGCTTGCTAACCAGTTGGTACACTAGGTCACGCAACAAGTAGCGGCTAACCAAAAAGGCCAAACAGGCTCCTAATGTTGAACCTAAGGACGCGTAAAGGGTGCCCCAGACCGGTCCAAAGGCAATGGCGGCCACCAAAGTGAAGGGGATGGCAGGTAGGAACAGCACGGCAGCCAGGGCAAAGAACAGGATAAACAACAAGGGCGCAAACCAACCAAAACCCTGAATCCAGGCCTGTAGCTCGGCGACCCTGTCCAGATGGACTAGGCGCAATAGGTCCAATTGCCAGAGGCTAGCCAGAATTAGCACGGCCAAGGCGATGAGCGACAATTTTAGCCAGGCATTGGGCTTGCTTCGCCGCCAATACAGGCCTAGCCCTAGTAATAAAAGAAAAAGACTGATGAGCTGCAAGGCTAGGGCAAATAGGTTCATAAAATCTCGAAATAGGCCGCCAAATAGGCCGTTCAGTAATCATGACTAGGCTGGCCATACAGATTTTTGGTCTGTGCTTAGCGCCTGCCTGTGGGCCAAAGCTGCAAGGCAGAGATTCTGTCTTTTAACTGCGCTGCCAGTTTAGCGTTCTGTTGGCCAATACGCCAACGCCTTTCGATTAGGTCATCAATCTTGTGGCAAAACTCTTGCTCATAGGCCCAGATCAGCTCATTGGTGATGTAGGGATGTCCAGCCAAAATGGGTTCAACCGGCCCCAGATCCATAACCTGCTGCGCTTGGTCACCGTATTGCGACAACAAATGCTGGGCAATGCTAGGCTCAAGATCCGCTGCCAGTTGCAGCGGCACTCCCAGCTGCGCACCTACCAGGCTGTAGTGCTGGCTGGGTTGTTGCAAATTCAGGCTAAACTTTTGCTTGGCAAAGGCTAGGCAATCTTGCGCCATGATGCGCCAGGTCGTCCATTTGCCGCCTATCAGGCTGATCAAGCCATTGCTATCCTGATGGATTTGATGATCCCTGCTGATCTTGCTGCTGCCCTGTCCTGCCAGGCCCTGGATCAGTGGCCTAAAACCGGTAAAGCAGCCAAGGATATCCTGTTTGCTGATCCTCTGCTTGAGGTGTGGCCTTATCTCAGCCAATAAATACTGAATATCCTGCTCTGGTATTTGTGGCTCTAGGCTGGCCTGTGACTCATTATCCGTAGTGCCCAGCAAGCAATAGTCCTGCCAAGGCAGCATAAAGAGCACCCGACCGTCAGAGGTATTGGGTATGAGTAGGCCTTGGTCCGTGGGCAAGAATTTTCGCGGCAGTACCAGATGACTGCCTCTAGAGCTGCTGACCAGAGGGGGTAATTCAGGATCAGCTAGCTGTCGTATTTGATCGCAAAAAGCGCCTGTGGCGTTGATGATCTGGCTACACTGGATTTGCCACTCTGTATGCTTGAGCTCATCGCGAAAGCTTAGGCCAACTACCTGGCCGTCCCGAAGATGCAGTTTGGTGACAGGGCAATAGTTAAGCAACTGAGCACCCAGTTGCTGCGCGGTTTGCAGCATGCTAATGCCAAAGCGTGCGTCATCAAACTGACCATCCACATAGCTGACAGCTGAGCGGTATTGTGCCCCTAGGTTCGGCTGGCAGGCTTGCAGTGTCGCACGACTGAGTCGGGACACCCTGCCTAGTTTTTGCTTACCCGCCAGCCACTGGTAGAACTGCAAACCCAGATAATAGTAGGCTTGCTCAAAAGGGTTTTTGCAGGGCGTGACCAGGGTTAGGGGGCGGCACAGGTGGGGTGCCATACTCATTAGCTGTTTGCGTTCTTGCAGCGCGTCTTTGACCAGCTGGTATTTTTGCCAATCCAGAGTTTTAATGGCTTGCTCAAGATAGCGTACTCCACCATGCAGTAGCTTGGTGGAGCGGCTTGAGGTGCCAGACATAAAGTCATTGGCTTCAAGCAGTAATACTTTAAGGCCTACATGGCTTGCTTCCAGGGCTAGGCCTGCACCACTGGCCCCGCCACCAATGATAACCAGATCAAAGTTCTGCTCTGGCTGCTCTGACAGTTGCTGAAAAATCTGTTCACGCGTCATTGGTGCCAATCTCTTGCCCTGCTTAGGGCGCGTTGCCATTGTTGTCTTTTACGCATCACCTTGGTTGGGCTGAGACTGGGTTTGAACAGCCTGCCAGACGCCAACCAGCCATTAAGCTGCTGCTGATCAAAGAGTTGTAATTGCAGACCCGCCATCCAGGCGATGCCCTGGGCGGTGGATTCGGATTGAGTAGGGCGAAACAGCTGCAAACCACAGAGATCGGCTTGCATTTGCATCAGCAGGTCGTTGTTACAGGCACCACCATCGACACGAATTTGCTTGAGCTGTAAGCCATCGGCTCGGGCTGCTTCCAATACATCGGTGCACTGTTGGGCGATGGCCTCCAGGCAAGCGTAGGCAATATGGCCCTTATTCGTGGCTCTGGTCATGCCGACCAACAAACCTCTGGCGCTGGGGTCCCAATAGGGGGTGCCAAGGCCAGCAAAGGCAGGCACGCATATTAGGTCATCCGCTTGGTTCACCGTGCGCGCCAAAGGTTCTATGTCGCTGGCCTGCTGGATAATGCCAAGATTGTCTCGTAGCCATTGCACCAGTGCGCCGCCCATGAATACCGAGCCTTCCAGTGCATAGGCCAAGGGTCCTGAGGTGCAGGCTAGGGTGGTAAGTAGACCGTGCCGAGAAAGGCTCATTTGTTCACTGGGCATGAGCAAAAAACAGCCCGTGCCATAGGTAACCTTGGCTTGGCCGGGTTGCCAGCAGCCTTGGCCAAAGGCTGCAGCCTGTTGGTCTCCTGCCATGGCCACTATGGGCACCTGAGCACCAAAGCTAGGGTGGCTGTGGCCATAGAGGTGCATGCTGGGCTTAACCTCTGCCAAGGCATTGCCGGGGATGTTAAATTCAGCCAGCAGTTCAGGGTGCCAAGCCCCCTGTTTAATGTCATACAGTAGGGTGCGGCTGGCATTGGTTTGATCGGTGGCAAAGCATTGGCCAGCCGTCAGTTGCCACAGTAGCCAGCTGTCGATGGTGCCAAGGCACAGATCATTCAGCTCTGCCAAGGGCTCAAGCTGGAATTCGGCCATTAGCCATTCCATTTTGCTGGCGCTGAAATAGCTGTCGGCCTTAAGGCCAGTGAGGCTTTCGAGTCGTTCGCGCTGCTGTTGACCTAGGGCTTGCATCCGTTGGCTAGTGCGGCGGTCTTGCCAAACAATAACAGGCGTTAGGGCTTTACCTGTTGAGCGTTGCCAAGCAAGGCAGCTTTCCCGTTGGTTGCAAATACCTATGCCAGCCAGATCCGACCAGTGCAAACCAGCTTTACTTAGGGCTTGCTCAAGACTGGTCAGTTGGCTTTGCCAGAGTTCATTGGCGTCCTGTTCATGCCAATCATTATGGGGGAAAGACTGGTTAAACTCGATTTGACTGCTGGCAATGAGTTGGTTGTCGCCATTAAAGATCAGGGTACGACTGCTGGTCGTCCCCTGATCCAGAGCTGCAATCAAGGCTCCAGAGTGCTTAGCCTTGCTTATGGGTAATGCGTTGTGATGTGACATGCTTGGCCATTGAATGAATTCTATACTCTAAGCATAGTTCATACAGCCAAGCAGGTGGCAAGCCATTAGTCTTTGTTAATGCCCATGATGGCCATGATGCATCTCGGTGTCATGCTCAGAGTGGTGCTCGGCCTCAGGCAAATAGGTGCGTTCCATCACTTGGAAGGGCAGGCTAAGTTGCTCACCGTCAGCAAAGAGCAACTGTAGGGGGATCTCTTCACCCGGTGTCAATTCGCGTTGCAAGTTAATCAGCATCAGGTGCAGCCCACCGGGCTGGAGGTTAACCCATTGATTGGCTGGCAGGTCAATGTGGCTGATCTCGCGCATCTGCATCATACCATCGACCATGCTGTGAGTATGAACCTCGTTAAATTCTGCCAGATCCGAATGTACCGCCACCAGTTGTTTGTCTTCCGCACTGCGTAATTGCACGAAAGCGGCGGTGATTTGTTGCTCACCTGCGGCACGCACCCAGGCATGGCGAAACTCAATGCTCTGACTGATCTGAGTTGAGCTATGATGCTCAGCATGATGTTGTTCATCGGCCAATACTGGCCAGCCTAGGCCTAAGAGCAATGGAATAATGGCTAATTTATTCATGGTTGGTCTCCAAAAAAAGTTTTTAATTCAGTGAGTAAATAGTGGCTGTCGTCACTGACCAGGGTCAATAGGCGTTCAGCGCGATGATTGGTTAAATACAGTCCTGGGCTGTGGTCTATGGCATAACCAAGACCAGAAGAGGGCAGATCGACTACCCGATAAAAAGCCTCAAAGTGAGCCACCAGTTGATCCACCTGTTCAGTCTCACCGGCCACGGCTTTAAAACTGGGATGGAATAAGGGTGGGTAAGCAAAGAGTTCCTGCCAGTCGTCAAGTCTAGGATCCACGCTGACCATGACCACCTGCAAGCGATCTTGCAGGTCAATGGGTAATTGTTGGTATGCGCGGCCAAGATGAGCCAGAGTTAGGGGGCAAATATCCGGACAACGATGATAGCCAAAGAAAATTAAGGCATATTGCTCAGGTTCTAGTGAGGCTAGTTGCCAGCTACCTATGGCCGACTCTAGTTCCACCTCAGCGGCTGAAGCCTGTTTTGCGGCTGCAATCTGGCCCGGTCGAAATATCCATAGGGTATTGGCTACTAACAGCGCCAGCAGAATGGTCGAGGTTATCAGCAATAGTCGACTCATGGTCATCAAAACACTCCATCACGAATGGTGAACTCAAGGCTGATGCGGTATTGCTGGCCTCGATGACTGAATAGATAATGGGCCAGCCAGGGCATTTCGTCGTCAATGCAGTTACCCACGGCCCCTCGACCTTGCCAAGAGGATTGTTCTCCTGGTTGTAGACGGTAATGCAAGCGGCCAACGTACATGTCTCTGCCTTCCATGATCACACGAGCGTCAGTCAGGTTGACGGCACTGTCTAGCCACAGTTGCTGCAATGCCAGCGAGCGCAAAGCGCCTTGTCGACCAAGCTCGATGCGCTCACCACTGGGTAAAAATGCAACACAGTGCTGAGTTTCTCCCTCTGCATGGCACTCATGAGTGAGTTGTTGGTAGCTACCCTCAGGCCACAACCAGCGCGCAGCCAGAACCCCAACTAATAATAAGGCCAGTAAGGCAGTGCTCCATAGTAGTAGTTTAGGGGTTTTTTTAGGCATCTGATTTAGGTGTTAAAGTGTAAAGCAATGGTTTTATGATTCAATGTTCAATAAGCTTAGTGGTAAAGCCTTTTATGAAACAGTTACTATGTCACAAAGCTTAGCAATAGTGCACAACACAGATCAGCAGTGTTTTTCTTTGGTTCATCAGCCACAAGCAAGGTTGCAATATCGAATAATGCAGGCTAATGAGGTACATTTTTTTACGGTAGAGGTACCAGAATCACTTCGGGGTCAGGGGGTGGCGGCACTATTGCTTGACTCTGCTTTGGCTTGGGCTACTAATGAAGGCTTGGCAATCAGTACCAGTTGCAGTTACATTGCAGCTCGTCTAGCAAAATAAATTTAAAACAAATCATTGTTCTGCTAACTAGGTCTCATGCATGAGAGCTTGGTTGTGAGTAGTATTGATTAGTTTCCTGATTAAGATAACGACAAAAAGAGACATCTATGATTAGTCTGATGTATTTATTCATGGCAGTGGTCATTATACTGATTAACTTTGCCGCCCTAGGTCTGTTTCTAGAACCCTGGTTTAAAGATCGCAACCAAGCACGTTTCTGGGGCTTTACTCTGTTGGCGCTAGTACTGGTGTTTATGGGTTATACCCTTGGTTTAGCTCATGTAGCCATGTTGTGGCCTTTGTTTACTGCTGGTTCGGCAGCGCTTTTATGGTCTCGTAGGCAAGAAATTCTCTCTTTTTGTTTTTGGCGGGAAGATTACGTTTTTTTCGTGGTTTTCTTGTTAGTGCTGGCCATACGTGTGGTCTTCCCAAACATTGCTCCTAACAGCCCACAGATGGGCAGTCTGCATCAATTGGCCAGTTTCTATTTTGCGGATGAATTCCCACCTCAAGATCTGTGGTTTGCCAGCGAATACTTTCAGCATCAACCCGGTCTGATGGCGGCCATTTTTGCCGTTCAGGGTAAGCTGTTCTCCTTTGGCCCAGGATTAGCCTTTAACATTGCCTTTGCTAGCCTGTTTGCTCTTATGGCAGGCATGCTCTGGTCGGCGGCTCGCAATCTGAGCATTGGTTATTGGCAAAGCGCAGGCGCTGTGGCCGTGCTTTTATTGGCCGGTACTGGAATGGCGCCATTAATCTGGTTTTTGTTTGAGGCCCGTCCTAGCTTAACTGCTGGAGTAGATTCTGCCAGACAGTTTTGGGAGCACTCTATGCTTTTAGTGGGTGGTCTGGATCAGTCCTCTCGTTTGGCTGCTTCTGCTGAGACGGCTTCCATGCCCATGCAATCACCGGCCTTTTATTTTGTCACCGGCGTGTTCAGCACCGTTTTACATGGCGTTTTTATTGCAACGGCCATGCTTAGCACCTATCTGCACGCCACCAAACAAGAGGGCAGGTCGTGCTTCACCTCTCCTTGGTTATTGGTGGGGCTGCTGGTTCCGGTGGCCTATTTAACCTCTGGCTATGCCTTGGTGTTTGCACTATTGATGGCCGGCTTGGCCATTGTGCGCAAACCATTGCCAGTATTGGTTGGTGTGCTGCTTGGTACCTTGCTGTGCTTGCCAATGATGATGAGCCTAAGTTCTGGCTTTTCAATGCCTAGCCTGAGTCTGGTAACTGGCCCGCGCGCCTTGGTGCAACAGCTGTTGTTGTTCTGGCCTTTGCTTCTCATCCTTGTCTTGCTGGTTGCTGGCTTGGTCAGTGCAAACCATGAGCGCAGCGTGCTCAGAACAGTACTTGAAGCCGCTTTGGTTATTGTGCTGCTGTGGCTCTTTACCCAACTGTACTTCTTTGATGACCTTTATGGTGGCCGCTTTGAGCGCTACAGCACCAGTATCCACCTATGGACACTGTTGTATTTTGTTGGCTTTGCTTGGCTGTGGTTGCTGTTGGCGGCCAGTAACGTGCGCTGGCAGATGCTCTCTGCTTGGGTCTTGGCTGTGCCCCTGGTGCTGGCAAACCTGCTGCCCATGTCAATGACCCTGGCGCAGACCGATTACCGCAGTCTGGGTAAAGTTCGTGGCCATCATGCCTTTACCTCTGACAACTCCAACGCCGATTTGCTTACCTATCTTCAGGTAGCGCGCCGGGGGGTGATGATCGAATCTCAGGGCGGTGGGGCCAATACCTATACCGGTCGTTTTTCTCTGTTCTCTGGTCAGCCTAGCTTATTGGCTTGGCCGGATGAACAGCGTGTTTGGCGTGCCAATCATGTGTTAATTAATCAGCTCCAAGAACAATTGAAGCTGTTTTATGATGCCGAAATGACGCCTGAGCAGATGTTGGATTTCTTGCAGGCTCATCGTGTGATGCATGTACTGTGGCAGCCTGAAGATGTACCAGTGCGCTCAGGGAACTGGCAATACATTCATGATGCCCTATTGGGCCACTATCAATGGGTGCCGTTTTTCGATGATGGCGGTGTGAACAAAGTTGGCACCTTTGAGCGACTGAATTAAGGCGGAGATACCCTATGATGCATCTAATGAATTTTGCCTTAGTTTTGGCAGTACTGATTAACCTAGCCGCCCTGACTGCGGTGAGTGGTCGTTTTTTTAACGATTGGGGCATTGCCCGCGCCGCTGGTGTGATCGCCATTACCCTTGGCTTATTTTTTATTGAACACTTTGTCGGTCTTGGCCAATTCTCATGGCTATGGCCCATCACCACTGCACTGTCGCTCTATATCCTATGGCGTTATCGTCAATCCTTGCTTAATAGAGGGTTTCATTGGGCGGAATTGGTGTTCGTACTGGCCTTTGCCTACGGCATGCTGTGGCGCTATGCCTTTCCTTCCATTTGGCCTTCCTCGGAGCGAGTAACCAATCTGTATTGGATTAACAACTACATGAGTGGTTCGCAGTTGCCGCCTCTGGACCTTTGGCATCCGCCCTACCAGTTCGACTTTTACTATGCCTACATGCATTATGCTGCCGCCCTGCTGGGCCGTTTGTTTGGTGTTAATGGTGGTGTGGCCTATAACCTTTCCTTCTGTATTTTGCAGGGCATGACCATTGCTCTGGGTTGGTCTTTTGTCAGTTTGCTGATCAACAAGGCGCTCTGGGTCCGCATCTTTATGGTGGTTATCCTGACCTTTGGCGGTACTGGCCTTTCGCCCTTATCGACCCTGCTGTATGAGCCCTTTGCCAATGAATCGCCGCAGTCGGTTGCCTATAAAGAAATGACGGTGACCACCCGTTTCATGGGTAATTTTGAGCATCACATCAATACCGATCTTGGTTTGCGCCTGTTCCCTAGGCTAACAGAAGAGCAAAAACCCTTTGCTGGTTTTGAGCCGCGTGAGCTACCCCTAGAGCATTTTAGCTATCAGTTCTTTGTGGGTGATTACCATCCGCCCAAGGCTGGTTTCTTCCTCTTGCTACTATTGTTGGCCTGTATTGCCTGGCTGGAGCGTTATCCGGATCGTAATCGTGATCCTTGGGTGCATGGTTTGATGGCCATGACCGTGCCCTTGATCTTTATTTCAAATACCTGGGTGATGCCTCTGCATGTCATGCTCGGTTTTTTCTGGTTCGTTTATCGTTTTGTCATCAAGCAGCCACCCAATACCTGGGCCTTGATCTTGGTGGGTTTGTTCGGCTTTGCACTGTTGCAACCCTTTATGGTCGATTTCTCGGCCAAAAGCCTGTCCACCCCCTTTGCCTTAACTAAGAGTTTTGACCACACACCCATACGTGGCTTCATCTGGCTGTTCTGGCCCTTGTTGTTACTGGCTGCGGTTGGTCTGAGCCGCTGGCGACAACAGCCCTTGTTGGCAATGTTTACTCTGTATTTTGTGTTCGCTTTGGCCTTTACCGAGTTTATCTATGTTAATGATCCTACGGGTGGCAAGTTTGAACGCACTAACTGGGTGATGAAGAGCTGGGGCTGGCTCTGGGTGGCTGCCATTATGTCCATGGGCACTCTACTGCTCAATGACAAAGAAAAGTGGGTCAAGGCCTTGGCCTTGGTGGCCATGGTGCCGACCTTGGCCTTTGCTCCTATTTTAGCTAAGGCCTGGTATACCTCACCTAAGACGGATTTAGGTCATTTGCAGGGTTACAACATCTTCAGTCGTGACCAGGGCCGCAGCGCCATGCTCAGCTATTTGCAATCACAACCGCCCGGTATTGTTCTGGAGCGCAGTCCGCGCAATAACAACACCGATGCCACCCTCTACGCCCTGTTTTCAGATAACCCAGCCTCCTATGGTTGGTTTAACCACTTGATCACCTGGCATAGTACACGCAGCCATATCATGATCAACAATGATAAGATCCAAAACCTTTATCGTGGCAAGCTTGAGCATGCTGGCTATTGGTTGCAGCAGAGACGTGTGCGCTATGTGGTTTGGACCATAGACGACAGCCTTAACTCTGAGATGAATTGGCAAGCCATGTACGACAGCATTGCTGATCAGTATGTATGGCTGCCCTTTGTTGAGCAGGGTGACCGCCGTTTAGGTCTGTTTGTATTTCGAGGTGAGCCTTGGCCAGTACCACACTAAGCGCTAATCCTATGTTGCAGCAGTTCATTCGTTTTGCATTGGTTGGGCTAGGTGGTACGGCGGTGCACTACGGCCTGCTGTTGCTGCTGGTGGAGCTAGCCAGCCTAACGGCTCTGTATGCCAGTATGCTGGGTGCTTTGGCGGGGGCGGTGGTGAACTATTTTTTGAATTACCGTTTTACCTTTGCCAGTACGGCCAAGCACCGCAAGACCATGCCTAAGTTCTTTTTCCTAGCTGGTCTTGGTTTAAGCCTGAATGCTCTGCTAATGTGGTGGTTGCTGACCTGGCCATTATTCAGTTGGCAATGGTACTACTTAGCGGCACAGATCATGGTAACGGCCTTAGTCCTGTTATTTAATTTCTTTGCCAATCGTTTTTGGACTTTTCGGAGTGATCTATGAAACCACTATTAACCGTTATTGTGCCTGCCTACAATGAGCAAGAAGTTTTATTGGAATTTCATCAACGTTTGTCCAAGGTCTTTGATGATTTATCTCCTGAGCTGGATTCTGAAGTGCTTTATGTTAATGATGGAAGCAAGGATCGAACCCAAGAAATTTTGGATCGTTTAACCGAACAAGATCAGCGTGTTAGTAGTATTGAACTCAGCCGTAATTTCGGCAAGGAAGCGGCCATGACCGCTGGCTTTGATTATGCTAAGGGCGATGCGGTGGTCATCATTGACGCCGATTTGCAAGACCCGCCTGAGTTGATCAAGGACATGGTCAGCCACTGGCAGCAAGGTTATGACGTTATCTATGCTCAGAGAACGGAGCGAGAAGGTGAAACCTGGTTAAAAAAGGCCACCGCTTCGGCATTCTATCGTCTCATTTCCAAAATTTCCAAGGTACAAATTCCGAAGGACACAGGTGATTTCCGTTTGATGAGTCGCCGGGCTGTAGACTCTTTAAACCGTCTGCGTGAGCAGCATCGCTTCATGAAGGGTTTGTTTGCCTTTGTGGGCTACCCGCAAAAAGCCTTGCTTTACCATCGTGACGCTCGTGCTGCGGGAGAATCTAAGTTCAACTTTTGGAAACTATGGAACTTTGCGTTAGAGGGCATTACTAGCTTTACCATTGCACCCTTGAAACTGGCTTCATACATTGGTTTTGCGACTGCTTTTTTTGCCTTTGTTTATGGTGCTTATGTGGTTTTTAAAACGCTACTATTTGGTGAATCTGTTCCCGGTTATCCCAGTTTGATGGTGGCCATACTGTTTATCGGTGGGGTGCAGTTACTGTTCATCGGTATTCTTGGTGAGTACATCGGCCGCATCTACAACGAAAGTAAGCAGCGTCCGCTCTACTTCATTCATCAGTATCACCAAGCCAAGTCCTCACGCCGGGACTAGGCTCTTTTTCAGCGTCCGTCAGTCACCCTGCGCGAAGTCGCAGGGTCCCATAGATTTTCACTCAGCGCCCACTGTCACCATGACGCCAGCCACAAAACCAGCCCAATAAGCGGGCTGGGAACTGGGATCGAGGGGTGTCGGCGGCCAGGGATGGACGCCGTCAAGCGGTCAGGACGACGAACAGCGACCACGAGAGCGCAGTTGCCAGACCAGTGACTGGGCGGGAAAGGGTAGTCCCGAACAACCCAAAGAGATCCTGCGACTGCGCGCAGGATGACGCCAGCCACAAAAACAGCCAAGCGAAGGGCGACAAACGCCAGTCTTGGAAACTACCAGTTGTGGTTGGGTATCAGTGCTGATGACCACCCTTGGC
>SKIB01000111.1 GCA_007116635.1 Saccharospirillaceae bacterium
CTTACCCTGTCGGCCACCCTTGGCGTGGTGCCAGAGCGACATCGGCAAGGCCAAGGCATTGATCTGGACACCCTGTTCCGCATGGCTCGTGGCCGCGCGCCCAGCGGCGAGCCCTGTGCCGCGCTGGCCATGACCAAGTGGTTCGACACCAATTACCACTATCTGGTGCCCGAACTGGCCAAGGATCAGCAGTTCAGCCTGAGCTATGGCCAGTTGTTGCTGGAAGTGGCCGAAGCGCAACAGCTTGGCAAGCCGGTGAAGGTGGTGCTCACCGGGCCGGTGACCTATTTGGCACTCTGCCGTGGCGAGCATCAGCAGCCTTTAACGCTGCTGCCTGCGCTCTGTGCTGCCTATCAACAGCTGCTGACGGCCTTGCAGCAAGCAGGCGTTAGCTGGGTGCAGCTGGACGAACCCTTGCTGGCCACCGAGCTGAGCAACGAATGGCGACAAGCCTATGAGCAGGCCTATCACCTGCTGCAGCGCCCTGACCTAAACCTGTTGCTGGCGGTCTACTTTGGCTATTTGAGCGACAATCTAAGCTTGCTAACCAACCTGCCAGTGCAGGGCATTCAAATCGACGCCATTCGTGGCGCGCATGAGATCGAGCTGGTGCTGGATCGCCTTGGCCCCAACAAGGTGCTCAGCCTAGGCTTGATTGATGGTCGCAATGTGTGGGCTGCCAATCTGGCCGCTAAGGTCGATCAGCTCAAGCCTCTGGCCGAGCGCCTGGGCGACAGGCTGTGGCTCAGCAGTAACTGCTCACTCTTGCATGTGCCCGTTGACCTCGACAGCGAGCAACTGGACGCCAGTGTTGCGGCGCGTTTGGCCTTTGCCAAACAAAAACTGCAAGAAATTCAGCGTCTTGGATTGCTGATCAATCAGCCCAACAGCCCGCAAGCGCAGCAGATTCTGCAGCAAGACCAAGAGCGTCGCGCCTTGGCAGCCCAAGGTCGAACCCTGCCCGAGGTGCAGCTCAGGCTCAACAGCCTCAGCCCGCAGGATTACCAGCGGCGCGCGCCCTTTGCCCAGCGCCAAGGCTTGCAGCGTGCGCGGCTGCAGCTGCCCTTACTGCCAACCACCACCATTGGCAGCTTTCCGCAAACCGCCGACATCCGTAAGGTACGCAGCGATTGGCGTCAAGGCAGGCTGAGCGATCAGGCCTATCAGCAGGCCATGACTCAAGCCATTGTTGACTGTGTGCAGCAACAGGATCAAACCGGCCTGGATGTGCTGGTGCACGGCGAATTTGAGCGTAACGACATGGTCGAGTACTTTGGCGAGCAGATTCCCGGCATGGTCACCAGCAAGCTGGGCTGGGTGCAGAGCTATGGTTCGCGCTGCGTCAAGCCGCCCATCATTCATGGCGATCTGAGCTGGCCGGGGGCCATGACGGTGCACTGGTATCAGGTGGCGCAGCAAGCCAGCAGCAAGTGGCTCAAGGGCATGCTGACCGGCCCGGTGACCATGCTGAATTGGTCATTCGTGCGTGATGACATCAGCCGTGAGCAGGTATGTGCGCAACTGGCGCTGGTGATTCGTGACGAAGTGGCGGCACTGGAGCGCGCTGGCGCGGCCATCATCCAGATCGACGAAGCCGCGCTGCGTGAAGGCTTGCCGCTGCGCCAGCAAGACCGCCAAGACTACCTGCGCTGGGCCATCGACAGCTTCCGCCTCTGCTCGGCTGGGGTGGCGAACGACACTCAGATTCATACTCACATGTGTTATTCGCACTTCAATGACATCATTGAGCATATCGCCGCCATGGACGCCGATGTGATCACCATTGAAACCAGCCGTAACCGCATGAAGCTGTTGGATGCCTTTAAGGACTTTGCTTACCCCAATGAAATTGGCCCAGGGGTATGGGACATTCACTCACCCAATGTGCCAGCACTGGAGGACATTAAGCAACTGATGCAGTTGGCGGCGGCCAGCATTCCTTTGGATCGCCTATGGGTCAACCCCGACTGCGGCCTCAAAACCCGTGGCTGGCCGGAGGTGCAGGCCTCACTCAGAGTGATGGTGCAGGCCGCACGCGAGCTGCGTGCCGAACTCGGTGCGGTAGAGCAACCTCTGGTTACTGCTGCCACGCCAAGCTAAGCGATTGGTTTTCAGCCGCTGTTCAAAGCGGCCATCGATCAACACATCCAAGAGCGGCAGCAACTGTTGCTGCTCTGCGTTTAGCTCTTCTAGGCGATAGCCCGTCCAACACCAGATGTCTTTATCGGGCAGCTCCCGGCGCACCCGCGCCGCCAAACGTAGCACGCTGGGCAGGTTGCGGGGGTGCAGTGGGTCGCCACCGCTTAGGCTCAGGCCCTGCCTCACCACCCGCTGATCGGCCAGATCGGCCATTAACCGCTCTTCGGCCAGCAGATCAAAGGGCTGGCCGGCCTTAAACGACCAAGTGCTGCGGTTATAGCATCCTTCGCAGGCATGACTGCAACCGGAGACAAACAGGCTGACCCGCACTCCGGGGCCATTAACCACATCCAGGGGATAATAACCGCTGTAGTGCATCATAGGTGTTTGACTCGGCGCTGTACTTCGGCCTGCTTGCCGGCGTTGAACGGCCTTGAATCTGGGCTGCCTAAATAACCACAAACTCGGCGTGTCACCGACACCCGGCTAGGCTCGTGGTTGCCGCACTCTGGGCAGCAAAAGCCCTTGCTGGTGCAATCGAACTCGCCCTTGTAGCCACAGTCGTAACACTCATCAATGGGGGTGTTGGTGCCGTAATAAGGCACGCGTTGATAGGCGTAATCCCACACCGATTCCAGCGCCGCGAGGTTGTGCTGCATATTGGGGAACTCGCCGTAGCAAATGTGGCCGCCGCTGGAGATAAAGGGGAAGCGGGCTTCAAAGTCGATTTTGTCCCAAGGGCTGACCTTCTTTTGCACGTCTAAATGAAACGAGTTGGTGTAATAGCCACGGTCGGTGACGCCGGGCACCAAGCCAAAGCGTTTGCTGTCGAGCGCGCAAAAACGATGGCAAAGGTTCTCGCTCGGGGTGGCGTACAGGCTAAAACCAAAGCCGGTGTCTTGCTTCCACTGCTCTACCTGATCACGCAGATGCTGCACCACTTGCAGCGCAAAGGCTTGCTGCGCTGGGTCGTCATAAGGGTGTTGCTCTTGGCCAAACAGCGCAACCAGCATCTCGTGCAGGCCGATGTAACCCAGCGAAATGCTGGCTCGGCCATTGACAAAGAGCTGCAAGATGTCGTCTTCGGCCTGCAAACGGATGCCGCACGCGCCTTCCATGTACAGAATGGGCGCTACCTTGGCCTTAACGCCGCGCAAACGCTCAATGCGGGTCATCAGCGCCTGCTTGGCCACCGCGAGCGACTGCGCCAGCAGTTGCCAGAAGCAGTCAAGGTCGCCCTTAGCCTTAAGCGCCACGGCCGGTAAGTTAACACTCACCACCCCTAGGTTATTGCGTCCAGCATGTACTTCTTTGCCCTGCTCGTCTTGCCAAGCATTCAAGAAGGAGCGGCAACCCATGGGCGTTTTGAAACTACCGGTGGCCTCAATGACCTTGGGCACACTGAGGATATCAGGGTACATGCGCTCACTGGCGCAGCGCAGCGCCAGCTGTTTGATGTCGTAATTCGGGTCTTGCGACCTGAGGTTGTGGCCTTCTTGCAGCGCCAGCACCAGCTTAGGGAAGATGGCGGTGCGGCGGTTGATGCCAAGGCCGTCGATGCGGGTTTGTAAAATGGCCCGCTGGATCAGTTTGGCAGCGCGGCAAGCGCCCAAACCAAAACCAAAGGTAACAAAGGGCGTTTGGCCATTGGCGGTGTGCAGGGTGTTGACCTCGTATTCCAAGGATTGAAAGGCGTCCAAACATTCCTTTTCGGTGCAGCTCCAAGCGTAGTCCGTGGCCTGCTGGATCTGCCACTGCTGCGCCCGCGCCAAGTGCTTTTGGTAGCTCTTTTCGACATAGGGCGCCAGCACCTCGTCAATGCGGTCAATGGTGGTGCCGCCGTAAATGTGGCTGGCCACTTGCGCGATGATCTGCGCCGTTACCGCCGTGGCGGTGGCAATGGACTTAGGCTGGTCGATCTCGGCGTTGCCCATCTTAAAACCCAAACGCAACATGCCTTCAAGATCGATCAGCATGCAGTTAAACATCGGGAAAAAGGGCGAATAATCCAGATCGTGGTAATGCAGATCGCCTTGCTGGTGCGCCTGCACCACCTCGGCTGGCAGCAGGTGATGACAGGCATAGTGCTTGGCAACGATACCCGCCAGCAGGTCGCGCTGGGTCGGGATCACTCGGCTGTCTTTGTTGGCGTTTTCGTGCAGCAGATCGGTGTTGCTCTGCTCGATCAAACCGAGAATGGCCTGAGTCAAACGGCTTTGCTTTTCACGGCTGATGTCGCGGTCATGGCGATACTGAATGTAGGCCCGCGCCACCTGCTTGTATTTGCTGGCCATCAGCTGATCTTCCACCGCCTGCTGAATGTCGGCAATGGCCACCTCAGCCTGAGTATCCAACTGGGCACACACCGCGCCAGTAATCTGAATGGCAAAGGTTGGGTCCACCACTCGCTCGGCCTGCATGGCTTGCTCAATGGCGTTTTGGATGCGCTGCCAGTCAAAGGCCACTTGGCTGCCGTCGCGTTTGATCACTAGGGGGTGTAGGCTTTGCGCCAGAGTCATGGGAAGCTCCTTTTGCTGAATCACTATATATGGTGCAATTACAAATAGCAGACACAATATATGGTGGCAAATTAAGAATTTCGGCCTAGATGGTTAAGGCAGAGGCGCATTGATCTGGGTCAGGCTTTGGCCACCCAGTGTGAAGTCGCAGGATCAGATTTGTCACCCTGCGCGAAGTCGCAGGGTCTTTAAAAATTAGTCGTGAACAACGAAGCAAACACCAGCTCAAGCTTTCGCAGGGCTGGCATTTTTCATTCAGACGATCAGGCGGATTCTGGCTCAGCAGTAATCAAGGCTGCCGGGTTATCACGAAACCAATCTAAAGCAAACCAGTACCAGCAGGCAGAAAGCCCGAGGACTGAAAAAGGAAATAGATAGGACAAAACAACCAACCCTGTGACGACACCGATTAGGCCAAGAACACAGGCAACTACACCGGCAAAAAAACTGACGTTTTTCCACAGACGAACACCAGAAACTGACTTAATCCCTAAAGCAGAAAATTTCACATACCAAGGGGCAGCAGCCCAAGCACCGCTGTTCTTATCAATACGCATAATAGCTCCTTTTAATTAAACAAACGCCCAAAGACTGCTGGCGTTAAGGCTCAATTTGAAATGGCGTGCTTGCCTTCAAATGGTAGCACCCAGCCTAAGGTGCGATTGACACACTGTCAACAGTGAAGCGACAAGCCAGAGAGCAACCCAAGAGCTGTGTCTATCTCTAGCCTATTTAGGGACCTCAGCACATACTTTTACTTAAAATCCCTATGCTTATTAACCCCTGAGAGCAAGATCTTCCCTAATAACTTCTGGATGGCGGAATGCAATCTCGATAAGTGCTTTTGCAGGGCCAGAGGGTTTACGGCGACCTTGCTCCCATTCCTGCAAGGTGCGTGGCGAAATATGCAACACCTCAGCAAACTCAACCTGAGTCAGCCCAGTCTTGCCTCGCGCCTCTGCAACCTCATTTGGCTCAACGCGACTGGTTCTAGCCGCTTTTCCAGCCTTCATTTCTTTAACTGATTGCAGCAACCTGTTGCCAAGTTCCTCTGTACTCAAGGTTTCGTTATTCATTTTCCAGCACCTCACGAATTGCTTTCAGGATATGCGCGGGTATGTTTTCCTTAACGGCTTTTTTGTAGATCACCAATAACCAGATCTCACCATTAGCTAACTTGGTGAAGTAGATGACTTGCACCCCACCACGCTTCCCCGACCCCGCCACGGACCAACGAACCTTTCTACATCCGCCACTGCTAGGAATTGTGACGCCAATCTCAGGATTAGCTGCCAACCAAGCGAAGAACGCTTGTCGCTCCTCCTCAGTCCATATTTTTTGGGCATCCGCTTCGAATGTAGGAGTTTCGATAATAGTAAACATAGCAAAAAATATACGTCATTGACGTATTTTAGCAAGACAGAAAAATACTGAGTTAACAATATCAGTAGGCATGCTCGGTTTTCTGGGTCTCTATGCTGTTACCAACAATCTAATACCAAGACACTACTTCCTGTAACCAATCCTGCGCGGCTTACTCGACGGCGTTTTGAATGCGCTGTCAGACAAGGGCCACTTGGCTACCCTCGCGTTAGATGCGCATCAATAAGCGGCGCAACCTGTGGCGCGTGCGTGCTCGCCAGATCATGGCCACCGCCCCCCAACACAAAATAAATAAAGCCAATAATTTTTTGATGAATACTCATGCTACCGCCAGAAAACATAACGTTGCCAACACGGGCAGCTTTGAAGTGGAGGCGAAGCCGAAACGGAAAAGCTGTCCCAGTGCTTGGCCTTGTTATACCAACTGGCTATCCTCAAGCTCTGCATAACACGGTAGTCCATCTGTGAATTCGTACCACTCCGCAGCTGAATTGACGTAGATATGGTAGCTGAGGAGTGACGTCAGAAGCCTTCATCGCCTGCATTTGTTATAAATTTAAAATATATTGAAAAAAGAAGAGACCCATATGGGCGTCAAATAAAACCATTAGTCTCCCAAATCGACTCCCAATCGATGTAAATCTTCAACGAGTGCTTTAGTCGACTTGAATAGAAGAACAGCAGCACCACGACGCCTAGCTTCAGCTAGATTCGATTCTCGATCATCTATATAAACTGAATTTACAAAAAGTCCCGGATGAACCGATTCCGTGAGTGCAAATAACTGTCCTGACTTTCTTGAACCCAACTGGTCAGACATGAAAAAATCATCGATGGTATGTGCTAAGTTCTGCGTGACGTATGTACTGTACGGTGGCAGGCTGTCTGAAATCACAAAAACACGATAGCGAACTTTCAATTGATTTAGCACTGACAAGAACTCTATGTCCGGTTCACAAGACTGACTTAGCACGTCTTGGATTGTGCTGGCACTGACATCTCCGAGTAGATCTTGCAGTCGGCTTATAATCTGTTTAGTAGAATATTTTCCTTCGGCAGCATGTCTGATAAATTCAGATCTAAAAAAGTTCAGTAGCGCTGTTTGATGTTCACTGGTGGCACCCAGTGACCTCGCCACAAAACTGGATCGAGAATGTTTCGTGAAGACGCCGCCATAATCGAATATTATTTTCTCGATCATCTGACCAGTTTCCTTATTAACATGCCCACGATTATTGTTGTCATGGTCACGCCTAAGATGAATTCGCCCAAAGCTAAAGCTATAGGTATATTTCCGCTGACTTTTGCGTCAGCATGCTGCCCAAAAAAGGCGAGCAATGAAATAGTTGTCGCGCCGTAAAAACCACTCACTGTCTGACCAAGATATTGAACAGATTTATCTGGATCATACAGGCCAATAGCTAAGTAATAAATAAGCGCACTAACGCTGACTATGAGGGTTGCGCATACAAGTGGACTGCGGAGCCTCACACCCCAGCCCACAATATATCGGCTTAAAAAATATGCTAGATATAGCACAGGTTTCTTCCACCACGAGCAAGACCGGATTCTGAGGCGGGCCTCAAAGTTTTTCAGCAGATAAAAAGCATTATCTTCTAGATCATAACGGTGTTCTCGTGCGAATTTATCCTTTAACAGCTTCA
>SKIB01000119.1 GCA_007116635.1 Saccharospirillaceae bacterium
CTCGGAGCGGTAGTTCAGATGGTTAGAATACCGGCCTGTCACGCCGGGGGTCGCGGGTTCGAGCCCCGTCCGCTCCGCCATCTTCTGCAAGTGAGGCAATCACTCTAAACTTTGCCAAAGTGGAGCGGTAGTTCAGATGGTTAGAATACCGGCCTGTCACGCCGGGGGTCGCGGGTTCGAGCCCCGTCCGCTCCGCCACTTTTTCTTATGCTTGGGTGTGTAGCTCAGTTGGGAGAGCATCGCCCTTACAAGGCGAGGGTCGGGAGTTCGAACCTCTCCACACCCACCAAGCATGCCTCGGAGCGGTAGTTCAGATGGTTAGAATACCGGCCTGTCACGCCGGGGGTCGCGGGTTCGAGCCCCGTCCGCTCCGCCATCACTTTGTTATCATTGTCACAATTCTTTAATCTTTCTCTTTTATCCTTAACTCAAATCAAAACATGAGTTATAGATATGAACGACTACCTAGAAGATCTTTACCTAAGCCTAGAGCCAGACTTTGACGATGAATCTCATCTGGATGATGGCTGCGAAATGTAAACTTTTTAACGCTTTTGCTAGTATCTAGGGCATTATTGTTTAACAATGTCTAGAACAACAACAGCAAAAGTTAGGGATTATGAGTCAGGTATTTGAAGCCGTCATTTTGCTCGACCAGGGTAGCATTGCCAGAGAGCTGCGTTACTCAGAGTTTGAATCCGTATTAGATGGCTTTGTCCCAGAAGTGGGTTATGCTAATAAAGCACTCAAAGCTGTCTATTTGCAGCTCGCCGAAAATCTTAGCATTGATAAGGCATTATTTTTTCGTCTGGCTTTTGATCGTCAAGGCTTGGCAGATCGTGCTTGGAACCTTCCATTGTCGCAGTTGGCTGCACAGGGGGAGCTAATTGGTGAAGTACGGATTTTTACTGCTAAGCACAATCAAAACAAGCAATGGCAAAGCTATCTCTGGGATCCTGGTGATGATTTGCCGAGCCTTATTCAACTTATTCAACACAGGTTGCAACAGAATCGGCTTGGTTTTTTTGTCCGTCAAGTCTCTGCGACGGTAAAAAAGACTGAGTCAGTGGATCAGGCCAGTACTCAGCAACTCTTGGCTCTTAAACAGGAATATGATCAAAGTGTTAAAGAAAAGGATCAGTTGAAAGCCAAGGTCGCGTCCAGCGCAGCGGCACTTGCGGAGTTGCAGCAAAGGTTTAAGGCACAAAGCCAAGAGCTACAAGAGTTAAACAAGGAGCATCTGTACCTTTTTAATAACCTAGCGCGGGTCAGTAACCTTAGCGATCAATCACTTGCTCGAATCGCAGATCTACAGCAGCAATACAGTCAATTGCAGCAAGATAGTCAGTCTGAAATCCATGAGTTAGAAATGCAAATAATGCAGCTTGAAGTAGAAGCAGAGAACTTTCAGCAGCAACTTCAGGAGCACAAAGAGCAAGTAATGGTTGAGTACAGTCAGCAACTACAACAAGCCAAGGTTAAGCTCAGTGTGTGGATTGCTGGTGAAGGTGAGCATCTATTGGATGTTCGCAACTTGACCAGCTACTTGAGTGATCCAGAGCGATACGCTGCACAGGTATGTGGTGTGAGCCTGAGCCACTACAAACAGTGGTTGAAGCATTATAATGACCCCCTGTGTTCGCACTGTGGTAAGACAGCCGCACGAATTACCAATCCAAGTGACTACATTCAAGGCTTTCACAATTTCTGCGACCTGCATCAAATAGCCTTTGGTAAGAAGCCTGAATAACGCCCTTCAGCTTTTTGGTGCATATTCTGGGTTCTTGAGTTTTACAAAGGCAATGGGTTTAGCTGCAAGCTATAAGTTGATATGCCAGCATTTAAAAAGGCTGCCAGAGCAGCCTTTAACTAATATTGGGCTAGGCTAACTTTCAGCCTTAGTAAGCTTTAATACAGATGGCAGCGCACAAAGTGCTGCTCTGCCACTTCTTTCACCTCAGGCATCTGCTCATGGCATTCAGGCTTCACCTTTAAGCAGCGACCAGCAAAGGGGCAGCCTTGCTTCTGTGGTGTCCACAGGGGGATGTCGCCACGCTTCCCGCCCTCCAATGGGGTGTCGATACGTTGTCCAGGGTTTGGCACGGCTGAAATCAAAAGCTGAGTGTAGGGATGCTTTGGGCTCTGGGTGATCTGCTCGTTAGAGCCCCATTCCACCATGTGGCCAACATACATGACCGCTATGCGTTCGGCAAAATAGCGCGCGGTGGCGATGTCATGAGTAATGAACATGAAGCCAATATTGAGCTTGTCGCGCATCTCTTCCATCAGATTGAGCACGCCAATACGGATGGACACATCCAGCATGGAGGTGGGCTCATCGGCCAGAATGATTTGCGCCCCTGCCGCCATGGCACGGGCAATATTGACCCGCTGACGCTGACCGCCTGATAACTGATGCGGATAGCGCTCGGCTACGTCCGCTGCAGGGGTTAGCCCCACCTGTTCAAGCTGGGCGATTACCGCCTGTTTTAGGGCGCTGCCTTTAAGGCCCTTATGCACAATGAAGGGCCGGGCAATGTGGTGATAGATGTTGTGTGTGGGGTTGAGTGACCCAAAGGGATCTTGGAATACCATCTGTACCTGGCGGCGGAACTTAAGTAGCTCATTACGCTTCATTTTACCGCTAACCAGTTGGCCGTTGATATGAATCTCGCCCTGTGTAGGCCCATACATACGCGCAATAATTCGCGCAATGGTGCTTTTACCAGAGCCGGACTCTCCAACCACAGCTAAAACTTTGCCGGATTCAAGGTAGAGACTTACGTCATTTAGGGCACGCATGCGAAGTTTACGTATGCCTATACTGGTATCAAAGTCCTTTACCAAATTAGAAACTTCAAGACGAATCGAATCACTCATGGCTCATCTCCTGTTGCGCGATCGAAATGGGATGATGACAGGCAACATGTCCAGTGGCATGTGGGATTAGCTGGGGTTCTTGCTCGCGGCATAGATCAGTGGCCTTAAAGCAGCGCTCAGCAAAGCGACAGCCATCAGGCACCTTGGTTAGGTCTAGGGGGTTACCAGGGATGCCCGTTAGCTTCTGGATTGGACCCCTGATGCTGGGGAAGGACTGCGTCAAACCATGGCTGTAGGGATGGATGGGTTGGCGCAGCAACTCTTGGCTAGGCCTGACCTCGACCAGCTGCCCTGCGTACATCACGCCGAGGCGATCAGCAAATTCAGCCATCAATGACAGGTCGTGAGTAATGAACAATACTGAAAAGCCCAGTTCTCGCTGCAGATCGTTGATCTGCTGCAAAATTTCACGCTGTACCACCACATCCAGTGCGGTGGTGGGTTCGTCCATGATCATCAGTTTGGGTCTAAGTGCCAATGCAATGGCGATGACAATGCGCTGGCGCATGCCACCACTGAATTGGTGCGGGTAGTCACGCATGCGTGAGGGGTGAATGCCAACCATGTCCAGCAGTTCGCCGGTACGCGCACGACAAGCCTTCATCGACTCATAACCATGGGCCATTAGCATGTCGGCAAATTGCTTTTCGACCCTTAACACGGGGTTAAGTGAATTCATGGCCGACTGAAATACCATGCTGACCTTTGCCCAACGGTAAGCCTGTAACTGCTGCTGATTAAAATGAAGGATATTTTCGCCCTCAAACAGAATCTCTCCAGAGCTGATTAATGCTGGAGGATTATGCAGTCGAGGCACAGCAAAGGCTACCGTGGACTTACCACAGCCGGATTCACCAGCAAGGCCAAAGACTTCGCCAGGTTGAATGCTGAAGCTAACATTATTGGCTGCACGAACGCTACCCTGATCGGTAATGTAGTCAACACAGAGGTTTTTGACTTCTAATAATGCACTCATGCTTGGCTCTCCCGGGCAATTTGTTTCTGCATTTTTTTCCAGCGACGCATGGCGCTGTTGGCACGCAGTTTGGGGTTGGCGATCTCGTCAACGGCAAAGTTAAGCAGTGCCAAGCCAGCACCAAAGAGTGAAATGGCTACACAGGGAACTAGAATGTCCCACCAAGCCCCAACCCACATGGCGGAACTGGTTTGCGCATGATAAAGCATGGTGCCCCAACTAACCGAACTAGGATCGCCTAGGCCAATGAACTCAAGGGTTGCCTGGGTCATGATCGAATAGATCACTGCGCCAATAAAGCCAGAGCCAATAATTGAGATCAAATTAGGTAATAGTTCAACAGTAATGATTCGCCAAGACGCTTCACCCATAAGCTCTGCAGAATGTATGAACTCCTTTTGCCGTAGTGCCATGGTTTGGGATCGAATGACCCTGCTGCCCCAGGCCCAACTGGTAAAGCCAATGATCATGGCAATCAAAAATGGACTGACCTGGCCAATAAAGGCCGCCAGTACTATGAGTAGAGGGAGTTGGGGGATCACTAGGATTACATTGGTACAGAAGGTGATAACATCATCAATACGGCCACCAAAGTAGCCGGCACTTAGGCCTGTCACTACGGCAATGATGGTGGTGATCAAGCCTGCGGCCAAACCCACAGCAATGGAAATGCGACCCGCATGAAGTACCTGGCTGTAGATGTCACGACCCAGGCGTGTAGTGCCCAGGATGTGTTCCGCTGAGGGCGGTTGGTGAATGCCACCGACTCGGCGTTTTGGATCATGGGGTGCCAGTAGGGGGGCAAATAAGGCCGATAAGATAAAGATCGACAAAATTGCTAGGCCAATCAGGGCTTGGCGATTTTTAAGTAACAGCTTAAAGAATAACATTAGGCATCTCCTGAACCGGTACGGACTCTGGGGTCAAGAATGACATAGAGTAAGTCAGCAATGAGGTTGGCAATGAGCATCACCATGGTGAAAATCAGCATGTGCCCCTGAATTAGAGGGTAGTCACGAGAAAGGATGGCTTGGAACATAATGTAGCCAATGCCTGGGTAGTTAAAGACCACCTCGGTAATGAAAGAGCCGCCTACTACAAAGCCAAGCGCCATGGCCAAAGTCGTCACTGAGGGCAGCAGAGCATTGCGGGCGCCGTATTGAAACAGCACACGGCTGCTGCTCAGGCCTTTGGCGCGACCCATGGTGATGTAATCTTCGCCTAGCAGGTTAATCATATTGGCACGCATTGGGATCATAAAAGCAGCCATCTGGAATACGACCAAGGTTAGGACAGGCAGTACGGCGTGATGGGCAACGCTGCTAATAAATTCTAGGTTCCAGCCAGGATCCAACTGAGGGTCATAACCATAGCCGGTTGGGAACCAACCCAGACCCAAGGCGAAAATAAAAAGTGCGGTTAGGCAGATGACCACCGAGGGAATGGATTGCATGACTAGGGATAAAGGGGTGGCTATGCTGTCGTACCAAGAGCCACGAAACCATGAGGCCAATAGCCCTAAAAAACTACCTAATGTGAACGCAATAAGTGTGGAGCTGCCTACTAGAACAACTGTCCATATTAAGCCCTCACGTAAAATTTCTGATACCGGTTTAGGAAACTCACGGACAGAGAGTCCAAGGTCCCAGCGGGCGACGCTGCCTAAGTATTGGAAATATTGTTGTATTAGGGGCTCATCGGTAAAGCCATAGGTAGCTCTTAATGCATCAACCGTTTCTGGTGTCATGCGTGCCATTTGTTGGCCGAACATGATTTGCAATGGATCACCAGGCATAATCCGTGGCAAAAAGAAGTTAATGCTTGCAGCTACAATTAAGGCCACCAGATAAAAGGAAAGCCTACGTAAGAAAAAACGCATGATAAAACCCTTGCTGTGAAAGGGCGCCATGCGCCCTAGAGAGGATCAAGCGGGGCTGGGAGCCCCGCAGCCTAGTTATTGACGAGGCTCAAGGTCAAGTAATAACAGTAAGCGAGAGCCGTTGCCGGCATTAACTGTTGGATTACCTACTGGGTTGTCAGCATTCCACCAACCGGTGAAGCGTTCGGTGCTGTATTGATACCAGGTTGGATTATTGTACAGTGAGATGGTTGGCATATCAGCAGCCCAAACTGCCTGTACTTGATGCATAATGCTCATGCG
Source organism: Saccharospirillaceae bacterium (assembly GCA_007116635.1). Taxonomy (GTDB): domain Bacteria; phylum Pseudomonadota; class Gammaproteobacteria; order Pseudomonadales; family Natronospirillaceae; genus SKIB01. Next base: position 6,018 of record SKIB01000119.1, read on the forward strand.
CTCATCTGGATCAGCTGTTTTGTTAAAGCTGTCAAGAAGTGCATCTAGTTCAGGGTTACAATAGCGAGAGATGGCGAACCAACCCTGATTGCCACCTTCGTTACAGGCATCTTGGTATCGGCTGTGGAAGCTAAAGTTGAAGTAGGTGAATGGATCAACACCACTAGCAAAGCCGTTGGTGAGTGCTTGGAACTCGCCAGCGGCACGGCGGTCGATGATCAGGCCCCATTCTGGGGTCGACATGCGCGAGTTGATGCCCGCATCTCGCAGGCCTTCAATGGCGATTTCGACAGTATTAACCCAGTCGGTCCAGCCGTTTGGCACTTGGATTTCAATTTCCAATGGTAAGCCAGAGGGTGTTTCAACAAAACCATTACGGTTGGTGTCGACAAAGCCTGCAGTAGCTAGGTATTCTTTGGCTTTTTCGATGTTGAACTCTAGGTATTGGTCATACTGCTCAGCAACCTCAGGGTTGACCCAGGCAGAGAAGGTGGCACCCATGCCAGTGATGTCGGTCATTTTGGTTGCGGCAGGGTTGGCAAAGTCAACCATTGCTTGGCGATCCATAGCCAGTGACATGGCTTTACGGAACTCAAGGCTAGAAAAGGCTTCTTCGATGGCAGGAGTTTCGTTAGCAAAGTTCAACGCCAGACCCATGGTGGCGCCTGCAGGGAACCAATAATTGTGATATTCGGGATTGTGACTAACAAATACTCGCTCTGGCTCCATCATCCCTATGCCCATCCAGTCAATGCTGCCGTCTCGTGCAGCAATTAAAGCGGCATTGTTATCAACAACCTGTGGTAGCTCCAAGCACTCTACCTGTAGGTTGTCTGCATCCCAGTAGTAAGGGTTACGACACTGGCGGTATATGTTTCTAGTGAAACGTTGAATTTCAGTCATTGGCCCTGAGCCAACAGGATTTTCATTAGTGAAGGTGTTTGGGTCTGTTACATCAGCCCAAGCATGAGCAGGCACCACATAAATGGCATCAGCAATTTCTGTTAGGAAACCGAAGTCTGCTTCAGCAAGAGTTAGTACCACTGTACGGTCGTCTACTAAGGTTACTTCTTTAACTTGATCCGTCATTAGGCCGATTTCATCAATCTCTGGATGACGTTGAATCATTTCAAGGGTGAAAACTAGGTCATTTCCGTCTAGAGTTTCGCCATCAGACCACTTCAAGCCTTCGCGCATGGTAATGGTTAAACTTAGAAGGTCATCGCTAAATTCAGCAGACTCGGCTAGGCGGTAGTGAATAGCGCCGCCCTGGAACTCATTAACAATAAGTAGGGGTTCGTACATGAAGTCGCGAGTTGTGCGTAACCTTGTTGTATTATTAAGTGGATTAAAGTTGCGCATGAAGCCTGTAGAAAGTTCAGGTATCATTCGTAGACTTGTTTGGTCGCTTGTTTCATTTGCTTGGACGCTGGCTGCAGCGGCAAGCAAAGAGACTGCAAGCGGTAATGCGGCCTGTTTTAACTTCAGATTCATCTTGTACTCCTAGAGTTTTTTTATCATCACAGCTCAAATGCCGTGTATCCCTTAAGTTACCGAAAACGGTTTCAAATGCAACTCCCTTTTTACAAATAATGCTAGAAGCCAGATCAAGTTTCTTGGTATTTTTGGTTTAGAACCTTAAAAACCCTGTTTTTATGGCCAAAAATTAA
>SKIB01000125.1 GCA_007116635.1 Saccharospirillaceae bacterium
AGCCCAAGCTTGACCCCGAGCCCAAGTCCGAGCCCAAGCCCAAGCTTGACCCCGAGCCCAAGTCCGAGCTTGACCCCGAGCCCAAGCCCGACCCTTGATCCAACTTTTGTTCCTACTGCGGAGCCAGCTCTACCCTCACCAACCCTTACCTCTACACCAGAGGTTCCACCTAGAACGGGTACAATTGCTTGGTTATTACTGCTGTTGCCTTTGGTTCTGCGTCGTAGAGCCTAGTTAGCTTTCCACGCCGATCATGAGCAGATTAAGCCAGCCAAATTTTTGGCTGGCTTTTTTGATTCATGCGGTCTGATCATTATTAAAGATGCATTTAATGGTTGTCATTTAAGGATGGTTGTAAGCATGTAAATCATAGCTTACGCTCAATGATCTCAACTTGCTCGGCACAGAAAATCTGAGCCTGAAGTTGTGATTTATTTCACAATGTTACTGCAGCGGCACTAACATAATGGTTAGGCTGGCTTGGTTAATTGAGCTAGGTCAGCTTACAATAACAACCTATTAGGACTCTTTATGAAGTATTCAGCGCTACCAATTGCTTTGGCGCTTGCATCTTTGGCTCAAGCCTCGGATGTAAAGGCTTTAAGCTCACCCTCGATTCAGATTGATCCTTTGCAAGAACAAATTGGCAACAGGTATATCATCCATTTTCAGCAGCCTCAGTATGAACTTATGAGTGCTGAGCAACAGCAGATTCGGATGCAGGCACAGGTTAATAGTTTATCTCAGCTAGGTGCAGAGGTCGTTTTAACCCTAGATGAAATTAATGCTGTTGCTGCATATATCCCTGAGTCCATGTATGACATGCTTCATTATGATGCAGATATTAGTATCGAAAAGGATCCACTACGTCATATCTCATCTTTTGGCATTTTGCAGGCACCTGGTTTTGATCAGGGTGACTTTGTTCCCTTTGGTATCAATATGGTGAACGCGCATTTGGTGTCGGATGAGAACGCTGGCAACCAGACGGTTTGCGTTATCGACTCTGGATTGGATGGTCGACACGAAGATTTTGATTTCAGCCGCATTCGTGGTCAGAACGATCCTGGCACGGGTAATTGGAACGAAGATACCAATGGTCACGGTACACACGTAGCGGGCACCATTGCCGCTTCTGCTAATGGCTTGGGTTTGGTTGGAGTGATGCCTAATGACCGTGTTAATCTATTTATCGTCAAGGTGTTTGGGCGTGACAATTGGGCCTATTCCTCAAGTTTAAGTTATGCTGCTAACGTATGTGCTGACAATGGCGCTACCGTTATTAACATGAGTCTGGGTGGAAAGCAGTCCAGTCAAGCAGAAAGTACCACCTTTACCAATTTATTAAATCGTGGCATTCTGCCTATTGCGGCTGCGGGTAACGATGGCGATGCGTCCTTTTCATACCCAGCTTCTTATAATTCAGTGATGTCTGTTGCGGCCATCGACCGTAACAAGCGTCGTGGTAGCTTCTCTCAGTTTAATTCACAGGTAGAAATTGCAGCACCAGGCGTGGCTACATGGTCAACCTGGCCAACAGGGCAGGGCCGGGCATTGGGTGGCGGTTTGTTCGTTAACCAAAGCCAAATCAGTGCCAACCCCATGGAAAATTCATCTGGCTCAGCCGCCTCTGGTGTTCTAGCCGATTGTGGTTTGGGCACCTCTGTGTGTCAAAACGTTCAAGGCAGGGTTTGTTTGATCCAGCGTGGTGAAAACACCTTTGCCGAGAAAGCATTGAATTGCCAAGAGGGTGGTGGTGTCGGTGCCATTGTCTATAACAATGTCGCCGGTCAGCTAAATGGTACCCTGGGTGCTACCAGTGTCAGTATTCCTGTCGAGGGTGTGACTCAGGCTGTGGGATCACAATTACGTAATCAAATCGGCCAGCAGGTTGATTTCCGCGTCGCTTTAGGAGGTCGTGATTATAATTCAATTCAGGGTACTTCCATGGCCAGTCCACATGTGGCTGGTGTGGCAGCCTTGGTCTGGAGTCACTTCCCTGGTTGTACAGCTACCGAAATCCGCCAAGTGTTAACTGTAACGGCTGAGGACCTTGGGCCCATTGGTCGTGATAATGAGTTCGGTTATGGCTTGGTAGATGCCAAAGCGGCCTATGATTATTTAGCCGTTAATGGCTGCGCGCAAGAACCACCCAAGGGTTTAGAGCCAAGTCCAACCGCAACCCCCACCACGACACCAACTGTAACTCCTTCAGTGCCTCCAAGTGCTACTCCGTCAGTAACTCCAAGCGTATCACCTACCTCAGCCCCTGGTTGTGATGCTCCGCAGTATGTTGCAGGTGCCAGTTATAGGTTAAATGATATTGTGGCCAATAATGGCAAGCTGTATCAATGTACTGGTCATGCCGGCTGGTGCTCCAGTGCGGTCTATGCACCTGGTGATACTATTCATTGGCAAGCAGCCTGGACTGAGGTTGGCAGTTGTCAACCTTCGCCAACCACCACTCCGTCACCAACTTCAACGCCAACACTTACTCCTGAGCCAACGGTTAGTCCTGAACCAACAGTAACAGTTACCCCAGAGCCAAGTCCGTCAGTAACGCCTGAGCCTAGTGAACCTATGCCTAGTGAACCTATGCCTAGTGAACCTATGCCTAGTGAACCTATGCCTAGTGAACCTATGCCTAGTGAACCTATGCCTAGTGAACCTAAGCCAACGGGAATTGTTGAGCCTGAGCCCAGTCCTAATCCCCCTGTGGCCGAACCGCCAAGAACAGGTAGCCTTTATTGGTTGTTACTTGTGCTTCTTGGGCCTGTCTTAGTTGGGCGCCGTAAGTACTAAATGCTGATTATTTGATTGATAAGGGGGGCTAGGCTCCCCTTTTTTATAGCACTGAGTTACACTTGCTTTTCCTATTTGGTCTGTATTTGAGGGGCATGTATGAGTCGATTGTGGAGTTCAATGGTGCATAATTTGCACCCTTATGTTCCGGGTGAACAACCTAAAGAAGGCACCTTTATTAAGCTCAATACCAATGAAAACCCCTATCCACCATCGCCTAAGGTGTTAGCGGCCATTAAAGAGGCTGCAAATGATGATCTAAGACTGTATCCAGATCCCATTAGCCTGGCGTTGCGCAAACAGATTGCTCAACATCATGCTTTAGAGGCAAGTCAGGTGTTTGTTGGCAATGGTTCAGATGAGGTTTTAGCTCATATTTTTCATGCTTTTTTTATGCGGCCCGAGCCTTTGCAGTTCCCTAATATCAGCTACAGCTTCTATCCAGTTTACTGCCAATTATATGGCATAGAGCCCAATCAGGTTGCCCTTAATGAAGATTTCGAAATTGAGTTGGCTAGTTATCAGTCAGGACCTGTTATTTTGCCTAATCCAAATGCGCCAACTGGACGTTTGCTCGGTTTAGAGGAGCTAGAAAAACGGTTACGAGCCTTTCCAGATTCATTGTTGGTGGTGGATGAGGCCTATATTGATTTTGGCGGTGCCAGTGCTGACTGCTTGGTTGGGCAATACGATAATCTATTGGTCACTCGCACCTACTCTAAGAGTCTAAGCCTAGCTGGTATTCGGCTGGGTTATGCTCTTGGCCATGCTCAACTGATAGAGGCCTTGATCAGAGTTAAAGATAGTTTTAACAGCTATCCAGTTGATAGCCTTGCCAGTGCCGCAGGTATAGCTGCATTGGCTGATTGGTCATATTATCAGTCTGTTAACCAGCAAGTGATTGACAACCGTGAAGGCTTGGTTAATCAGTTGGATGCACTTGGCTTTGTGACCCTACCCTCGACGGCTAACTTTGTGTTTACTCGCCACCCAAAGTATCAGGGTGGCTGGTTGTATCAGCAATTAAAGGATGCTGGAATTCTGGTTAGGCATTTTAACAGGCCTGGCTTGGATCAGTGGCTGCGAATCAGTGTTGGTTCAAGCTCGGACTGTGACCAGCTAGTCAAGAGACTGCAGCAGATGTTGGCTGCCAAATAAGTACCCAGGCATCGCCCTGTTTGCCTTGTTTGGTGAAGCCTAGTTTGAGGTAAAAATCAAAGCCACAATTTGACTCAGATAGCATCATTTTAATGGCTTTACCCTTTGACAGAGCTTGTTGCTGTAGATCATGAATGATTTGCCTAGCATGGCCCTGGCCACGAAAGTCGGGTAATAGGGTAAAGTCTATTAGTTCAATGTGTTCTTGGTGCTCGTTGATTAACAAACAACCTATGTCCTGTTCGGCAAGTGTGATGATGCCAAATTGACTCCAATCGTAATGCACATGGTATAGCTGTCGTTGTCTTTCATAGAGTGTTAACAAAAAAAGTTCTCGCTGCTCCTGGCTCCAGCCAAGGCTTTCCAATTCGCCTTGGCGTGAGTAGTCATGGCATAGTCGTAACAGGTGATCGTCTTCTTGAGTAATGGGTCTAATGCTTACGTGGGTCATTGTCTGGCCTTCTGATGATTTATTGTTGTCAGTTTTGTGATCTGCTTCAGGTTCTAAAATGAATTAAATCTCGTTACTGTGCAAGTTTTGCTGCAAAAATGTTAACGAAATAAGGTTTTGGCAGTAAATATTGGCCAAAACTGCTAGTCTTTACAGGGTTTATGCAGGGTTTTCGTACCATTTGTTAAGTATGAATTTTATTCTAGTTTTGTTCAAATAATCATAAAAAGAGGTGTATGTGATGGTTTCTAAATCTTGGACTTATAAAGTTGGTACAGGCCAGATTGTTTCAGTTCGGTCATTGCTGGTTGCTTTGGGTTTTGGCTTGCTGCTTGCAGGCTGCGGTAATGATGATTCAAACTCGTCTGTTGCAGTGGAGCCAGCCATTACCGAGCAGCCTGCTGTGGTGGTAAGTGAAGAAGCAATTGATGCCCAGCCTGTGGATAGTGCTGATGTAGTTGAATCGCAACAGCCTCAGCCTGAGGTTGTTGCTGAGCCTGCTGCTGCACAAGCCAACACTCAGACTGCAACAACCAGTTCTGAGGTGAGCATTGATTTTGTTGAGGGTGTTCACTACACCTTGGTGGGGTCTGAACTGAGTGCACAGCCAGAGGTTGTGGAGTTCTTTTCATTTAATTGCATTCATTGTTATACCTTCTCTTCAACCTTTAATCGGCTTAAGGCTGAGTTAAATGACGAGATTTCTGTGCGCTCAGTGCATGTAGACTTTCTTGGTAATAATGGTCGTGATCTAACCTGGGCCTATGCCATGATGGTGGTAATGGGAGTGGAAGACCAAGTGAAGATGCCACTTTTTGCGGCCATTCATGATAATCGCGCCCGTATCAACCGCAATAGCATTGCTGATCTGTTCGCCTTGCATGGTGTGAGCTCAGAGGATTTTGAAAGCTATTCCAATAGCTTTGCAGTCAGTGGTATGGAGGCCAGAATGCGTCAAGCAACCATGCAGCAGAGGGTCCGTGGTACGCCAACAGTCATTATAAATGGTATCTACGAAGTTCAGCGTGGCGCGGTTCGTACCCCCGCTGAAATGGCTGCGCTGGCTAGATTCCTACGCGATAAAGACTTCTCTTAACCCCTTGAGTTGTCTAGCCCGTTAATACTGAAAAAGCCAGCATAGCTGGCTTTTTAATCTGGGGTCAGCTAGTGATAGTGAAAGTCGTTGATAATTAGGGTCTCTGGTGCTAGGTGGCGATACGGGGCTTCTAAGGCTGGTATCAGTAATTTAAGTGCCTCTACATAGTCGGCCAAAATCAAAGCGGCTAGTTCAGGCTGTTGTTCATTCAGTTCAAGAATGATCTGGAAAAGTGATTGCTGCAGTTCATTCCAGCTCACTTGCTGATCATGAATGGCATCTTGCATCAGTTTGCTGATGCGTTGCCAGCATTCTTGGCCCGTAGGGTGCTCAGCAAATTGCTGAGGTAAGCAAAAGCGATGCAGGTGTTGATGCTTGAGGTTGTTGATCTGTAACGCGCCTTCATTGAGTACAAGCTCCAAGCTTGGATCATTTGGATCGCCTTGAATGATTTGCAATCTATTGGGTGGGCTCATAACACGCCTTAACTATTGATGCCTAAAGATAGCATAGACCCTAACTCAGGCTTTTGCGTACTCCTTGCTAGCACCCTATAATCCGCAGCTAAAAATATAGGCATCCTTATGAATTCTGAATTTCCAGATTTACGCAAAGTGCCCAGCATGCCTGGCGCATTATTTGAGACTCACTGTCATCTTGATTATTTACCCGCAGCTGAGCTGCCTCAGGTGTTGGAATTGGCTGCTCAGCATAAGGTGGAGCGCATGGTTACCATTGCGGTGAGTCCTGACAACCAGTCCGTGGTGCGCCAGTTGGTGGATACAGATGCTCGCATCTGGGGTACTCAAGGCATACATCCCCATGAAGCTGCCAAGGTGGATGCGCGGGTGATGGCTGAAATTAAACAGGGCTTGTCGCACCCAAAAATTGTGGCCGTTGGTGAAATTGGTTTGGACTATTACTATCAGCACGCAGAGGCTGGGGTTCAGCAGCAAGTCTTTGCTCAGCAGTTGGCGCTGGCCATAGAGCACGATTTGCCAGTTGTAATTCACAGTCGTGATGCCGACCAAGACATGATGGCCATGTTAAAAGAATACGCTCCAGATCTAAACGCCAAGGGGGTGATACACAGCTTTACTTCTGGTGCGCCCCTGGCTGAGCTGGCGTTAGAGTTAGGGTTTAAATTGGGTTTCAATGGCATTGTTACCTTTAACAAGGCCGATAATGTGCGCGATATCCTCAAACTAACGCCTCTTGATTCCTTGGTGATAGAAACCGACAGCCCCTACCTAACACCGGTTCCTTACCGAGGCAAAACCAACGCGCCCTTCTTTTTGCCCTGCATAGCCAGCTATATTGCGAATTTTAAGCAGCTTGAGCTGGCCGACTTGCTGCCCATTCTCTATGCTAACTCCTGTCAATTATTTCAAATGGCGGAGTAGGTCATGCGTTTTTTTCTGTTGTTAGTGCTGTTCTGTAGCTCCAGTGTCTGGGCTTGGCAAACCCAAACCCTGTTAGAGCCTGGTCAAGGTCGTTGGGGCTTTAGTGCCACGCCAGAACTTAGAATTAATAATCAGGGCGTGGGTTACCGCTTGAAGCTCAGTAGTCTGTACACCAGTGGAGATCATGGCCTGGAGCTGGGTGTGGCTGGCCAGGTATTTGATACAGAGTACATGGGTGACAATCAAAACATTGCTTTTTATGGCCTGGTATTGGGTTATCGATTTTTGCCCTTTGAGATTGGTTATTTGGATTCCAATTTAACCATGGGTGCTGCAGTCATTGACCAGACCACGGCCTATGCTGCTGAGCTCTCGGCTGCGTGGAAGATCAATGTCAGTTCGTGGCTTCAAGTTGGGGCAGGTTTGGCAGTATTGCAGTCAGCACCACCCAATAATGCAGACATGGAATCCCTGCAGGATGTTCAAATGCGAATGTTGTTGGAGTTGGGGAAATTCTAATCCTGTTTGAATGTGCGGCTAACCATAAATTAACAAAAAAGGTGAACCCTGGCACTGGCTGGGGTGCATTTTTTTTGTTTAATAGGGACTGAAAATCAATCTTCATGTTTACGGGAACTTTTATGCGCAGCTTAATTGCAAAGGGTGTGATCTTGACTATGGCCGCCAGTACCCTGGCGATGGCCAACCCTCGCTCCACGGGTGAGTGGTTTAACGGTAGTGTGCGATTAATGGGTGGGGC
>SKIB01000110.1 GCA_007116635.1 Saccharospirillaceae bacterium
GGTCGCGGCTGAGGGTGTTCATGCCAATCACGGCAATGGAGCCGAACAGCAGGGTCATAATGCCGCCCATCACCGGCATGGGGATGCTTTGCAACAAGGCACCAAGCTTGCCAGCAAAGGCCAGCACAATGGCAATGATGGCCGCCCAGATCATGATCCAAGGGTTAAAGTTACGGGTAAGTACCACTGCGCCCGTCACCTCTGAGTAGGTGGTGTTTGGCGGGCCACCAAACATGGCCGCAGCCGAGGTAGCCAAGCCATCGCCCAGCAGAGTGCGATGCAAACCTGGCTTTTGCAGGTAGTCTTTACCCGTGGCCCGACCAATGGCCACCATGTCACCCAAGTGCTCAACCGCTGGGGCCAGAGCCACAGGCAGCATGAACAGAATGGCTTGCCAATGGAAACTGGGCGCCACAAAGTTAGGCAGGGCCAACCAAGAGGCCTGCACAGTGGCGTCAAAGCTCACCAGACCCAAAGGCAGGCTGACCAAATAACCCACCACAATGCCACCCATGATGGGTACCAACTTGAGCATGCCCTTGGCAAAGACCGCCAAAATCAGGGTTGTGGCCAAAGACAGCATGGAAACCAAGAGCGCCAGATGGTAGGGCATCACCTGCTCGCCATCCACTCGGCCCAAGGCCATGTTGACCGCCACTGGTGCCAAGGCCAGACCAATGACCATGATCACCGGGCCAACCACAATGGGTGGCAGCAGCTTTTTCAAGAAGCCCACGCCATAGATGCGCACCAACTGACTAATCGACACATAAACCAAACCGGCGGCCAGCAAGCCCGACATGGTGGCCGAGGTTCCCCAGGTCTGCACACTCACGGCAATGGGCGCAATGAAAGCAAAGCTGCTGGCCAAAAAGATTGGCACCTTGGCGCCGGTGACAAAATGAAAAATCAAGGTGCCAATGCCTGCAGTGAACAGAGCCACATTGGGGTCTAGTCCGGTCAGCAGGGGCACCAGCACCAGAGCGCCAAAGGCGACAAATAACATCTGCGCGCCCGAAAGCACGACCTTGGCTGAGTATTTAGGATATTCGTTCGACATGGCTGCGCCCTATTTAGTACCAAAAATTTTATCGCCCGCGTCGCCCAAGCCCGGCAGGATGTAGCCATGGGAGTTAAGGCCCTGATCCAAGCTGGCGGTGTAGATGGTTACCTCTGGGTGTGCGTCCAGCACACGCTGCACACCTTCGGGTGCGGCCACCAGTACCAGAATGCAGATCTCGCTGCAGCCCTGTTGTTTTAGCAGATCCAAGGTAGCCACCATGGAGCCGCCAGTGGCCAGCATGGGGTCAATCACTAATGACAAACGCTGTTCCATGTCGCCAGCAAACTTTTCAAAATACGAAACCGGCTCTAGGGTTTGTTCGTCGCGGTACAGGCCCACCACACTGACCTTGGCACTGGGCACCAAAGCCAAAACACCATCCAGCATCCCAATACCGGCGCGCAAAATGGGCACCACGGTGATCTTTTTACCCTTTAGGCGCTGCACCTGAATCTGATCACCGCTCCAGCTGGTGATCTGTTCTTGTTCCAACTCCAGATCGCTGGTGGCTTCATAAGTCAGTAAATTTCCCAGCTCATTGGCCAGTTCACGAAAGTGCTTGGTGCTGATGCCTTGGGCACGCATTAGGCCTAGTTTGTGTTGCACTAGGGGATGAGTAATGACTTTTAGGGGCATGGCGGATCTCTCGGCAAAATTTGCGCGATTATACTGCAGCGGCAATGGACTCCCTAGCCTAAGACCAGCCAAGCGTAGCAAAGACTGACGGACATCAAGGCAAGCAGGGCGTACAGCTTGCCTTGGTGCCTGCTAGAGCAGCCCCAATTCCTGCGCCCTAATCACCGCCGCCTGACGCGAGCTGACCTGTAGCTTGCCCATGATCTCGCTGAGCAGATTACGGGCCGTGCCATGGGCGATGTGCAGTTGGTCGGCGGCCTGTTTGGCGCTCAAACCCGTGGCGACCAGAGCCAGCAACCGCAGTTCACGCGCACTGAGCGGTGATTCAAACCGCATGGCGCTGCGCGTCAGACTTGGGTCAATGACCTGTGCGCCCTGCATCATTAAGCGCAGCTTTTCGGCCAATTGCTCAGCTGGGGTGTCTTTGAGCAGATAACCATGCACACCCGCATTCAGCGCACGCTGCAAGTAACCCGGCTTGGCAAAGGTGGTGAGAATCAGCATTTTGCAGCCCAGACCAGAGGCGGTTAACCACTCGGCTAGGCTCAGGCCATCGCCGTCGGGCATTTCGATGTCGCTGATCACGATGTCAGGCAGGTGCTCAGCAATCAACTGCTGCGCCTGTTGACCGCCGCTGGCGCTGGCCACCACCTCAATGTCAGGCTCCAGATCCAGCAAAATGGCCAGAGCACTCATGATCAAGCGTTGATCTTCCACCAGTAATACTTTCATCATGGAATCCTAATCAAGGTTTGCCAACCCGGCAGAAAACTCACCGTGCCGCCCAAGGACTGGATGCGACTTTTCACTCCTAGCAGGCCAGTACCAAAGTGCGCCGGGTAGCCGCCTCCGTTGTCGCGAATACTGACTCCAAGCGGCCGTTGTTGAAACTCAATCCGCACCTCAGTGGCCTCACTGTGCTTAAGGCTGTTGGTGACCGACTCGCGCACCGCCTGTGCCAAGGCATGATTCAACGCACTTTCCAACGCCTCAGGAGGCTGGTTGAAATGCAAATCCACCCCCTTGGCCAAGCAAGCAATGCGGCAACTGGCCAGCACTTCGGTTAGGCTGGCCTGATAGTTATTGTGCAGCGTTTCTCTGGCCTGAGCCAAGCACTGACGCGCCAGCTGTTCGGTGTCGGCCAGCAGGCTTTGCTGTTGCTCTGGCGGCAACTGAGCACGGCGCAGTAACTGCATATTGAGCGTGATGGTGGTCAGGCTTTGCCCCAGCAGGTCGTGCAGGTCTGCGCGAATGCGCTCACGCTCTTGCAGCCGTGCCACGGCCTGAGCTTCTTGCTGGCTGAGGCGCAGTATTTTGCTGGTCAGTTCGTTGCGCCGATGAATGCTGTTGCCCAGGCCCATGGGCAGGGCCAGCCAGAGCAAAAACAAATAGACCAGAGGTAGCTCCAGCCTCAGGCTAATAATCAAAGCCAAGAGGGCATAAAGTACCAACAGCCAAAGTGCGTGGCGCTTGGGCGTGAGCTGGCCCATGCAGCTGGCGGCATAGGACAGCAAAATCACCCCGCCGGCGTACCAGGGTGTACTGACTAGGCCCACCAGCAGCATCAAGAGCACAGGCCAAAGACGAATGCGCCTTTGCAGGCTGAAAAACAGCACCAAGGTCAGCAGACCCGCCAACCACAGCATCAGGCTGACTGGCCCCTGCCAAGGCTGATAGGCCAGAGGAACGAAGTAAAACAGTAGATAACTGGCCCACAGATAGGGCAACCAATGGTATTCGTTATCCTTGCCCACCAGCCAATGGTGGCAGGCCAACAGCTTGGCGGCTAATACTGACATCGGAGCATGACCCAATAATTGCTCAGCAGAAGCAAGACTATGCAGAGCAACAGGCCAAAGTGCAACTCAGCCTGAGCCAAGAGCAGCAATTGATGACAGTTGTCACCCTTGTTGACCCACAGAGCCCCTACCCAGATTGCTCTGTGCTGAGCTATCATGAGCCATCTATTTTGGAGCAAGCAAATGAACAGCATCAGTTGGATAGGTATGGCCGCAGCCTTTTGTACCACTTGCGCCTTTGTCCCTCAGGTGCTGCACATTTTGCGCACCGGCAATGTGGAGGGCATATCGCTGGGCATGTACAGCATCTTTACCCTAGGTGTCTTGCTCTGGTTGATTTATGGTCTGGCGCTGTCGGATTTGCCCATCATCCTCGCCAATGGCATCACCCTGATGCTGGCCACCACTGTTTTAGGCCTGACGCTGCATAAAAAGCGCCAGCAGCGCTAGCTGCTGCAAATAAAAAAATTGTTGCGCTAGCTGCTGCAAATAAAAAAATTGTTGCGCTAGCTGCTGTAAATAAACAAAAGCAGCGCTAGCTGCTGCAAGTAAACAAAAGCATCGGCTCCCCTACTCTGGCCAAGCCAGCAACAGATATATGGGGTCGTGGTCTGATGAACGGAAGGGATCTGGGGCAAACCATTCGCGCTGCTGGCGGCTGGATTTAAAACGCTGGCTGTAGCCCAGAGCGCGAGGTTCGGCGGCATTGATGTGCCAAATCCCGGCCTGCGCCACCAAGGGTTTGGCCTTGGCGTCCACCAAGGCATGATCCAGCTGACCAGCCAAACCACGGAACAGATAGCTGTATTGCTTGGGATCGGTAAAGACCGATTGCCAGCCCTGCTGGTAAAGGTAATGCAAAGGGTCTTCTTGGGCATAGGCGTTTAGGTCACCCAGAATCAGGCGTGGCATGCCTTGCCATTCGGGCCGTTCAAGCCAGGCATGCACCGCCTGAGCCGCACGCAGACGGGTTTGATTGCAGTTGGCCTGCCCGTCCTGCAGATCGGGATCATTCCAAGCATCGCAGTTGGAGCCTTTGGCTTTCCAATGATGCAGGCTGAGCAGCAATGGCTGTTGGCTGCGCTGATCGACAAAGACCTGTGCCAAACTGGGGCGCTGAATACGGTCATTAAAGAGCGGCTGGCCATGCAGGTTAGTCACCGAATTGCTGCTATCGAGCCAGTGTAAATCGCCCTCAGGCTGCACCAGATCGGCACGGTACAGAAAACCTTGGATGATGGCATCCGTTCCTATGGCTTGCTCCTGGCTGACAAAACGCCAAGGGTGGCCGCTGGCACTGGCCAAGGCACGACTGAGGCTAGCAATGGCTGAATGCTGGTCAAAGCCGTCGTTCTCCAGCTCCACCAATGCCAAAATGTGCGCGTCCAGCGCCAACAAGGCCGCCAGTAACTTTTGCTGCTGGCGTTGAAACTCAGCCAAAGTTCTGGCACCACGAGCGGTCGGAAAGCCAGCACCCTGACCATCGCCATTAAAGTAATTTTCCACATTGAAGCTGACAATGCGCAAGCCAGGCTGCCAGGTCGGCGGCTCTGGCCTTGGGTTATGGCGCACATGACTGGGCCAATGACTGGGCAGCAAGCGATGATGACCACGGGCAAAGTGCAAAATGCCCTGTAAATCTTGTAATTCATCGCCAACGCGAATGCTGTTGTCGGCCAGCAATCCGGGCTGTGGGTAGGGCACCATGGCTGGGTTTTGTTGCCAGCTGTTGTCATCCAGCAGCAGGGTTTTACGCCCTAAGGCCGCCAAATAGTCCTGCACCTCTGGCCCTGGTCGCCACAGCTGAGTGGGCTGCCATAGCCATTCGCTGGCCAGCATTAGCTCACCATAGCGCGCCAAGTTGAAGCTATCGACCACCCTCATGCCCTGAGGAATGCGAATCAACATGGCCTGATGCGCAGCCAGCTGGTCCACCGAGTTCAGCGGCCAAGACAGAGGCACCGGCTCGGGCAAAGAGCCAGAACCACAGTGCAGCCAGGGCTGGGTCGGCACAAAGCTCATGCCATCGGCCAGCTGCACCCGACCCTGCAGACGCAAACGATCACCGGGCTGCAATTGCTCTAAATGATGGCGTTGATGTACAAAGACTGCTTGCGACACCAGGCCCTGTTGCTGCCACTGACTGCGCGGCGCTTGCAGGCTAAAGCCTTCCATGCCTGGCATGATTTGGGTAACAATGCCCTCGATGACCCAATCTCGATGCGGTGGATGCTGAGCGTACAGCTGATGAATGCCATGACTGTCAGCCCCGCATTGCCATTCTTTGGCTTGGCTGTCTTGGCAGGCGGTTAGCAATAGTGCAATCAAAACCACCAGCAGAATGTTCTTGCTTGTGGTCAGAAAGGGGTGCGCTAATGTTTGGGCTAGGGCTCTGATCATCTTAAACTCCTTGTGCGATGCCAACCTGAGAAGGTCCTGTGCTTACAAAACCTTCTCAAGTGTAGCCCTTAGGCAGTTAAAATGCAGCCCTAAACAAATGAACAGCGGCCAAGGTTAGTCTGGACTCGGTCGGGTTACCAAGGCTCCCTGCACCCGCTCTGTCACCCTGCACCCACCTGTCACCCTGCGCGAAGTCGCAGGGTCTCCTCACCAACCTCCCCAAGCTGCGCAGTTGCAGGCCTGCGACTGAGCCGGGTACGGCAGTCACGCGCTAGAGGCATAGATCCTGCGACTGCGCGCAGGATGACTGAGGGGCGCAGGATGACGACAATTTGGCGTCAAATACCAGTAGAAAACTCGATCGGATGCTCGGCGATCCATTGGTTGATGAGCTGCTGCAATTGCTCGGCTTGCGGATGACGTCGACTGATCATCACATGAAATTCTTTAAAACGCCCAAGGCCAATGTGCGCCAGAGAATCGGGCAGCACATAGATGCCAAGCTCGCCACCGGCAAAGATGGGCTCCAGCTCACTTGGGAAGAACTGACAACGCTGCGCTTCCAACATGCGCAGTGCTTGGCCAATGGAATCGGCCATGACCATCGAACTGGTGTTTAGGACAAAGGGAGCATAGTTGTAACCATTGACCCCACAGTAGCGAGCGGCAGTAGACCAATCAGGATTTGAACGATTAGGATTAATTGGCAAAAAAAACAAACCCAGTTGCGTGCGGTACTGCACCTCAGAAAACAAGGCAAACTCTGCTCGCTGAGTTGAAAAACTGGCGTTCCATACCAGATCGCAAAGACCTTGGGGCGATGCCATTTCATGCATCAGCCGCGCCCAAGGCATAAAAAATAATTCATGTTCGATTGCGCTATGGGCCAAGGCAGATCTAAGTTGATCAATGGCCAAGCCTTGGTAGCTTTGCGGAATCAGATTACCCTGCTGATCACGCTCAAAATAACTGTAGGGCGGCCAGGGGCTACCATCGCCGGCACAGAGCCGAACCGGAGATTGCGCATGGCTAGCCAGAGCACTTAGGCCAAGCGACAGAATGATAATGGCACGCAAGAAACTAGGCATGGGTAACTCGACTTGTATTGAGCTCATTTAACAGTAGCATAGCCTGCCAACCTTTGCCGAGAACCGCCATGCGCCATTTGGATCCAAACTTGCCTGATTCGACTTGCCCTTGCGACAGCCAGCAGAGCTACGCTTCTTGCTGTCAGCCCTATCATCAGGGCTTGGCGGCACCCTACCCCTTGGCCCTGATGCGCTCGCGCTACAGTGCCTTTGCTCTTGGGCTGGCGGATTATTTATTGCTCAGCTGGCACCCCAGTACCCGGCCAGAGAGCCTGGAACTGGAAGCCGATGTCCAATGGCAAGGACTCGAGATTCACGGCCATGGCGTGTTGCAACAAAGAGGATGGGTCGAGTTCAGCGCCCACTTTGCGCAGCAGGGTCAGGCAGGCTGCCTGCGGGAGAAGTCGCAATTTCGTAAGCAGGCTGGTCGCTGGTATTATCACAGTGGTCTGATTCGCAGCCAATGACCGCCGCCACGGGCTCGGTATTCAGCTCATTAGTGTCAGGCTTGCGGGCCATGCCAGCGCGAAGGTTAATGATGTTGGCGGTAAAGATCGCCACTGCTCCCGCCACGAACCACAGATCAATGCTTTCTTGGTACAGCAGGTAGCCAAACAAGGCTATCAAGGAATAATAAGACAGCTGTGAATTTATA
>SKIB01000055.1 GCA_007116635.1 Saccharospirillaceae bacterium
CCAACAGCGGCGTCCAAAGAAACACCAGCAATGCTGTAAGCAACACTTGCGCCAAAGTCAGCAACTTCACCTTTGCTCTGTACGCCAGCTTTAACAGTTGCACCAGCAATGTTAGCCGTGATACCAGCACCAACGTAGTGATCCATAAAGTCGTTTGAACGAACACCAGAAGAGATGGCGTCACGAACAGCAGCTTGAGCTTTGTCTAATGCTTCTTTTGCTTCTTTTTCTTCAGAATCGTTAGCATTATTATAGGTAGCTTCGGCCGCTTCTAGAGCAGCCTCAGCGTCTGAAATGCGTTTCAGATAATCGTCAGAATCATCAGCAATGTTCTTGAAACGAACCTGAGCAGAAACATGTGCAGTCACAGTCTCAGTCAGGGCGTTGGTGTAGCCCAAACCTAGACCAAACTGAGCACCAGCTGCTTCAGCTGCTTCAACTTCATCATCACCGCCAGGAATCGGGCTACGCTTGTCATCTGGCTTTTCAGCTTCAAACTCTTCAGCACCTGAAGTATTAGAACCTTCGATTTGAACATTCAAACCTGGAAGCAGGTCAGAAATGCGGATAGCAGCGTCAACGCCATAAGCGTGCTCGCCTTGCTTGGCAGTGTACTGGTTAGTGTTTACCACTGAACCGATTTGACCGAAAGACAGGTTGCCGTCAGTTACAGTCACGCCGTCAAATTCTAGGTTGCCACCCAGATCGGCTTTAACAGTACCAGCAAAAACACCGTTAGCAACGTTGATAGAAACGCCAGCTTCGTTTTCGATGGTGTAAGTTTCGTCGTCAGCACCTAGGTTCAAGGTAGCCTTAGTAGTCAGGTTGCCGCCTACAGTCAGGTCAGCTTTTTTTACTAGGCCGTAGTCACCTACAACATCAGCAGCAAAAGATGCAGCTGAAACAGCAGCAGCCAGAGCGGTCAGAGAAGCAATTTTAATCGCTTTCATTAGATAGATTCCCCTATTTTTTATTTCAATGAAACTGGTCTAACCAGGTCACCCTAGTCTACACAGAAAATTAACGAATGCACAACTTTCTGCATGGCGTTGCGCGGCATTCTGACCATCAAAGGTTACAAAGATGTGTCAGAAGCAGCTCGAGGGACCTGAGTCAATTGTGCTTCTCTGTCGTAAAAATTTACCCTTTAGCGACAGACAAACAACAATACCGGTGACACCTCAGTTTGCCTAAGTGCTATTACAACCAAAAGCCTATCCGTGGGTCAAGCCGTAACAACCAACTTTTTTGCTTAAATACCATTTTAGGTCAGCTTTCGGGTGTTTTTTCAGCAGCCAGACTACTTAGGCAGTGACAAAACGTCACGCATGTCGTAAAAACCTGGTTGTTTTTCAACCAACCACAGAGCTGCACGAACCGCACCCTTGGCAAAGGTCATACGAGAACTTGCCTTGTGATGCAACTCCAGACGCTCACCCTCGGTGGCAAACCAAACCGCATGTTCACCTACCACATCGGCGGCGCGAATGGTAGCAAAACCGATGGTACTGTCTTTTCTTGGCCCCTCATTGCCTTCACGACCATAAACGGCCACCTCATATAGGTCACGCCCCAAGCCTTCGGCCGCGGCCTCACCTAAACGCAGCGCGGTGCCAGAGGGCGCATCCACCTTGTGACGGTGATGGGCCTCAATGATCTCTACGTCATAGCCTTCATTTAAGCGTTCAGCCACCTGCTTGACCAAACTGAGCAATAAATTTAGCCCCAAACTCATATTGGCCTCATAGACCACTGGTATTTGTTGCCCTGCTTGACGCAGTTGTTCGCGCTGCTCAGCACTCAAGCCCGTGGTGCCCATCACCACAGCCTTACCAGCCGCCTGACAAATGGCCAGATGCTGCATGCTTGACTCAGGACTGGTAAAGTCGATCAACAGATCAAAGTGGTCCAAGCCCTGAGCCAAATCATCACTAAAGCAAACACCCAAGGCACCCAAGCCAGCACTCAGGCCCACATCCTGGCCAAGGCATGCACTGCCAGGCAAGGCCGTTACCCAGGCTAATTGCGCACCCTGCTGCGCGCTAACGGCCTGAATCAGGGCCTGACCCATACGGCCTGCCCCGCCGGCAATGGCGATTCGTAACATAAGCTATCCTCATTAGTTGACTCAACCGACTTGACCTGGGGCCTAGTCTAGGATTGAGAGGTAAAGCGCAGCCAGGACCATCGAAAACCCAGCAGCAACATCAATAATACATAGCAGCCAGCACCCAGTGCGACCGCCAGACTCAGTAACCCTATTCTACTGCCAGCCTGTGCTGCAAGCCACCAATCCGCCTCTGGCAGCCAAAGATGCAACAACAATAACATCACTAGTGAGGCCAAAATTGGCCGAACCAGGCTTTGCATGACTTGGATAAATGAAGGCAACAAGGCCTGCTTAGCCAAGCCCAGGCTCAATAGCAAGGCCATGCACCACAGGCCAACACTGGTGGCCAAAGCCAGCCCTAAGTGCCCCCAAAGCTGCATCAGACTGAGCTTTAAGGCCAAGGCCAGCAAGAGCGCATAGAGCGCAGAGCGCCGCACCAAGGCGCCCTGCGCTGCAGCATAGGCGGCAGGCAGCAAGACCTTTAGCAGCATCATGGCCAACAAACCAAGGCTGTAGCCTTGCAGTGCCTTAGCCGACTGTTGAATGTCAGAGGCCGTCATGACACCGTACATGAACAAAGTCGCCATGATCGGCAGGGCCAAATAATAGAGTGCCAAGGCCGCCGGCACGCCCAACAAGGCGACCAAACGCATGGACCAAGCCATAACGGCCTTAAAACCCGATTGATCCCCACTACTGTAGGCCTGACTGAGCACCGGCAAGATTACAATCGACAGCGCCACGGCGATCAAGCCCTGCGGCAGCTCCAACAGTCGATCGGCATAGTACAGCCAGGAAACCGCCCCCTGCTGCAACAGGGTAGCCAAGATGGTGTCCAACAACAGCAACACCTGAGCCAGTGACACCGCCATCAGAGCCGGGACAATGGCACGCAGCAAGGGCCAAGCACTGGGAGCAGCCTTAGCAGTGCGCCAAGCAGGCAAGATTCCGGCGCGCTTTAGCGCTGGCAATTGCACCAAAAGCTGCAACAGCCCGGCCAACACCACAGCCAGAGCCAAGGCATGCACCGACCAAGCCAGCCAACCCAGCAACAGCAAGGCAGCAGCGATCATGCTTAGATTCAAAATCAGTGGCATACAGGCTGGCAGAATAAAGCGACTCAGACTGTGTAGCAGGGCACTGGCGTAGGCCACTAAAAAGGACAGCAGCAAATAAGGCAGCAGCCAACGGAATAGACTTAAAGTCAGCCGCCATTGTTCTGGCTCAGCATGATAGCCTGGGGCCAATAGCAGCAGCAACCAGGGCGACAGTAACCACAGCAGCAGACCAAGGCCCAGCAACACCAGCAGCAAAGCACGGGTTAGCTGACTTAGCAACTGTTGTAGCTCTTGCTGTGCTTGGCGACGCCGATAATCGAGCAAGACCGGCACCAAGGCCTGTGAAAAGGCACCCTCAGCCACCAAACGGCGCACAAAATTGGGCAGCTTAAAGGCGACAAAAAAAGCATCGGCCGTGGCTCCCGCGCCCAACAACCAGGCCAGAATCATGTCACGCACCAAGCCTAGCACCCGAGATGCCATGGTTAGAGCACTGACCGACAAAGACTTTTTCAGCATGCCCTGCTCCGCTGGGTCATGCTTGTCAGCTGGATCATGTTTGCCCCCTGGGTCATAATTTCCAGCAGGGGGTAAGATGGGGCTCGGCATGGCGAGGTTCCTAAACGACACGAATCACGGCATTCTACCTTCTTTAATTGGTTCATGGTTGACTTTGATGCCGCTGGTAATAGCAACTGGAGCAAAGATGGCAGTTTTATGGAAATTGATTGACATGCATGGGTCATCTGCCTACAATCCGCCGTCCAAAATCATTAATCTGTAAGTTTTCGAGGAGCGAATCGTGGCAAACTCTGCTGGTTCCAAGAAGCGTGCACGTCAGGCAGTTAAGCGCCGCGCCCGTAATGTTGGCCAGCGCTCAATGGTGCGCACCTTCATTAAAAAGGTTCTGACACAAATCGAAGCCAAAAATGCTGAGCAAGCTGAAGTGAACTTCAAAGCCGCTCAACCTGTGATTGACAGCATGGCTCGTAAAGGTTTGATCAGCAAAAACAAAGCAGCTCGCACTAAGAGCCGCCTAGTTGCTCGCATCAAAGCGTTGAAAGCCGCCTAATTCATTAGGTTGGCGTAAAAACCGGCTTCGGCCGGTTTTTTTGTACCTGAAACAGATAAGGTAACAGACAGGACTGGCGTCCATCGCTGGCCGCCGACACCCCTCGATCTCAGTTGCCATTCCGCTCCTTGGGCTCGTCTTGGCGGCAGACTGACCTGCCCAGAATGGGGCTATGACTAGGGATTGTGGCAGTCGCTATGAGGCCGTCACCCGCAGGGAGCGGGTGCCGAGGCTACAGGGATGTACTTGCGCCGTGCCGAATAGCGATTGCCACAATCCCGACAGCTATCAATGCCTACTAGCCGCGGCTGCGCCACTGGCGATACCACTCGCCCATCAGCAAGGCAGCAGCCACTGAAACATTCAAGGATTCCACCGCCCCAACACCGGGAATGCTGAGCTTTAAGCCCTCGGCCTGCAGCAATGCCTGTGACACGCCCTGCTTTTCCTCGCCCAACACCAACACCAAGCCCTCAGGCAGAGCCTGAGTATAGAGCGACTGCCCCTGATGACTGGAGGTAAAGGCCAGAGCAAAACCAGCAGCGCGCAGCTCAGGCAAGGCCTCTGCTAAACTGGGCACCCGCACCAAATCGACACCCTCAAAGCCGCCTTCGGCGGTACGGACCGCCGCCCCACTCTGCAGCAGCTCAGGACGGGTACTTATAATGGTGCGCACACCAAAATGCGCAGCCGAGCGCATAATGGCACCCAAATTGTGGGGGTTGGCCACCTCGTCCAGCGCCAAAACCGCGCCCTTCACCGCAGGCTGCGACAGCCATTGCGCCAGATTCAACCAAGGCTTGCGCCTTACCAGCATCACCACCCCCTCGTGATGACTGGTGCCACCAATCTTCTCCAGCTCGGCCTCGGGCAACACATGGTAGGCACGCTTGTTGGCCGCTAAAAATTTCATCAGCTGAGCAAAGCGGGGGGCGGTTTGGTCGGTTAGGTACAGGCGAACAATGTCATGCGGGCGCGCAGCAAAAACGGCCAAACAGGCCTTTTCGCCATAGAGCTTGACCTCTTTTTGCTTGTCATAGCTGGAACGTCCAGCAAATCCCAGATCCTCACCAGCCACTGGCCTTTGCGGTCTGGCTCGCTCAGACTGAGAGCCACCCTGAGCTCGAGACGGGCGGGCGGCTTCGGTACGCGCAGAGCGGCGCTTGTTATTAAGGCTTAGTTTGGACTTTTCACGGTTGAAGATGGAATCAGACATCAGAGGCCCCTTAGCAGGCAGGTCGCATAAAATTGACTGACATTATAAACTATCCGCCGCGATAACGCCCTAGGATAACACCCAATAGGAACCCGCATGCGCCTATCGGCTCAAGACCTGCAACGACTCAAAGCCCAGGGCAAACTGCCTGCTCAGCTCCATGCCGCGCTCAGCCAGCAAGGCAGTGCCCATCTGGCCGCTCTTGGCCAATTGCGCAGCCAACCAAGCCGCTATCAGCAACAGATGGAGTATTTTGATCAGATCATTCTTCTGCTCTGGCTGGAGCGTTATCGGCCGGACCTATATCAGCTGTGCTATGCCATTCCCAACGGCGGACTTAGAAGTGGCTCGGTGGCTGGGCAAATGAAGGCCAGCGGGCAAAAATCTGGCTACCCCGACCTCGGGCTGGACCTAGCCAGAGGCCGTTACCACGGCCTGCGTATCGAACTCAAGCGTTCGGATGGCAAGGGCAAACAAAGCCCAAGCCAACAACAATGGCATGACCGCCTGCTGCAAGCAGGCTACTGTTATGCACTTTGTCATGGTTATGCCATGGCCATTTCGGTCATGACCGCCTATGCTGATCTTGCCTTGGGGCATTTTGACCAAAAGAGCGAGCTTGATCTGGATCAGCTACCGGCTTACCCAGTGGTCTTTGATCTGCAATCTCAGCTCTTTATTGGTCGCTAAACAAGGCTGCAACCCTTGTATTGCAAGGGATACAGGCATCAAGGCCAGGCAAAAAAGCTCTTTGCGCATTGTACTGACTCAGATCAACACGCATTTTTTGTAACTTTCCTACAATGCCATTGTTGACTAAAGCTTCTTATCAGATACCTCTTTAGTCGCCCTAATCCATTCATCGTTCTACTGGGGGTAGATCATGACCGTAAACGACAAAGCATCCTTAGACGCACTGGTAGCACGCGTACAGCGCGCGCAAAAACAATTTGCCAGCTTCACTCAGGAGCAGGTAGATAAAATCTTCCGCGAAGCCGCTCTTGCTGCTGCTAATGCTCGTATTGAACTGGCGACCATGGCCGCCACCGAAACCCGCATGGGCGTTCTGGAAGACAAGGTTATCAAAAACCACTTTGCTTCTGAGTACATCTATAACAAGTACAAGGACACCAAAACCTGCGGTATCCTTAAAGAAGACAAGGTGTTCGGCACCATCACCATCGCTGAGCCAATCGGCATCATTTGCGGTATCGTGCCCACCACCAACCCTACCTCTACTGCTATTTTCAAAGCCTTGATCAGCTTGAAAACCCGTAACGGTATTATTTTCTCACCTCACCCACGCGCCAAAGAGTCTACCTGCTATGCTGCGCGCTTGGTATTAGAAGCCGCTGTTAAGGCCGGCGCACCCACCGACATCATCGGCTGGATCGACGCCCCTAGCGTAGAACTGTCTAACCACCTGATGCTGCACCCTGGCATCAATATGATTCTGGCCACTGGTGGCCCTGGCATGGTTAAGGCAGCTTACAGCTCAGGCAAACCTGCCATTGGTGTGGGTGCAGGCAACACCCCAACCGTGATCGACGAAACCGCTGACATCAAGCGCGCCGTGGCCTCTATTCTGATGTCCAAGACCTTCGACAACGGTGTGGTCTGCGCCTCTGAGCAGAGCGTGATCGTGGTCAACGATGTGTACGAAGATGTCAAACAGCGCTTTGCAACTCATGGTGGCTACATCCTGAGCAAAGCCGAAGCCGATAAAGTGCGTGGCGTACTGCTGAAAAACGGCGCCCTGAACGCCGACATCGTGGGCCAGCCCGCACCCAAGATTGCCGCCATGGCTGGTGTTAAAGTGCCGTTCGACACTCGCATCCTGATTGCCGAAGTGCAGTCAACGGGCGATGAAGAAGCCTTTGCTCACGAAAAACTGTCGCCTACCTTGGCCATGTACAAGGCTCGCAGCTTTGAAGATGCGGTTTCTAAAGCCGAAGATCTGGTTGCTTTGGGCGGCATTGGTCACACCTCGGTGCTGTACACCAACCAAGACTTGCAACCAGAGCGCGTCAGCTACTTTGGCGATCACATGAAGACCTCGCGTATTCTGATCAACACCCCTGCGTCTCAGGGCGGCATTGGTGACCTGTACAACTTCAAACTGGCACCTAGCTTAACCCTGGGTTGCGGTTCTTGGGGCGGTAACTCGATCTCTGAAAACGTAGGTCCTAAGCACCTGATCAACAAAAAATTGGTAGCAAAACGGGCGGAAAACATGCTGTGGCACAAACTTCCTAAGTCTATCTACTTCCGTCGCGGCAGCCTGCCCATCGCTCTTGAAGAACTGAGCGGCAAGAAGCGCGCCCTGATCGTCACCGACGGCTTCCTGTTCAACAACGGCTACTGCACCGACATGGTCAAGCTGCTCAAGAGCTATGGCCTGGAAACGCAAATCTTCTACGGCGTGGAAGCCGACCCTACCTTGAAAGTAGTGAAAGAAGGCGTCGCCATGATGGAAAGCTTCAAGCCAGATGTGATCATCGCCTTCGGTGGTGGTTCACCTATGGACGCTGCGAAAATCATGTGGGTCATGTACGAGCACCCAACGGTTGAGTTCTCTGAATTGGCGATGCGCTTCATGGACATCCGCAAGCGTATTTACAAGTTCCCGAAACTGGGCGTGAAAGCCGAGCTGGTGGCCATCACCACCACCTCAGGTACCGGTTCTGAAGTAACGCCCTTTGCAGTAGTTACCGACGAAGTGACTGGCAACAAGTACCCAATCGCAGACTACGAACTGACGCCCAACATGGCCATTGTTGACGCCGATCTGGTGATGAACATGCCTAAGAGCCTGACTGCCTTTGGTGGTATCGACGCCATCACTCACGCCGTGGAAGCCTATGTCTCTGTTCTGGCCAACGAATACAGCGACGGCCAAGCCCTGCAAGCGCTGAAACTGCTGCGTGATTACCTACCAGCCAGCTACAAGCACGGCGCTAAAGACCCAGTAGCTCGTGAAAAGGTACACAATGCTGCGACCATCGCTGGTATCGCCTTTGCCAACGCCTTCTTGGGTATTTGTCACTCCATGGCGCACAAGATCGGTGCGGAGTTCCACATTCCACACGGTCTGGCCAACGCCATGTTGATCTGTAACGTTATTCGTTACAACGCCACCGACAACCCTGTCAAGCAAACGGCCTTCTCGCAGTACGACCGTCCAAAAGCCCTGTGCCGTTACGCGGAAATCGCTGACCACCTAGGCCTGGCTGGTAACACCACCACTGAGAAAGCCGCCAGCTTGGTGGCTTGGATCGAAGGCATGAAAGCCGATCTGGATGTGCCTAAGTCCATTCAAGACTTTGGCGTTAAAGAGAGCGACTTCTTGGCCAAACTGGATCAGATCGCGGTTGACGCCTTTGACGACCAATGCACCGGCGCCAACCCACGCTACCCACTGATCAGCGAACTCAAGCAGCTGCTGCTTGATTCTTACTACGGTCGTGAGTACAGCGATAAAGTGGTTGAAGAACAGTTGGCCACCAAGGTTGAAGAAAAGCCTGCTAAAGCCGACAAGAGCAACGAAAAAGCCTAATTCTGGCCAGTTGCTAATGACAAACCCAGCCTAGGCTGGGTTTTTTTATGCCCAACTAAAGGACTGGAGCCTAACTATAAAAAAGGTAGCCAAGACACCAACCAAAAGAAGCACCTTCCTGCATGGAAGCCTGAGTTTATGGGAGTAAACTTTTCATTTCAGCGCTTACCAAGGAGAACTCCATGCCTTTATCCGTTCAACAATATAAGGTTCTGCATGCCCTGATTAAGGGTCATTCTTACCAGCAAATTTCCGAGGACCTGAGTATTACGCAAAGCACGGTTAAGTACCACGCTCGTCGTATTTACATTAATGCTGGGGTGAAAACCCGCAGCCAGCTGATGGCCCGCTTGTTAGGTGACATGCTGGAATCAGGCTGGGTAGAAAAAATGCTCGACAAGTACCATGAGCAAAACGCCAGTAACACCCCCTTTCTTGAGCAACAAAATCAGCGCCTCTTGCACGCCAAGCGTGAAATCGCCGAGATGAGCTAAATCCTTGCCTACCAAGCCAAGAGCCTAGGACATCCGTATTAAAGGCTGTTACAATAACAGCCTTTTTTTCTGGAGGTTGCCATGGCTATTAAGCGCTTTGTTGCCGGTGTCGTTTGCCCCAAGTGTGGGCAGAGCGATGTCATCCGTGTATGGCAGCAGCCCGAAGAGCAAAAACAATACCGTGAGTGCGTGGACTGTGGCTATCAAGACAGTCTTGCTAATGACATCAAAGTAAATGTCGCTAAAGAACCAGACACTCGCGTGCAGCGTCAAGCCGTGGTTGAAGTCCAAACGGTACGCTTTATTGAGCCTTCATAATTATCTGGCAGGCTAATGGCTCTTGCCTAACACTGCCATAACGGAGACAACAGATGACAACTTTGGTTGGTGTTATCATGGGTTCCAAATCCGATTGGGAAACCATGCAGCACACAGTGAGCACTCTAACCGACCTAGGCATCAGCCACGAGGTCAAGGTGGTCTCAGCCCATCGCACCCCTGATTTACTCTTTGATTACGCCAAGGGCGCTGAACAGCGCGGCCTTGAGGTGATTATTGCTGGCGCTGGTGGCGCAGCCCACCTGCCGGGCATGGCCGCTTCGCAAACCAATTTGCCCGTACTGGGCGTGCCCGTGCAGAGCGCCATGCTCAGCGGCATTGATTCCCTGCTAAGCATCGTGCAAATGCCAGGTGGCGTTCCTACTGGCACTCTGGCCATTGGCAAAGCGGGCGCCATCAATGCAGCCTTGCTGGCAGCTGCTATGCTTGGCAATAAATACCCTGAGATTCGCCAAGCCTATGCCGATTTCCGCGCTCAGCAAACCGCCAAGGTGTTGGCCAATGATGATCCAAGAGAGGTCTGATATGCGTGTAGGAATAGTGGGTGCTGGCCAACTGGGCCGTATGCTGGCTCAGGCTGGCAGCCGCCTTGGCATGCAATTTAATTTCCTTGATCCTAGCCATGAGGCTTGCGCCGCCGAGTTCGGCAAGCTGATCTGCACCACCTATGGAGACGCCGAGGGTCTGTTCCAATTGGCCGAGCAGTCCGACTTCATCACCTTTGAATTTGAGAATGTTCCCCCGCGTGCGGTGGAGCGCTTGGCGATGCAAACTCCGACTCAACCAGGCGCTCTAGCTCTGGCCACGGCGCGTGATCGCTGGGCCGAGAAAACCCTGTTCCAGCAACTGGACATCCCAGTGGCAGAAGTGCGCAAGGTCGATAGCCAAGAGGAGCTTGCCGCGGTGGTGGCTAAGCTGGGTCTGCCTTTGATCTGCAAGACTCGCACTCTGGGCTATGACGGCAAGGGGCAAAAACGCTTGTTGCAAGAGTCCGATCTGGCCAACACCTTCAGCGAGCTAGGTGAAGTACCCTTGATTGCTGAGCGCATGGTTAACTTCAGCCAGGAAGTGTCTATTATTGCCGTGCGCAACCATGAGGGCGAAGTGCGCTGCTACCCCTTGGCGATCAATGAGCATCGCCGTGGCATTCTGCACAGCTCAACCCCTGCGCCTGAACATCCGCTCAACAGCATGGCGCAGAGCTATATCATGGCTACCATGGACGCGCTGCACTATGTGGGCGTCATGGCGTTCGAATTCTTTGCCGTGGACGACCAACTGCTGGCTAATGAAATTGCGCCTCGGGTGCACAACTCTGGCCACTGGAGCATCGAAGGCAGCGAATGCAGCCAGTTTGAAAATCACCTACGCGCTCTCTGTGATTTGCCCCTGGGTAGCACTCTGAGCCGTGAGCCCAGCTGTCTACTGAACCTTATTGGTGCTCGTCCTGACTATCAGGCACTACTGGCCATTCCTGGTGTGCACCTACACGACTATGGTAAGCAAGCGCGCCCAGGGCGCAAAATTGGCCACATCACCCTCACGGCCAGCAACTCTGCCCTGTTGAATGAGCGCCGGCATCAGGTTGAGGAACTATTAGTGAACGACCTAGGCGATCTCTAGCATCTCCTCACTGGCCACACAGGCTGCGCCCGCCCTGCTGCGATTGTCGTGGCGCTTCTAGAATGGATGGAAAACCAGCCCAAGGAGCGGGCTGGGAACTGAGATCGAGGGGTGTCGGCGGCCAAGGATGAACGCCGTCAAGCGGCCAGGACGGCGAATAGCGTCCCCGAGAGCCCAGTTGCCAAACCAGTGACTGGGCGGCAAACGGCAGCCCCGCGCGAAACCATGAGACCCTGCGATAGCACGCAGGATGGTGACTGCCTGCAGTTAGGGGTTAAAAATCCACCTGCAGACGCAAATTCTGGCCAACCAAATCCAGTTGCAGATGACGCACTGGCCATTGCGCATTAGATTCAGGCCAGTCCAAGCAACTCGCCTGTACACACCAACGCCGCCCTTGAGAAAATCCAGCTCTAAATAAGGCGCCTGGCTGCGATTCAAGCTTAATTGGTTGCTGAGATAAGAGCACCGCAGCCTCTTGATGCCCAAGCCAAGGCCGACCCATGCCTGCCACAGCTACCTGAAGTTCTTCGCCAAGCTTAGGCAGCTGATTTATACCCAGTGCGGCAGCTACACTTGGCAGGATCCCCTGCGGCCGACCCGATAAGAGCGCCACATTCAAATCTTCATCCTTGTTTGAACCAGCTTCATGCCAAAGCGCAACAGCCTGCAAGCCAGGCAAAGAATTGGCCAGTAGCACCAGGGTTAAGGGCTGCCAATCCTGTAGCAACTGCTGAAATTGTTTAGTCTGAGCACAGTTCAACTCTAACTGAGTCCAATTAGCCCATTGCTGCTGATAAAAGCGTAACAATGGCAATAACCTCATGTTTACCTGCAAGTATTCATGGCTCTGTGGTAGGGTGGCGGGATCGGCTTGCAATGACTGCCACAGACTAAGCTGGTCTTGATTTAAAGCAAGATCAACCTGCAGCCGAGTAGAGCTATGCCAATGCCACTCTAAGGGGTTGTCAGGCATTAGGCTGAGCCAATCTTTTGCACACTGGGGTTGCAACCAGTCTGGTGCCGACATGCGCCAACCTCCTTGCGTAAGCACCTGCCAATCTTGCGCAGCCAGACTGCTACTATCTTGATCCGCCATCAAGCCTAAGGGCACTGTCCAATCAAGATAGTTACTAAAGTTAGCATCATTTGCCCAGCTCATGGCTTTTTGGTGGCGAGCGGCACGCCGCTGATCATCATCGGTTGATAGGCTGAACCAAATCAGAGCCTGCTCATCAAGTTCCTGCCAAAGCATAACAATGTCTGCATCATCGTCTTGATAGGCAACTCGCATGACTTCACCCTGCCATTGTTGCTCGCTTAAACTAAAGCTTTGCTGCCAATGTTGTTTGAGCTGTGGGTCATTGACAAGCAATAGATGAGGCAGCAGGCTTTCAAAGGCGATCTGTCCTTGGTGCTGCTGCACTGTATCACTCATTAGCCAATCTACTAGTTGGCTGTCTCTATCCTGTGGCCAAAGCTGTTCGATGTTTGGCAAATCTTGCACAGTAAGTTGCAACCAGGGCTGAGCTTTGGCCTGGCCTACCATAATCAAGGGAATTGCCACTAGGGCCAACAGGTATGAACGCACGTTTAAAACTCTTTGGTTAAAAATTCGATACTAGCAGTCCTGCCAGCTAGCTGCCAAGTGACCTGTTGTTCAGCGAACGTTATTGCTGCTCCAGCCCTGCTGCGGGTGCTGCCTGGAGCTATTGTCGTGGCGCTTCTAAAATGGATGGAAAACCAGCCCAAGGAGCGGGCTGGGAACTGGGATCGAGGGGTGTCGGCGGCCAGGGATGGACACCGTCAAGCGGCCAGGACGGCGAATAGCGTCCCCGAGATCCCAGTTGCCAGACCAGTGACTGGGCGGGGAACGGCAGTCCCGCGGCAGATTAAGAGATCCTGCGACTGCGCGCAGGATGACGGGTGGCGACTGCGCGCAGGATCACTGTACCAAGGTGCAGGATCAGCTGGGCTGGATGCCGCTGTGGCGCAGTAGCGCCTCTTGTTTAGGCGCGCGACCACGGAAGGCAGCGTACAACTCAGCAGCAGGCCTCGAGCCACCGGCGGCCAGAATGAAATGCTGAAAATCGTGAGCAGCATCAATGGCAAATAAGCCCTCCTCCTCAAAACGACTAAAAGCATCACTGGACAGCAACTCCGCCCACTTGTAGCTGTAATAGCCAGCAGCATAACCACCAGCAAAGATGTGGCCAAAACTGTTAGCAAAACGGTTAAGAGCGTATTGCGGCGTCACCGCCACCTCAGCGCGCACCTGATCGGCCAGACGCAACACCTGAGCCAAAGAACTGCTGGCGTCCCAAGACAAACGGTGCAACTCAAAGTCAAAGAGAGCAAATTCCAACTGGCGCAGCATCTGCATGGCCGACTGGAAGTTTTTACTGGCCAAGAGCGCATCCAGCATGCTTTGCGGCATGGGCTCACCCGTCTGATAGTGGGCCGACAAATAACTCAGCACCTCAGGTTGCCAGCAGAAGTTTTCCATGAACTGGCTGGGCAACTCGACCGCGTCCCAGGGCACACCATTGATACCAGAGATGTTGCCAATGGATTGCTCGGTGAGCATGTGATGCAGACCATGACCAAACTCATGGAACAGAGTCACCACATCGTCATGAGTCATCAAGCCCGGTTTGTCACCACTGGGCTTGGCGCTGTTGCACACCAGATAGGCCACCGGCAAACGCAAGCCCTTGGCCTGCTCAACACGGCTGGCAAAGGCGTCCATCCAAGCGCCACTGCGCTTACCTTGGCGCGCATAAAGATCCAGCACAAAGTAGGCCACCGGCTGCTGCTGGCGACGAATGGCATAAAGCCGCACCTCAGGGTCGTAGGCCTGATAGGGCTCAGCCGTCACCTCAATGGCGAACAGCCGCTCAAGGGTAGTGAACAACCCCTTGAGCACGGTTTCCACCGGAAAGTAGGGCCGAGTCTGTTCATCGGTGATGGCAAAGAGTTGGTCCTTTAGCTTCTCACTGACATAGGCCAGATCCCAGGGCTGCAGCTCGTCAATGCCTAGGCTTTGCGCGAAGCGCGCCAACTCCGCGACCTCCTTCTGCCCCTGAGGTCGCGCCTTGGCCACCAAGCCACGCAAAAAGTCCAATACCTGCTGCTCATCCGCCGCCATGCGATCACTGAGCGCCAGCTGGGCGTAATTGGCGTAGCCCAACAACTGGGCTTGGCGTTGCCGCAGTTGCAACAGCTCCAGCATCAGCGGCCCGTTGTCGAATTGCTCGGCGTTTGGCCCCTGCTCGGAGGCACGGGTGACATAGGCCTGATACAGCTGCTGACGCAAAGCACGGTCATCGGCATACTGCATGACCGCCAAATAACTGGGCATTTCCAGAGTCAGCAAATAACCGTCCAACTTCTGCTCAGCGGCGTTGTCGGCCAGCATGGCCAGCATGGACTCCGGCAAACCCGCCAAGGCTTGAGCCTGGGTTAGATGCAGACGAAACGCCTGAGTCGCGTCCAGCACCTGCTCGGAAAAGCGGCGCGCCAACTCAGCCAGGCGCTGCTGATTGGCGGCAAATTCGCTGCGCTCAGGCTCCTCAAGGCCAACACCGGCCTCAACAAAGTCATGCAGATGCTTGGCCAGTGAGCGCTGTTGCTCTGGGGTTAGGTCTGGCTGCTCGGCCA
Organism: Saccharospirillaceae bacterium; assembly: GCA_007116635.1. GTDB lineage: Bacteria > Pseudomonadota > Gammaproteobacteria > Pseudomonadales > Natronospirillaceae > SKIB01. The sequence goes on from SKIB01000055.1 coordinate 15,129, forward strand.
CGGCTTGTAAGGCCTGAAACAGCTCGCGGTTCTGGCCTAAACGGTTATGAAATTCGGTGATCAGGGCCAAGGCTTGGCCATAGGCCTTGCGCACTTCTGGACTGTCTTGCACCTGAGCCAGATGCGACAGGGGTGAAAAGGCCAGTTCCAGCGAATCTTGCCATTGATGCCAAGGTGCCACCAAGGATTGCCAACTGGGGTTGGGGGCAGCTAGCTGTTGCGCCAACCAAGCCTCATAGGACTGACAAAGCTGCTGTAAATTGGGTAGCTGCTGTTCAAGGTTAAAGTTGTGAAAGTCTGGTAATTGCTGGAAAACGGGCAAAGCATTGGACATGAGTATGGAACTCCTTACAATCGCATCAATAGACAGCAGCTTGGCAAAATCTGGGCTGACTGTGGGTTATATTGCCTTAATTAGGGCATTCATCTGCAAAACAAGGGCAAACAAGATGACGGTACGCAGCCTAGCAAAAAAACAGCCAGTCTTGGGACAAGGGGTCTACATCGACCCAGCCGCCACTGTCATTGGCGATGTACAGCTGGGCGATCACTGCTCGGTTTGGCCCGGCGCTGTGATCCGCGGCGACATGCATGAAATACGAATCGGCCAAGGCTGCTCCATTCAGGACGGTAGCGTACTGCACATTACCCATGCCAGCCAATACAACCCCCAAGGCCACCCCCTGCACCTGGGCGATCAGGTCACGGTGGGGCACATGGTCTGCCTGCACGGCTGCCGCATTGGCAACCAGGTGTTGCTTGGCATTGGCTCGATCGTGCTCGATGGCGCGGTGATTGAAGATCAGGTGGTGCTGGGCGCAGGCTCACTGGTGCCACCGGGCAAGCGCTTGGCCTCTGGTTATCTGTATCTGGGCCGTCCAGCCAAACAGGTGCGCCCACTCAGCCCTGAAGAGTTAGCCTACTTCGCCTACAGCGCGCAAAATTATCAACAACTTAAAGACCAATACCTAGCCGAGACCAACCAATGAGATTACTGCTTAGTCTATGTTTGCTTCTGCCCCTGCTATCCGGCTGCATCAACCACGCTAATAATGCCAAAAAGGCCGCCGATGTAGTGGTTGCTGTGCATGTTGATTGGCTAGAAAACACCGAAACTTTTTTAACGCAAAGCCAAGAGTTTTGCCAAAACCCCAACCCCTTGCACCTTGAAGGACTGCAACAAAGCCAGCAGCTCTTTGCCAACATCGTTTCTCGCCTTGAGGGCTTTGAGCTGCTCTTTGGCCGTGGTCAGTTGATGCCCATTCGGGTGTTTTTATCCCCGGATGAAATGAGTGAACTGGTCGAGGGCTACCTAAACGCGCTTAAGTCCGACCCGAGCCTGAGCACAAGGGAGCACGACCCTAGGTTAAATAGTGTTAATGCCCTGGAGTACCTGCTGCGTGCTCAGGGCGAGCGTTTTCTGCAAGAACCCGAACCCTGCCAAGCACTACTACACATATTAGAGGGCCATAAACAGCAAGCCGATACCCTTGCCCAACGAGTAGAGCGTACCGCACCTAGGCAGTTACAGGACATGGCCAATCGAGATCCAGAGGCCTATTATCGCCTGATTGCCGACATCATTCGCAGCCAACTGGCCACCAGCCTGCGTTGGGCTCACCTGCCCTTTGACGAACAACTGGCCTTTCACCAGCAACAAAGCCTTGCGCCTTGGAGCGACAACACCCATTTCCACATCATTCAACCCATGGAAACAGCACGCATCCTGTTCATTGTTGCCGGACCGCAAAATCTGATGCGCACCAAGCGAGAAGCCGATCTGGCGAGTGAGATTCGTGATGGGCTGGATGAAGTATTTGGTATGATGATTCCATTTGACAACTATAATGATATGACACATGACGACAACATGAGAGCGCAAATGCTGCAAGCCATTGATAAACTGGCTGCCTTTGATGCCAAACTGCGCCAGCCTGAAGTTCGTCGTTTAATCGAATCCGTGGATTAATCAACCTCCACATCACCCATGAGGACAGTATTTGATTGCCCTAAATGACCAACTAATACTCTTTGCTGGCCTGCTGTTTACCATCAGTATTTTGGCCAGCATGATTTCGCGGCGTTTGGGCGCGCCCTTACTGTTGGTGTTCTTGATTCTTGGCATGTTCATTGGCCCCGAAGGCCTAGGCATCAGTTACACCAACCTCGAACATGCACACCTGGTTGGCAGTCTGGCCTTGGCTTTGATCCTGTTCGATGGCGGCCTGAGCACGCAAAAGCAAAACTTCCGTGTGGGCCTCAAGCCCGCGGTAAGCCTGGCCACGGTGGGCGTACTGCTTACGGCCATGATCATTGGCTTGCTGGCGAGCTGGATTTTCAAGCTGCCTTTGGCCTATGGCCTGTTGTTTGGTGCCATCGTTGGCTCAACGGATGCTGCGGCGGTGTTTTCCCTGCTGCACACCGCCAATCTGGAACTCAAACAGCGGGTGGGTGCAACGCTGGAAATCGAGTCCGGCAGTAACGACCCCATGGCCATCTTCCTCACGGTGCTGATGATCGAATGGATTCTGATGGCCAACAGTGGCTTTAACATGGTGCTGCTGCTCAAATTTGTGCAGCAAATGGGCCTTGGCGCCCTGCTGGGCTTGGCCGGTGGCTGGCTGGCGATGCGGGTAATTAATCGCAGTCAGTTATCCCCTGGCCTGTACCCCTTGCTGGCCATGTCCTTGGCCTTGTTAATCTTTGGCGCCAGCGCCACCCTTGGCGGCAGCGGCTTTTTAAGCGTCTACTTGGCCGGCATTTATCTGGGCAACCAAAAGTTGCAATCCGCCAGCTACATCAAGCGCTTCCATGACGGTTTGGCTTGGTTGGCACAGATTGTGATGTTCTTGATGCTGGGCATCATGGTCATTCCTAGCCAAGTCATGGCTCTGGCCTTACCTGCTCTGCTTTTGGCCTTGGCCTTGATTTTCATTGCTCGACCTTTGGCGGTGGTGATCAGCCTGCTGCCCTTCCGCTTTGCCTGGCGTGAACAGGCCTTCATCTCTTGGGTCGGCCTCAGGGGAGCGGTACCCATTATTCTCGCCATCTTCCCTGCTCTGGCAGGGGTCAATAACTCCGAGCTGTTTTTTAATCTGGCCTTCTTCGTGGTCATGGTGTCACTGGTGCTGCAAGGCTGGACCATTCCTTGGGCGGCACGGCTGACCAAGGTCGAGATTCCACCCCGCAACCAGGCCCTGCAGCGCATGGAACTGGATTTACCTAACCAACCTGATTTAGAGCTTTCGGGATATCGCTTGACAACCGATAGCCCCGTGGTAGGGAAAACATGGCCTGAACTGCGCTTGCCTAAGGGAGCCAAGCTACTGTTTTGCCTACGCGGCAATGGCTTAATGAATGTACATGAATTTACTGATTTACAGTGCGACGATCAGCTCTACTTTGTTTGTGCCAGCAATCGCCTCGGCGAGTTGGAGAGAAAGCTGTTTCAACAGCAGCTGCCCAGCCGCCTCAGTGAGCGCAGCTTCTTTGGTGAGTTTACCATTAATGGTAATGCACGCCTGGGTGAGCTGGCCATGCTTTATGGCTTTGAGCTGGCAGACGAACTTCAGGACTGCTGCCTGCATGATTATCTTCAGCAGCGCTTTGGTCAACCAGTGGTCGGCGACAGCATTAAGTTAGGCGAGATCGAACTGGTGGTCAGAGACATGAGGATGGGACAATGCACTAAGGTCGGCCTAAAACTTCCACACTGAGACCATTACGCCAGTCTGGCAGCCAATCAACCCCTCTTATACTGGGTAGGACAGTAGGCACGCAGTACCGACCTGGAACGTAATTGTAGATGCTTGGTTTTACGGCCAGCAACCCGAGTACGCCATAAGCGAAATGACCTAGGCTTTAAGTTGCGACGCATCAGAGCAATGACCTCAGGCTCTGACAAACCGAATTGCCAAGCAATGGCCTCAAATGGGGTGCGATCCTCCCATGCCATTTCAATAATGCGACTTAAATCCTGTTCACAAAATTGCTCAATGTTAGCCTTTGCTGTTGTTTGTTGCTTAATTACATTGCCCTGAGCACTCATGAGTCAACCAAACCTTTGCTGAATATTCCTTTAAGCATACGCAGACATCAGCACCATGGCTTGCTATCCTAGGCAGCATAATTAGCAGGAGCCCATACCATGTCAACAATGCCTTTTCTGAGCCTCATTGGTTTTATGGCTTTAACCCTTGCGGCCTGTGGCAATAACCGCGAACAAGCACCACTGGAAGTCAATCAAGAAACTAGCCTTGAAATCCTTGATCAGGATCTAGCACTAAATGAAGAACTAACGATAGTAGAGCAGGATTTACAAGGCCTTGGCCAAGACTTGGTGGAGCGCATCGTCAGCATTGAGAGCCAATGGCAAGAGATGGAGCCAGCATTGGGCTGCCAAGACAGCAGTCAATGCCAAGCCATTGCCATTGGTCATAAGGCCTGTGGTGGGCCTGCTGGCTTCTTGCCAGCCTCAAGCCTACACCCTGAGTTTGAGCTGGTGCAGCAATTGGCGCGTGAACACCGCATGCTGACGGAACAGTTCAATCTACAGACCGGCGCCATGAGCGATTGCGCATTGGAAACCGAGCCAGTATTGATCTGCCAGGATAATCGCTGCCAGATCGGCAGCGACAGCTTCTAATCAAGCCAAACTCTTTACCAGCCGAGATTTAGCGGTGCCAGTCACCTGCGGCTTCAGGCTGATACAGTACCTCAAGGATGCAGACTTCGGTCTGCTGTCCATTAGGCAAGGGCCAAACAATGCTCTGGCCCGCCGCCAAGCCTAATAGCGCCGAACCCATGGGTGCAAAGACCGACAAATGATCCGGGCTCAAGGACTCGTCCTTTGGATAGCACAGCACCTTGTCAAATTCCTTCTGGCTGCTGGCCAAGCGGAAGCGCACTCGGGAATTCATGGTCACTACCTGAGCCGGCATCTGCTGCGCAGGCAGTATTTCCGCGCGCTCCAGTTCGGCCTGCAGCAATTCCAGCTCTGCAGGTAAGTGTGCCATGGCAGCCAACAAGGACTCCAGGCGCTGTAAATCAAGTTCTGATACCCTAATGGGTGGTACCGTCATGGTTTTATCCTTCACAAATCAAGGGTTAACGATTTCGGCCTGAGGCAACACTGTCTGAGGTTCAAATACCCACTGCCAGCGCCAGTCACCGGGCAAGTCCTTGAGTATAGCGTTTATTTGCTGACTTGGCGCTTGGCGCATCAATTCTGGTGAACCTTCCAGCTGTAGCCAATAATGAGCACCGATAAGCACCAAGCGAAAGCGTTCAATACCCAAGGGACGCAATGATTCTGCTACCCGTTCTTGCAGCTCTGGGTCTGCCCCCTTAAGCAACAATTGCTGCGCCGCTTGCCAGATCATCTTGATCGGCACAGGCAAGAAGAACAAAGCCACCAGCAACATCATCACAGGGTCAGCATAGCGAGCCCAATCAGCAAAGACTGACTGCTGCATGGCGAAGGCTAAGATAAAACCAAGCATGACGGCAAAGCTGATCAGGGTATCCATGGCCCATTGATGCTTTTCCGCCGCAATAAGTACCGAATGACTGCGCTGCTTTTGGCGGGCCAAATACCACCAAACAAGCGCACAGAACAACACATTAAACAAGCCAAACAACACGGCCACATCGGCAGCCACCACTCGGCCACCCGCCATCAAGGCTTTGATGGCTGCCAGCGCACTGAGCAGAACCACCAACAAGATCATCACGCCCTTAAGCATAACCGCCATGGGCTCGGCCATGAAGCGCCCCATGGGATATTTTTGTGATCTTGGGCTGCGCACCCAAGCAGCGACCATAACCGACAGCATGGACAGGCCATAGCTGAAAAGTGAGTAAGCGCCATCAAAAAAGATGACCATTGAGTTGATCCACCAACCAACTGCCAAACCAACCAGGGCACATAAAGCAGCTGCCAGTGCCGAAATTTTTAACACCCGAATCTCTGTACTCGACGACATAAAATGTCCTCTGTTGCCTAACACGAGGGCAATTAAATGCTATTCTAGACAACAAGACAAATCACTGAGCGACGATTTTTTCGGCGATGAATAGCAAACAATGGCAGTATTTTTTAACCGTCGCCCAGCTGGGCAGCCTGCAAGCCGCCAGTAAACGCCTGGGCATCAGCCGTACCACCCTAAGTTCAAGCCTGGCAGCCATGGAAGACGAGCTGAATGCGCAACTGTTTTCGCGCACCGGCAATCAATTACAATTAAGTCAGCTCGGGCAAAGCCTGCTGCCCCTCTGTCAGCGCTTAGTCAAGCAGGAGTTACAAATTCGCCAACTCTGCCAGGTGCAGCAACGCGGCCAGCAGATTCGTCTAAGACTAGGACGAGACGATGCCCTGCCCGAACACTTTTGGCGCAGCTGTTTTCGTCGCCTGCAGCAAAGCTTCCCCAATTTGCAGTTGATGGTGACGGTATTGGCCTCACCCGAACTGCCCAATTGCTTGGCCAATGAACAAATTGACTTGGCGCTTTGCATGTTACCGCAAGCCGTGGAGGAGCTTGGCTTGCCACAATTGGGCTACCAACAACTGGGCTGGGTACAGGAACTCATGGTTTGCCACCCTGAGCATCCCTTGGCGCAACTGAGTCAGGTGCTGGAATCCGATCTGGCTCAGGAACAGCAGATCAGCCTTGCGTTTTTACAACAACAGGGGCTACAGGTTTGGCGGCCCATGGCCGATCGCTTTTTGGCACTTGGCCTCTACGAACTGATGCGCGATGCCGTTTTGGAGAACATGGGCTGGGGTCGCCTGCCCTTGCCGCTCATTGCCCCAGCCATGGCCGCAGGCCAATTACAGCTGCTGAAATACCAGCAAGCCAAACAGATGAGCCCCTATTGGATGCTGCATCATGCGCAGCAGAGCAACCCTGTGGCCGAACAATTACAAGGGCTGATCAGTGACTATCTACTGCAATTCTAGGGCGCACTAAGCCTAAAATCGCACCAATTGCGCAAATTTTGCACTGCACTGCACCGACTTTGCGAGCCAGTACGCAAAGGTAGAATTTGACCCTTTGCGCCGAATCCGAACAGTGGTCAGAATCAACACATCAGCCACTATTCAAGAATAATTATGCAGCAGCTCAGGGTTCAAGCCTCAGTCATTAGCCTAGTCATCAGCCTACTCATGGCGCCAGCCTTGGCCAACAGCCATGACTCAAGCGAGCGTTACATTGTCCATTGGCAAGCTGCCCAGCCAAGCCATGAAACAAGCATTCAGCGCAATTTTCAGCCCAGAGTGCTGAACGCCGCAGGCAGCGCCTTGCCCAGCAGCCAAATCAGCAGTGAGTACCTAACAGCCGAACAAGCCCAAGAGATGCAAGAACGGCCAGAAGTGGCTCTGATTGAGCCGGACCCCAAACGCGAACTGCTCAGCTTTGGCCCGCAGGGCGACTACCTACCCTATGGCCTAGGCATGATTCAAGCCCTTGGCATCAGCGACCATTTAGCGGCCAACCAAAGGCTGTGCATCATTGATTCTGGCATCGATGGCCAACATCCAGATTTCAATCATGACCGCATCAGCGGGCGCGACGACAGCCGCAGTGGCGCTTGGAATCAAGACGACCATGGTCATGGCACTCATGTGGCAGGCACCATTGCGGCGCTGGCCAATGGCCAAGGTCTGCAAGGACTGCTGCCCAATGGCCAGCTAGAACTAATCATCGTGCGCGCCTTTAATGCCTCCGGCTGGGCCTATTCTTCGGATTTGGTGGCCGCAGCACGCAGCTGTGTGGATCAGGGCGCCAACATCATCAACATGAGCCTGGGTGGCAACCTGCCCAGCACCCTGGAGCGCCTTGCCTTTGCTGAACTGGCCGAGCAAGGCATTCTGCTGGTGGCGGCTGCGGGCAACGATGGTCTAAGCACCCCCAAGTACCCAGCCTCATACGATTCGGTGATCTCGGTGGCAGCCGTGGATCAGCAAGCCCAACGCGCCTCCTTTTCGCAGTTTAATGCTCAGGTTGAACTGAGTGCACCCGGGGTCGGCATTTGGTCTACCGCCCTAACTGGACGTGGCCAACAATTGGGCGCAGGTCTTGTTTGGCAAGGTCAAAGCATCACTGCTTGGCCGATGCAAGGCAGTAAATCCCTAGCCCTGACCGCCCCCTTGGCCAATTGTGGCCTTGGTCTTGAGCTGTGCGCCGCCGAGCAACGCATTTGCCTCATGCACCGCGGGGAAAACAGCTTTGCCGACAAAGCGCGCAACTGCCAAGCCTCGGGCGGCCTTGGCCTGATCGTGATTAATAACAGCGAGCAACCCATTCTGGGTCATCTGGGTGGCTATCAAGCCGAGATCCCGGTTTGGGCCGTGAGTCAAAGTCAGGGTTTGGACTTAGCCGCTGCAACGGAGTCAGCCTTGAGCATTCGCACGGCTGAGGGTGGCTTTGACTTTCTCCAAGATCAGGGCACTTCCATGGCCGCCCCCCATGTCAGTGGTGCTGCCGCCCTGATTTGGAGTCACTTTCCTGAGTGCCACGGCCAGGACATTCGTGCCGCTTTGGCGGCTTCGACCACCGACCTTGGCAACCCAGGGCGCAATGCCGAATATGGTCATGGTCTGGTCAATGCTGCTGCGGCTATGGAATTACTGGCCAGCCAAGGCTGCCAACGCCAATATTGGGTCGGGGATCAATTACTGCCAGACAATACTCTGGTCGCTGCTCCGCCGAGCGAAAACCTTGTGCTACCCAAGCTGGATAACGATCGCTCCTCTGAGCAGATTGCCCATGAAAATCGTCAGCGTGCAGCCCAGCCACAGACTGGCAGTTTTTCCTTGCTGTTGTTGTTGGTGTTTGCGGCTGTTGTTAGCGCTTGCGGCTTTAAGCACCCTAGGCAGCAGACAGGCTAGACCAGCTGCCGCCAATAGACCTTAGAATTGCGCTGCCAGTTATAAAGCTGTTGGCGCTTGGCTGGCAAACTGCTCACCGGCACCCCAACAAAGCCATTGGCGGCAAACCAGTGCGCGGTTTGGGTGGTCAGAACGAACAGATTGGTCAGGCCCTGTTGCACTAGCTGTTGGCCTATATGCTTGAGCAATCGCTC
>SKIB01000086.1 GCA_007116635.1 Saccharospirillaceae bacterium
CCTGGTTCATGACCAAGCTGCGGTTGGCTATGAAGGGGAAAAGCATCTTCGCCCTAGAAGATTTGCATCAGGATCCGCAATTTTTGGCGGCCCCAAGGGATGAACAGGCTGTCTTTTTTGATCAGGGGATTCGTGCCATGGTGATCATGCCCTTGGTGCAGGATCAGGAGCTTATTGGCTTTATTGGCTTTGACTCGCTGCGGGTAAGAACTTGGCCTTCACAATTGGCTCAGGTGTTTCAAGAGTCGGCTCAACAGTTGGCCAGCGTAATCGCTTCACTGGCCAAAGAACATCGACTCATGTTGGCCATGCAAACCGATGCCCTAACCGGTTTGTTTAATCGTTACTACTTAAAACAGCACCTGCCCAACCTTTGGGCGGAAGCACAACAAGGGTCACAGTCTTTGGCCTTTGTCATGTTGGATCTTGACCACTTTAAACAGATCAACGATCAGCACGGACATTTGCTCGGTGATCAGGTGCTTAGGCAGGTGGGCTCAATGATCGCTGGTCATTTACGGCAACAGGATCTGGCAGTGCGCTATGGAGGGGAAGAGTTTTTACTCATTCTGCTTGCCGTGGATCTAGACATCAGCAGGAAAGTCATCCAAAGGTTGTTGGACGCCATTGCAGGGCAGAGATTCCAGCTGGAGGATGCGCAGGAATTACAGGTTCAAGCCAGTGCTGGCATTGCTGGCAGCCTTGAGGCAGAAGAAATATCCGATCCTTGGTATTGGATAGACCTTGCCGATCAACGCCTTTATCAGGCCAAACAGCAAGGTCGTAATCGTGTGATTACAGCCTAGGCATTAACCTTTTCCAAGAGAGGGGCCAGCATGCTGGTCTTCAGCAGTTCTACCCAAGCCGCTAATCGTTGTTCCGTTAACTCAAATTGTTGGTCTTCATCAATAGCCAGGCCCATAAAGTGCTCGCCATCAGGTAGTAGCGCGCGACTGGCATTGAAGTCATAGCCCTTGGTCGGCCAATAACCATAAAAGTTGCCACCCTGCTCGGCCAAGATCTCGTGCAGCCAACCCACGGCATCAATGAAAAAGTCGCCATAGCCAAATTGGTCACCAAGGCCAAAGATCGCAATCTGGTGCTGACTAAAGTCAAGACTGCGAAGAACGGGCTCGAAGGCTTCCCAGTCGGCCTGAATGCCACCGAAGTCCCAGGTGGGTATGCCAAACACACAGTATGAGTGAGCGAGCAGAGTTTCGGGTTCCAAGTCCGTGATGTTGGTTAATTCAACCCCTAGGCCCAGTTGTTCAAATCGGGTCTGTAATTCCTGAGCAATGCTTTCGGTATTGTTGGTGTCGGTGCCATACACCAGAAGGATGTCTGCCATGGTTCGCTCCGTTGATAAACTGGCCTGTATTTTATTATTTTTAATTATCATTTGCATTAACAAATTTGCCTGTGGGCAAGTCTGTGGCTAAGCTGTATTTTTGTGTATAACTTTGCGTTTAACCCTCAGATATCCTTTGTAAAACCTTCGATGGCCAATTCGCAAAAGGATGGAGATTGCAAATGCAAGCTCATGAGGCTAAGGTTTAACTAACACAAACAGTCAAGGACGATACCATGTGTCAGCATCCTCATGCTCATTCAGAGCCCAAAAACCGCCAAGCCCTGCAGGCCAGCAGCATGCCGGCTGATATCCCTAACCAACTCAGTCAGGTTCATGGGTTGGCGCTGTTACGCCAAGCCTTGGGTGAGCAGGCCAACTTTCGTGCCGATCAGTGGCAGGTATTGGATCAACTGATCAATCACAGAGCATCCATGCTGCTGATTCAGCCAACCGGCTGGGGTAAAAGCATCATTTACTTTTTGGCTTGCTATTGGCTCAGGCAGCAGGCCAAGGGGCCGACACTGTTGGTATCACCCTTGTTGGCTTTGATGCGCAATCAGGCACTGTTGGCCAAGCGTTTTGCGCTGCGAGTGGCCTGCCTCAATTCGCAGAATCCCATGGCCAAAACCGAGCTGCTGGCCAATCCAGATCTAGTGATCGCCACCCCAGAGAGCTTGCACAGCCCTTACATGCAAAGCTGGCTGGCAAGATGGGGTGCAGAGTTGCCCTTGGTGGTGATTGATGAAGCGCACTGTGTTAGTGAGTGGGGTCATCAGTTTCGCCCTGACTATCGTCGTCTGGGGCATCTTTCAGCCTACCTCGGGCCCCATTGTCTTTGGTTGGCTACTACGGCCACGGCCAGCGAGAGAATCGAGCAGGATATATTTCAGCAGTTGCCGGTGCGACAAGTGGTGCGTGGCTCGCTCAAGCGCTCCGAGCTGGGACTCTTTAACTACCCCTGTCAAACCTGGGCCGAGCGCTGGCACTGGTTGCTGTATTGGCTGCAAAGAGTTCCAGGCGCTGGTTTGATCTATTGCTTAACCACGGAGAGCTGTACAAAACTGGCCTCAGCGTTAGAAGCCAGAGGCTATGCCGTGGCTGCCTATCATGCTCAGTTGCCCAACCGCGAGCAGCTAGAGCAGCAACTACTGGCCAATGAGCTGGATTACTTGGTCTGCACCAATGCCTTAGGCATGGGTTTTGATAAGCCGGATTTGCGCTTGGTGGTGCATTGGCAGGCCCCCGCCAGTTTGGCGGCCTATTATCAGCAGGTGGGCAGGGCAGGTCGGGATGGCCACCGAGCCTATGGCGTGCTGCTCACCGGGCCGCAGGATCAGGGCCTACAGCTGTTTTTTCAGCAGTTATCACAGCAGGACTCAGAGCATATCAACAGAATTATCCACATGCAGGCGGAGCAGTCTTTGAGCCCTTTAGATTTGGCTCAGGCGTTAAATATTGGTGTTAAAGACTGCCAGCGTTTGCTGAAAATCATGGCCCAACAGTGCAAGACAGGAGTCAAAAATCCTAGCTTGCACTGGCCAAGAATTAACAGGAACGGTGGACAAATTTCGAATAATGTTAGTTATTTCAAGGGCTTAAACGAGTTTAAGCAGCAAAGCTGGCGCGAGGTCGAGCGCTTTGCTCAGGCTGAAGATTGTTTGCAGCGTCATCTGTTGCAAGCCTTGGGTGAGTTCCGGCCCAAAGCCAAGTCCGAGCCCTGTGGTCTGTGCCAGCATTGTCTGGCTGCCAAGGGTGAGCACCTGGAGTCCTTGCCGATTTCTGTGGATAAAATTATTGATCCATCGGAGTTGAGCAAGGCACTAAGAGCAAGGCCCGTTAACCCCTGCCAGAAGCCAGAGTTCCAGCACTTTCGCCGCTATGCTTGGTTGAACTCTAGGTCGGGTTTTCGCGCCAGCTTAAAGGGTCTGCGCCTTTCGGCTATGCAACAGAGTTGGTTGAGCAAATTATTTGCCAATCAAGAGGATCTGCCTCAGGTCTTGGTGCAAATGCTGCTGCAAGAGCAAGCTTGGCTGGTGCAAGCAGGGGTGCAATGGGTGAGCTATCTACCTCTCGGGCGGCAAGATGAGCTGTGGCAGGGTTTGAGTCAGCGTCTGGCCATGGCCCTTGCCTTGCCCTGGGTCGAGGCCTTTAGGCTGGAGAAATTGCAGGCGCCTAATCCTAGCTTTGCTCAGCTGGATGGTGCATGGACGGTGCTCAATTCCCGCCCTGGTCGCCTGTTGTTAATTCTGCCTCAGGATCTGGCAGGTCGCGCTCTGCCCCTAGCTGCCAGCCTGCTTGCTCGGGTCGGCTGCTCAGGGGTTGTTCCCTTTATTATGCTTTCCACTGCGGAGTTAGAGCAGTCACCCTAGCGGGATCAAATCAGAGGATAGGCCTTCGTGTGCCAGCAGCCAAGCCTTGATCCTAGGGTCAGATCTAAAATTGAGTCTGTTTTGCTTGGCCTTGGCCAGCACCCGATGGCACGGAATGCGCAATAAAATGGGATTGGCGCCGCAGGCTGAGCCAAGAGCACGCACGGCTTTGGGGTGGTTGATCTTCACCGCCAGCTGTTGATAACTGGCCTGTTGGCCAAAACGCAGCGTCGTCATGGCTTGCCAGACTTGCAATTGAAAGGCCGTGCCCAAAGGCGCAATGCTAAGTTGCTCAAGTGCAGCACTGTCTTTGCTGCTGAAGTAACGAATCAAAGCTAGATTTAGCCTTTGGTGGTGCCCTTCCTGAGTTTGGATCCGTGGATGGCGTTGACGCCAAGCGTGGTACTCCATCGCGGGCAATAAAGCCAGTAAGGGCTGGCTATCGGCTTCCAGCCAGCAAGCCCACCAGTCACCAAAGGGCGTGTTAACGGGCTGCTGACAGTACATCAATGGCCAGTGTCAACATTAGAACAATAAACGGAAGCCGGCGCTCCAGCCCTGATGCAGCTGGATGGGTGTTTGGCTGTGGAAAATGCCACTGCCGTTGTAGTCGGCCAACAAGGTGAACTTGGGGTGCAGACTGTAATGCAGGCCAAGCCCCCAGTCGTATTCACCTAAGTAGGCCAGCCCCTGATTAAAGGCAGCAGTGGACAGTACACCAGGGCGTAGGCCACCTTCCAACTGGAAGAACAGGGCGTCGACCAGGCTTAAACCAAAGCCTAGATTCATGCCCAAACCGTAGTTGTTCAGTTCATCGGCTCTGGTGTTGTAGCCATAGAATTGCAACATGCCTGAGCCGGCACGGTCACGGCCAAGTTCAGGCTGCTGTTGGTAAATGTCGATGAACAGACCTAGCCGGCTGTGTTGAAATTCGTCTCCCAGCTGGGTGTCGTCAGCCAAAACCTTGCCTGCATCCAGTAAGGGGCCTTGGTGAATCTCAACGGCCATGGCCAGTGCGCCGACAAAGGCTGGATCATTAAAAAAACCGCCAAAGCCTAGGCGACCTCGATGGTGCTCACCGTTACTCTGTAATTGCAGAACAAAGCCGCTGCCACTGAGATTGGCGTCACGCTCAACCACGGTATTGGCCAGTGCTGGCAAGCTGCTGAGCAGGAGGCTAAGGCTGGCGACGATTAACTTGGCCTTCATTATTGTTTTCCTGTAATTCGGAGGTATTTGACCATGAGCTGTTCATGGGTCTCGGGGCGATCAGGGTCTAAAGGGATGCAATCCACAGGGCAAACCTGTTGACACTGTGGCAGATCATAATGGCCAACGCACTGGGTGCACAACTCTGGATCAATGACATATAGGTCATCTCCTTCAGAAATGGCACCATTGGGGCATTCAGGTTCGCATATATCGCAATTGATGCACTCATCGGTAATGATTAACGCCATGGCTTACCTCTTATCGAGCAGTGCTCGCTGAACAACTGGTGGAATCAAAGCGCTGGTGTCCCCGCCAAGGCGGTGAATTTCACGCACCAAGGAGGAGCTGATTGCCGCCAGCTCGGCGGCAGGCAGCATAAATAATACTTCCAAACCCGGTTGCATGCGCCTATTAAGATCGGCCATCGGACGCTCATAGTCCAGATCTGTTCCCGAGCGCAGGCCGCGTAAAATCATTGCCGCCTGCTCTTCTGCGGCCAAATTGATCAGCAGGCCGCTAAAGGGCCTGACTTCGACTCTAAGGTGTTTGCAGCTCTCCTGTACCAGTTGGCAGCGCTCAGCCAGACTAAACAGGGTATTTTTACCGCTATGCTCGGCTACTGCAATCACCACCCGGTCGGCAATGCGGCAGGCGCGTTCGGCCAGATCCAGATGGCCAAGGGTGAAGGGGTCAAAGGTGCCGGGATAGATTAGGGTTTTACTCATTGTCATCGCTCCTCAGCCCTTGACCTGGCTCAGTAGCCAGCACTGAACCTGGCCCTGCTGTTTGTGTTTGTCAATTTGCCAGCCACCACTGAGACTAAAGCCCTGCTCGGCCTCCACATAGAGCTTGCCGCCCGGAGCCAGTAACGAATGCTGGGCAATGAGTTCGAGGCAGGGGGTTAGCAGTTGCTGGCCAAAGGGCGGATCGAGAAATATCAGCTCATAGGCCTGTGGGCCTGACTGTAGAAAGTCCAAGCAACTCTGCTGCCATACCCTGGCCTGCTCGCAAGCCAAGAGCTGTAAGTTGGCTCGCAACTGCTGGCAAGCCTTGGGGTTAAGCTCGATGAAGTCGCACTCCTTAGCCCCTCTGGATAAGGCCTCCAGGCCTAGGGCACCGCTCCCGGCAAAGGCATCCAGCACGCGCGCACCTTCTACCTGCCACATCAGCCAGTTGAACAGGGTTTCACGCATACGGTCACCCGTAGGGCGCAAGCCGGTAATGCTGGGGAAGCGCAGTTGGCGACTGCGCCACTGACCACCGATGATGCGCAAATGGTTACTCATTTATTGCTCGCTGAACTGTTGTAAATGCTGATTGATCTGGCTTAGCTGCAGAGCGGCAATGCGCTCGGCCTGCTGGGTGATGAAACCGCTGCCTAGATTTTCGGCCAATAATACCAGCATATAGCTGCTAATCTGTGCCAGATTTCGAGGTTCTGCTGCTTGTTGCAGCAGTTGTTGTTGCAACAGGGCAAAGCTTTCCTCGTCCATGGGCTCCAATTGGCGCGGCAAGCTTTGGTTAATCAGCAATTGACTGGGGCTGTAGCTGTGACTCCAGCGCATGTCGGGGGCATAGCCCTGTAGCTGCGGTCTGAGCCATTGGCTGGCCAAAATAAATGCCAATTGCTCCACCGTGCCAGTGTCAGGGCTGGTCAGGGTGGTGATGTCACGCTCGATCCTTGGTCTGCTGATCTGGCCTTGGCCCCTGAGTTGTTGGCTGGTTTGCAGCAGGGCTTGCCAGCTGGCATCGGTATTGGCACCGATGGCTGCCAGTCCCACCAACTGCTCCGCCGGCAGCCATTCCTCGATCAGTAATAGCAGGTCCTGATAGGCACGCTGCTGCGCTGGCAAGCGCAAGCTGAGCAGCAGATGGCCGGCCCGCCATTGGCTGTGCCAATCCACCCAGTCTGGCATGGGCCACTGTTGGCTGGGAATGGCTTTGAGTTTGAACAGTAACACCAATTCATCACTGTCCAGATCCAAGCGCCAAGCAGGGCCAAAGCTTTGTTCAGAGCCGATTAGCTCCAGATCGGCCAAGGCAAATAACTGGCCCTCCTGTCCCAAAGGTCGCAAGTCACCCTCTTTAGGCCCCATCTGATGCAGCAGAAAGATCAAGGGGATCAGCAGCAGAATCAAGATGCTAAGAGTCCAGTTGTTGAAGCTCGGCAGTTTTGTGCTCATGGTTAGTACTTTAGGGTAGTTGCTTGGTGATGGATTCGTTTAATTCGCTGCTGGTAAAGCCTAGGGGCTGGTGAAAGTCAAGGCTTTAACATAGCACAGCTTGGGCTTGGGCTTAAGTCTTGGCATGGGCTGATCACTCATTCAGCTCAATGGATTATTTTAGGGCTTTATACCATTTGGTAGATGCGCCGATTTTGCCTCTTTCTTAGCATGCTGCTTGCTACTGAAAACCATAACCCAGGACAATGGAAAACAGCATGAAACGTAAACCACTCATTTGCTTAGTAGGGGCGGTCAGCCTGTTACTGTCGGCCTGTAATGCCGATGGTGACACGCAAGAGAACGGCAGCAGCCAGCCCAACCCAAGTGCGTCGCCCACGGTCAGCCCAAGTTTAACGCCAAGCGGTACAACAACGGCTAGCCCA
>SKIB01000127.1 GCA_007116635.1 Saccharospirillaceae bacterium
CTTGCAGCGTGTTTCTTCATGGTCTGTCCAAGCCGTTCTAACTCAACGAGCTCTATGGGTAGGCAGGGATCGGTAATGATATCGATCAGCTCTTGCATGCGCTTTTTTCCTTGTCTAGGGTCCGGGTCACTGTAAGCAGCAACGGCTCGTTGGTACATGCTCCAACTGCCCTCTACTTCCAGATGGCGTTTGTCAGCAAACAGTCTTTTTAGCTTCAGAAATTGGCGTTCAGTTAACAAACTGATGCGAGTAAGCAAGAGCCTGCGCCGCTTGTACAGAGGATCCTCTTTGAGGCCTCGGCGACCAAGGGTATTTTGCTGAACGCGTCTTCGGCAGTCATCCAAGGCGTTGCCTGCCCAGCGCACAACATGAAAGGGATCGAAAATCGTTTGAGCATTAGACAATGTTTCATGGCAAGCCGATTTAAAGCCAGAGAAGCCATCCATAGCGACGCTTTCAATGCCGTCTTGCCACGACTTAGGTCGGCTTTCTAGCCATTGCTTAAAGGCTTGCTTGGAGCGCCCATCCAGCACATCAAGCTTTCGCAATTTCGGCTGATTTTTGCTCAAGGGCAATCGTTGGCCCAGCTTGATCTTGTCAGTGCGCTGCGTGGGCTAATGGCATACGCCAGCGTGGTGACCCCCAACCTGAGTGAGGCCGCCAGTCTGTTGAACTGCGCGCCCGCGCGCACCGACGACGAATGGCAGGCCCAAGGGCAGCAATTGTTGCAAATGGGGGCGCGGGCGGTACTGCTCAAAGGGGGCCATCTGCCAGGGGCAAATGCCGTAGACTGGCTAATGGTACCTGGGCAACCAACCCTTAGTCTGAGCAAACCCTGGGTGGCAACCCGCAACAACCATGGCACCGGCTGCACCCTGGCCAGTTTCTTGGCCCAAGGGCATGGCCTAGCTGAAAGCGCCGAACGCGCGAAGGCGTATTTGCACCAAGCGCTGAGCCATGCAAGCCAATGGTCATTAGGTCAAGGCCCAGGGCCAGTGGATCACGCTTTTTGCCTACGCTGAACCACGCCGACCAGTAAACTCAAGCGCGTCTGCCTGCGTAAATGCCATAAAAAACGGAGGCATTAATAGGATGCGCTTGTTATGGCTAGACCTACAATTACGACTGGATGATCAAACCAGCCTGCAATGGGCTTTGAGCCAACCCGGCGAATTGGCCATTGTTGCTTGCCCCTAGGGCCTGGGTGTCGATCAACAGCACGGCTTTCTGCAACAGCATTTGCCGCCAGGCAACTCATTTGCTTGGCAGGCTTGGTTACGGGCCGCGCAAGATCTGCAACAGCGGCTGCAAGGACTGGCGGTGCCCATGACCATTGTGAATGAGCCCGCACAGCAAGCCCTGCCACGCCTGCTCGACAGACATCACCTAACCCTGTTAATCACCGACCAACAATACGACTCAGACAAAACCAATTGGCTGACGCAACTGCCGGTCGCGGTACGGCAATTGGGCGACAACGATTTGCTCAGCCGCGAGCAAGCTCAAGGCAATCGTTCATTAATTGGTCGTTTTACTGCTTTTTATCACCGCCAGCAAGCGCAACCCCTGGCACCTCGTGCAGCCATCGGTGCGCAAGATATTCAGGCGCACTGCCTAGCGCTTGAACCGCCCAGCCTGATGGCGCCGCAGCCGTCATTAGCCCTACCGGCCAGCAGCCAGGATTATCACGATTGGCTGCAAAGCTACTGCTGGCAAGAGCAACAATTGCGGCATTACCAGCAGCGACGCAATGCGCTCACCGGTTTGGGCAATTACAGCGGCATGAGTGTCGGCCTGAGCTTAGGCAGCCTGTCGGTACGCCGTTTGTATCAGCAGATCACTGCCCATGAGCAGCAACTGGGCAGCAACGACTCAACTCAAGCATTCGTTTACGAGCTGTACTGCCGCCAGTATTTTCATTGGCTGGCAGAACAACTGGGGGCGGAGCTGTATGGTCAAACCGTCGAGCTGACCAAACCGCAACACCAAGCACTGTGGCGCTGGTGCCAGGGCGAAACCGACAACGACTGGATCAACGCCGTTAGTCGTCGACCGCACGAATTCGATTGGCAACGCCAGCAACAGCGTTACGACCCTGATGGTGAGTACTTACGTCTGTGGCAAGGCTAGCCATGCCGTTACCACGAGACAGCAGCAGGGGGTGTCGGTTACACTCTGGAGCCCAATTTTTAGGTTACAACGGCACCACCATGATAGATCCCGAATTGCCCTGCCCCTGCCAATCCGCCCCTTGCGTACCAGCATTGCTGCCAGCCGCTGCACCAAGGCCAGCTGGCCAACAGCCCTGAATCCCTGATGCGCTCACGCTATAGCGCCTATTCACTTCGCTTTAGTGAGTACTTACTTAAAACCTGGTTTGTGACTACCCGTCCTCAAGAGCTAACGCTGGATGACAACCCCTACTGGTGCGCGCTAGACGTGGTGCGTGCCAGCCAACTTGGCAACACTGGCAAGGTGCACTTTCGGGCGTATTATCGTTTAACAGACGGTGCCCGAGGCTGCCTAGAAGAACGCTCCGATTTTCGCCGCCATAACGGTCAGTGGTATTACCACAGTGGCCGCATAATCTAAGCCAGAAGCTAAGGCGGCTCAGACTGATACTGGCGCTGAGCGTGCGTGATCCTTGCTTAGACAAGCCCAAGCAAGGCTAGCCCTGACTTAGATTTCATATTTTTGACATGATTTTGTCACCCAAGTGACATCAAAGAAGACTATCGTGGCGACTGTCCTTTTGTTGATGCTTCTACTCACCAAACTTGAAAATAAGAGCTAAATCATGACGTTGAAAACTACTCACGCTAGCCATTGGCTGCGCACCGGTATTGCTGCCGGCACCCTAATGATCAGCGCCACTGCTATGGCGCAAGCACCTGCCAGCTGCCCCACTACGTTGCGCTACGCCGACACCGGCGTTGAAGGCCTAGAAGAACTGCGCCGCTCGTTCGGCCCTTTTGTGGAAACCATGGAAAAAGCCACCGGTCTGAACATCGAGTTTTTCCCAGTCGGTAACCGCACCGCCGTGGTCAACGCCCTACGTTTTGAGCAGGTGGACGTGGTCATGACTGGCCCCAGCGAATACGTGGCCATGGACAGCCAAGTACAGGGCGCTCAGCCTTTAGTGAGCCTGGCGCGGCCTTCTTACGCGTCCATTTTCATTGTCGCGGAAGACAGCCCCTACCAAACCCTGGCCGACCTTAAAGGCGCGCGCATTTCCATGAAAAGCGTTGGCTCCACCACTGGCCACATCATTCCCGCTTACATGCTGGTGGAAGCCGGTTTGGACATCGACCGTGACGTGCGCATCTTGAACCTAGGCGGCACCTTGTTTGAAGCCTTGATTTCAGGCGACGTACAAGCGGCTGCTACCGGCGTACGCGACTGGGATGGCTTTGTGGAACGCACGGGTGGCGGCTATCGCATTTTGGCGCAATCGCCACAAATGCCTGACGACCTGGTGGTGGCCGGCCCTCACATTGCCAGCGACTGCGCCGACTTCATTCGTGACGCCATGCTGGCCAACGGCGATGAGCTGATTCAAGCCACGCTCAAGCCCGAAGGCCGTGATCGCTATTTGGGTGCCAGCCTGATGTCGGTCAGCGACAGCAGCTACGACGTCGTGCGTAAGGCCTATGCCGCCCTTGGCTTAGTGGCGGAGTAAGCATGCACATACGGGTCGACAATTTGCACAAAAGTTACCCAGATGGGGCCCAGATACTGTCGGGGCTCAATCTGGAGATCAACTCAGGTGAAGGGGTGGTGTTGCTGGGTGCCAATGGCTGCGGCAAATCCACTTTGCTGCGCTGCATGCTGGGGCTGGAGCCCATCAGCTCGGGAGACATTCTCATCGATGGCATCAGCCTCAGTCATGCTAAAACACGGCCGCTGCGTCAGCTGCGCTCACGCATTGGCACGGTGTTTCAGCAGTTCAATCTGGTCAATAACCTGAGCGTGTTTCAAAACGTGCTCTTTGGCCGCTTGGGCAACGACGGCTTATGGCGCAGCCTGAACCTGACGTGCAGCCAAACCAACCGCGACCTGGCCATGCATTGCCTGGAGCGCGTGGGATTGGCCGACCTGGCAAAACGCCGCACCGACCAGCTGTCGGGCGGCCAACAGCAGCGCGTCGCCATGGCGCGCATGCTGATGCAAGACGTGCAACTGGTGTTTGCCGATGAACCCATCGCCAGCCTGGACCCCAGAGCCGGGCGCGAGGTGATGGATCTGCTGTTTGAGATTGTGCACGAGCGGCGACTGACGGTGATCTGTGTGCTACATCAACTGGAGCTGGCCCAAGAATATGCCCAGCGCATTGTTGGCCTCAAAGCAGGCCAGGTACTGCTAGATGGCAAACCCAGTGACCTCAGCAGCGAACAGCTGCACAGCCTGTACAACCAAGGCGCCCACAGCCAACCCACCGCTCAACCAACACGCGAGGCCCTGCATGCCGTCTGATCGCTCCATTCAAGAATTGATGCCTACCCGCTTTGCTCGGCCGTCCATTTTCACCTGGGTGATCTTGCTGACGTTTTTTGCTTTTTTTATTCAGGGTTTGATCGGGGCCAATGTGTCGCTGGAACGCCTGATGAAAGGCGCGGCCAATATGGGCGAATTCATGTCAATGGCCACGCCGCCATCGGTTAGCCGCCTAGACGTGATCGCCAAAGCCATGTGGGAAACCATGAACATGGCCATTGTTGGCGTCACCTTTGGCGTGATATTCAGCCTGCCCTTTGCGTTATTGTGCGCCCGCAACACCAGCCCCAACGCCCTGGTGCGCATTGTCGCCATCAACATCGTCAGTACCCTGCGCACCGTGCCCGACTTGATCTGGGCGCTGATCTTTGTGGTCGCGGTCGGACTTGGCCCCCTGGCTGGGATTCTGGCCATCATCATGGACACCATCGGCTTCTGTGCCCGCTTTTTTGCTGAACGCATTGAAGAAATCAATCCCAAGCCCGGCATGGCCCTGAAAGCCGCGGGCGCGTCGCGAACCTCGGTGGTGGTGGGTGCCATCTTGCCCGAGTGCGTGCCCTCCTTTGTTGCCACCAGCCTGTTCAGCGTTGAAAAAGCCGTGCGCAGCGCCGTGGTCCTGGGCTTGGTCGGCGCAGGCGGCATTGGCGTCGAGCTGACCTCGGCCATGAACCTGTTCCGTTACCGCGAAGCCCTGACCATTATTCTAGTGGTTTTGGTGGTGGTGATTGCCGTAGAACAGGTGTCTAAAGCCATTCGTTCACGCATTATTTAGCACGCTGCTTATTAATGGCTCAACCACAGCGTGATGCTGATCGGCTGCCACAACAAACAGCCGGATGGCCAAAGTGGATTGTGAATTCGATAACCTAATCGTTGATTTTTACAGATCCACTGTCCAAACATCCGGACAAGTTAATTGATCTGAGGTACTGGATGAAAAGAAGTTGGTCATGAAGCTCGAGCCCGCCGTGGACGGTTTTTGGCGGGGATGAACTGCCTTGGTTTGTTATGCAATGGTACGATGCATCATTAATTTCAAAAATCTGAAAGTATTGCCACCCGATAAGTAAATAACAAGACGTGATAGAGCTTCATAAGACTCTTTTAGGCTAAAGCTATTGTCAAAATCGAGATATTTTTCAATTGCAACTCAACCGACTTGTAGGTCTGCAAAACCATGCTATAGAAAAATCTATCAGGATCAGGTTGCGAAGCGAAAATGCTCCTGGCTCTGACGACTTAAAACATGATGATAGAAGCAACCTAATCGATCATTTACCATTTTCCGTATCTAAATTACTTTGGGTGACGAACGCATCGCGGTTGGCGTCCCAGCGATCGGAGGACGCGTTTTTGATGGCGATTGTTATATGCCGGATTCAATTTTTAAATACCTATTCCTGCCCACCGAAATATAATAAATCGGCAAGAATATAGATTTAAAAAAGTTAGAACTAAAAGAATTTTCAACCACAATTTTTCCTGAACGAATGTCACCAACATTAAACTCAGGGCTTGAACACCAATCGATAACCGCTTTCAGTGTTTTACTGCCTTCTGGCAGTGTTATTGTTTGTGTTGTGCCGCGCTTTATAACAGCCACTTCTTTACCATCCACCAATAAATGATAATCGCGAGCCATATCTGCAAATTGCTTTGGCCTAGTTACTTCGATTTCCATTTCTACCTCGTTGATATATAACGTTGCAATCACACGCTCTTCGCGTGCATTTTATTGTTAAAGCGTTCGTTACTGCAAAGCATCGCCACAAAACTCGAGAGTCAACCTAAGCATATCTTTGTGCTGAATTCCATCTTCAACGATTGGCTCAGGATAGTTCTTCAGGAAGAAGTCCTTATCAATGCGGTCAACCCTAAAACCCTGCCGTTGATAAAAGCTCAGTTGGTGACCGAAGGTGCCAGTCCCGACCTCTATACCCTTTGCACCAGACCCCTTCACTTTGTCGATAACATTTCTCAGAAGTCGCGTTCCAATTCCACTCTGTTGGTTCGATGGTGAAACGGCAATATTCATTAACTCTACCATTCCTCCTTGAACCGGTTTGAGGACACAGGCCCCGACTACAACATCGTTGGCATATGCGACGAAACACCTGGATTGATGCAGGTATTCCTTGATCGCAACTTCAGAGGGGTCTGCCAGTAGAAGTAGGTCCATTGGTGCCTCAGAAGGTGGCACTTCATTTATTTGCAACGGTATGTACAACTCAGAACTCGATATTGGGTTTAACGCTGCGTTCACCGGCTTGTCCGGTGCAATGCCTTGTTAAAAGCGTTCCGCGATTTCATAGGTTGATTTCGCCATGGATGACTTCAACAACCTGACCACCAACCCAGATTTCATCTGATGTTTGACGTAGATGAACACGACCTGCTCGTTGAAGAATCGTGCCTTGGGCCGCAGTGTACGTAGAATTTACACAGCCTTTTCCAATAAGCCACTGGGCCAAGCTCGCGTTCAAGCTACCCGTAACTGGATCTTCATACCCTCCTCGTCCGATAAACGCCCGTACCTCAAGGTCTGCGTCATGGCCGGAACCATGTAGACCAGCGACTCCCAAGTTGAGTGGGGAAAGTGCGGCCCAATTGGGCTTGAGGGAGAGCACCTGTTGCGCGGAACTTAGCATGACCGCACACCACCCCGGCCCGTTATCCACCCATTGATGCCGAACAATATCAGACGAGGGTAAATCGAAAGCCTTGGCGATCTTGTTGACTACATCATCTTCTAGAGGCCCCGAACGGATCAAAGGCGGCGCTGCAAACGCAAGAGACGAGCCTTCTCTTCGAATATTGATTAGCCCTGCTTCACATTGCTGTACGATCACATCCGATTCTCCGGGCTTCCCACCTGCGGATAACCAAGCGTGACATGAGCCTA
>SKIB01000039.1 GCA_007116635.1 Saccharospirillaceae bacterium
CAGTTAGGTGAGCGCGGCGTACGGCTGTCGGGCGGGCAGAAACAGCGCATCGCCATTGCTCGTGCCATGCTGGCCAATCGACCGATTTTGCTACTGGACGAAGCCACCAGCGCTCTGGACGCGGCCAACGAACAGGAAGTGAAGGACGCGCTGCAGCAATTGATGCAGGGCAAAACCACCCTGATCATTGCCCACCGGCTATCCACCGTGCTGCACGCCGACCGCATTCTGCTGTTGGATCAGGGGCAGATCATCGCCAGCGGCAGCCACCGTGAACTGATGCAAAGCAATGATCTGTACCGCCAATTGGCCGAGCTGCAGTTCTTGGATGAGGACAGTTGACGGCTTAGCTTGAAACTGGGTCATGGCCATTGCCTGTGACAACGTTATGCAGTGCAGATTATGAACTCAGCTCAATTATTGTCCCTGGTGTGCAGTTATTGGCCACCGAGCGCTGCACGAATTTGATGGGGCCGGCCTTTAACCGTTACAGAATGGCAAAGACTGGCTCAGGGTCGCTAATGAACAGTTCCAACTTGGTGGCCATACGACCTCCAATACTACAAAGATTAACAAAGTAATGTTGACATTCTGTGGCGAACTCATGCCGCCAGGGCTAACCTTTGGTTAGGCAATTAACAAGCAGCACTGACAACCTCAGCAGGTGGCCGTGAGTCAACAACAATTTCTACATCTCTTGGCCGGTTTACGCCATGATTTTTTGGCCGATCTGCATGATCGTTGTCAGCTGATCGAGAGCCTGTTGCTGCAGCTTGAACATGAGTACGATCACCTGCATTTTGAAGAACTGTACCGCGAAATCCATAGCCTCAAGGGGTCGGGAGGTACGCATGGCATCGGCCTGATCACCAACATTTGCCACCTGTTTGAAGACTATCTCAGCCAGGCTAAGCAGGCACAAAGCTTTGAGCCTGAGCTGGTACAAGCTGGCCTTAACATGATCGACATGCTGCGCAGCCTTGGCAAACTGATGCTGCAGGCCAATCCCGAGGTGCAGAGCATCGAACTCCAGCTGCAGCAATTACGGCTGCAGTTACACGCTCAAACCGCTAACATTCTGGTGGTGGAAAGCTCCAGAAGTACCTGCCAAATTCTGGATCAGCTGCTTAGCCCCAAGGGCTTCCGGCTGGTGTTTTGTGACGATTCCCTGCAAGCGCTTGGCCGTTTAATCCATGAGCCCTTTGACCTTATGCTGCTGGCTGGTGCCTGCAAGCCAATGAACAGCAATGCCCTGCTCGCGGCCCTTGGCCAACTGGATGGCCCTAATCGGCAACTTAGGGTGCTGGTGATGAGCAGCAAGGGCAACGAACTTGGCAAGTGGCCCAATGTGCGCGCCATCATCAGCCGCGATCAGTCGCTATTTGAGCAACTGGAGCAACACATTAGGCTGAGTTTAACGCCTTTGGTTTAGGGTCTTGAGTGACCCGTCACCCTGCGACTGCGCGCAGGATGACAAATGCCCTCAGAGCGGGCAAAACTGGTAGCCGGTGCCATAAACCGACTGAATCCAGTCGTGTTCGGTGCCTAGCTGGCGCAACCGCTGGCGTACTTTTTTAATGTGGCTATCAATGGTACGGTCACTGACGATGCGATGATCGTCGTAGATGTGATTGATCAGCTGATCCCGGCTGAGAATGCGGCCATTGGCCTGCACCAAGGCCTGCAAAATACGAAACTCCACCCGAGTCAGCTCCAGACTTTGCTGCTGCCAACTCACCAGATTGCGGTCAGCGTCCAAGCGCAAACTCAGGGAATTGGCCTCAAGCTCTGGCTCTAAGCGTCGCAACACAGCCTTAACTCTGGCCACCAGTTCACGCGGGCTGTACGGCTTGCACAGGTAATCGTCCGCGCCCAGCTCCAAGCCCAATAGCCGATCCACCTCCTCCACTCGGGCGGTGGTCATGATGATGCCCATTTTGCAGCCCTGCTGGCGCACCGCACGGCACAGGCTTAGGCCGTCCATACCCGGCAACATTAGGTCCAGCACCATAAGATCAACATCGCGCTCGGCTAACAAAGGCAAGACTTGATCACCCCGATGCAGCAAACAAACCTCATAACCGGCTTGGCGCAAATACTGGCCTATCACCTCGGCCAGCGCCTGCTCGTCTTCCACAATCAATACCTTCATGCCAACAGCTCCCGAGGCCAAAACATCTCAATGGCCAGCCCACCCAAGGGCGATTGCATGGCGCGAATCTGACCGCCATGGCGTTCAACGATCTGCCGAGCAATGGCCAAACCAAGGCCCTGCCCCGGCGGCTGAGATTCCTGATCGGCAGGGTCAACGCGGTACAGGCGGTCAAATAGCCTCGGCCAGTGCTCGGCGGCCACGCCTTTGCCAGCGTCCTGCCAGATTAGGGCATAGCCCTCGGGGCGATGCTGACCGATCAGCTCCAGGGTCAAGGGGTTGCCGCCGTATTTCAGGCTATTACTAAACAGATTACCCCACAGCTGGTTAAGGCGTTGATCGTCGCCATAGAGGGTTACTTTCTGCAACTGGCAGCGCAACTCAAGGGCACTGCAGTCCTGCTCGGCCAGCCAGTGCTGCAACTGCTCGGCCAAATCCAGAGGCTGCAACTGGTAATGCAGCTGGCTTTGGTCGCTGCGCGCCAGCTCGGCCAGATCATTGACCAAGCGATTCAGCCTTTGGCTCTGCTGCCATAAGCGACCAATGCTGGGCTGATCCAAGGGGCGAATGCCGTCCTGCATGGCTTCCAGATCGGCCTGCAGCACCGCTAATGGGGTGCGCAGCTCATGCGCCATGTCGGCCAGCCATTGCTGGCGTGTTTGTTGGTTGAGCGCCAAGGACTTGCCCAGCTGCTGTAGATCTCGCGCCAGCTGGCCCAGCTCATCGGCGCGCTGCACATCCAAAGGCAGGTCGTATTGACCGCGATTCAACAGGCTCAGGCTTTGGCGCACCTCGGCCAAGGGCTTGCTCACCCACTTGGCCAGCAACCAGGCCAGCAAGGGCACGATCAAGAGCACACTGAGCAGCAGCCAGAGCATCTGGCGCTGAATTTGACTGGCAAAGAGTTGGTCGGCCTCAAGCAATAATTGCTGTTGGCGCGGCAAGCCCAAACGACCAATGGACTGGCCCTCGGCCTGAATGTCAAACCATTGCCAATTATTGGGGATGGAGCCCGGCTGGCCGTAGAGCAAACGCCCTTGACTGTCTTCAATGCGCACATGGCGCGGCAGGCGCTGCCGCCCTGCTTGCGGCTGCAAGAAATCCCAGCCCTGATGCTGTTGGTAGTTGAGACTGATCAGCTCCAACATGGGCGTAATGCGCGCCATCTCGGTTTGCTGCGCGTGCTGCACAAAGCGGCGCTGCAAATCCAAATGGCCAACCAGCAGCAGGCCCATGCAGAGCACCAAGAGCGGCAACAGCAACAGCAGGCTGATTTTATGTTGTAACTTCACAAGCACCTCTCCAAGCAAAGCAGCCAATGGCTTTGGTTCCTGTATTACAGTAGCAAACTGTGCAAAGAATGTGGTCTTGTCTTTATAGTTTCACAATAGATAGCCAAAATAATCAGTTGTAATTGGCCAAGGAGCCCTTGTTCGATGAATCAAAGCGTTCAGCCCATGATGGCCAAAGGCTGTCTGTACCTAATTTGTGGCCCCAGTGGTGTGGGCAAAGACAGCCTCATGGCCGAAGTGATGCGGCAGCTGGCCCCCCTTGGCAACTGGCATCAACCTCAGCGCCATATCACGCGCCCCGCAGACGCGGGTGGCGAGGATCACATTGCGGTCAGCCAGGCCGAATTTGTGCAGCGCCAGCAGCAGGGCGAGTACCCTCTGAATTGGCAGGCGCATGGACTGTTCTATGGCATTCACCGCTCGGATTTGCTGCGCCTGCAGCAAGGCACCAATCTGCTGTTGAATGTGTCACGCACCGTGATTGAGCAGGCAAGGCAGCTGTTCCCCAATCGTCGCATCATCTACATTACCGCTCGCACCGAAGTTTTGATGCAGCGCTTAGCCAAGCGTGGCCGGGAAGACATGGAGCAGCAAGCCAAACGATTGGCGCGGGCCAACAGCTACATGCCCTTAGGCGAAGATGTGTGGGTGATTGACAACAGCGGCAGCCTGGAGTTGGGTGTGCGAGCCTTCAAGGCCTGCCTGCACCTGCCGATGGAAGCCATGTTTTAGAAAACAAAAAACCCAGCCGGAGCTGGGTAAAAGATCACTAAACAAGCAGAGTCGGTCTTACTTAGTGAATTCCGGATAGGCCTGCATGCCGCACTCGGCTTGATCCACGCCTTCGTATTCTTCTTGCTCGCTGACGCGAATGCCCATGACCTTTTTCAGCACAAACCAAACCACCAAGCTGGTGCTGAACACAAAGCCAAAGATCACGCCTGCACCAATTAGCTGATTAGCAATGGTGGCATCAGAGTTGGTCAAAGGCACCAGCATTAAGCCCAAGAAGCCCACCACACCGTGCACAGAGATCGCACCCACTGGGTCGTCGATGCGCAGCTTGTCCAGGCCAAGGATCGACAACACCACCACCACACCAGCCAACACACCAAACAGGGTGGCTTGCAGCGGTGTTGTGGTGTCTGGACCAGCAGTGATGGCCACCAGACCGGCCAGAGCACCGTTCAATGCCATGGTCAGATCGGCCTTTTTGAACAGGATCTTGGCCAGAATCAGCGCACCAATTAGGCCACCAGCGGCAGCGGCATTGGTGTTCACAAACACCATGGCCACCGAGTGAGCGCTGTCGATGTCCGACACCTTGAGCACCGAACCACCGTTGAAGCCGAACCAACCCATCCACAGAATAAAGGTACCCAGAGTAGCCAAAGGCATGTTGGCACCGGGAATGGCGTTCACCCGGCCATCGCTGGTGTACTTGCCCCTACGAGCGCCCAAGAGCAACACACCAGCTAGGGCAGCAGCAGCGCCAGCCATGTGTACAATGCCCGAGCCAGCAAAGTCGCTGAAGCCCATTTCATCAAGGAAGCCACCGCCCCAGCTCCAGGCGCCCTGAATGGGGTAGATAAAGCCAGTCATGACCACAGCAAAGGCCAAGAATGCCCAGAGCTTCATGCGCTCAGCCACCGCACCAGACACAATGCTCATGGCCGTGGCAACAAAGACCACTTGGAAGAAGAAGTCAGCACCTGAGGAGTACACGGCGTCACCGTCAAAGCCCTCAGCAATGCTGTCGGCCAGGTAGTCACCGCCTTCCAGCATGCCACCCAGCATCCAGCCGCCACCGTACATGAACTGGTAACCCACCAGCAGGTACATGGTACAGGCCACGGCGAACAGGCTAACGTTTTTCACCAGAATTTCGGTGGTGTTTTTGCTACGCACCAGGCCTGCTTCCAGCATCGAGAAGCCAGCAGCCATCCACATAACCAGAGCACCGGCGACCAAGAAATAAAAGGTATCCAGCGCAAATTGCAATTCTAAAATTTGGTTTTCCATAATGGCCTCCAATTAAACAGCGTCGCTGCCGGTTTCACCGGTGCGGATGCGGATGACTTCTTCCAGGCTGGCAACGAAGATCTTGCCATCGCCGATCTTGCCAGTGTGCGAAGCCTTGGTAATGGCGTCGATCACGGCTTCGGCTGCATCGTCGTTAACCGCGACCTCGACCTTAACCTTGGGCAAAAAATCAACCACGTACTCGGCACCACGGTACAGCTCGGTGTGGCCCTTCTGCCTACCAAAGCCTTTTACCTCAGTCACCGTAATGCCCTGCACGCCAATGTCTGACAAGGCTTCACGCACGTCGTCTAGTTTGAAGGGTTTAATAACCGCCGTTATTAGTTTCATACATGTCTCCTGTTGGGGGTTGCCATCAGCAACGGACAACAGGTCATTGCAGCTAGTGTGCCAAAACTAAATAAGGGGTAATATTGCTAAGAAATGGGCCTTTTTCACCCATTCGGTGCACATTTTTACGAAATGCACTAGCATAGAGCCCAACTCATTCACCCTTTTGGCGAGGTATTCACCATGAAAGTGCAAGGTCAGATCCTGGAGCAACTAGCCCAAGCGGCCACTCAGGCCATCAGTCAGGGGCAGCAGCTCAAGGCCGGTGCTGAGCAGGCCATTAAAGAATTGCTGAAGCAAAAGCTCAGCGAGCTGGACTTGGTGACTCGTGAAGAATTTGAGCAGCAGCAACAGCTGTTGATCAGTTGTGAGCAGCGACTGCAAGAGTTGCAGCAGCGATTGGAGAAGATGGAGCAGTAGGAAGTTCTTCAAGAAAGACCGGCCACCCTGCGCAGGATGACAACGAACCAATAAAAAAGCGGCTCAAAGATGGCCGCTTTTCCAGTTGGCTTGTTAATCAGCCTATGAGGGCCTATGAGGCTTTACGGCGCTTCATGGCATCCTGAATCAAGGCAGCAAACAGAGCGATAAAGCCTGTCACCATCATTAGGGCAATAAACGACAGAATCAGGCTACGACTAATAAAGCTTGAGCTGTGCTCGCGGAAAGAACCGCCCTGAGGCTGGATCAACCGAGAGATATTACCACTGGCCTGACGACCCAACTGAGCATGAATACGACCAACTACCTGTGTGTACTCACGCATTTGCTCCAGCACCAGAGGCAGGTTCTCAGATACCTCTTGAGCGTAAATACGGCGCAGTGCGGCCTCTTCACCGGTTTCAGAGCTTCTGGCTGAGGCTCCAAGTGCGTTAAGCAATAGCTCGATCTCTGCTATGCGGCGATTGGCGTCAATGGCACGGTTTTCTAGGCGCAGCACCTCGCGCAGCAACTCTTGACGGAACTCCTCAGAGCTACCCTGGCGAGAAATTTCAACCAAACGATCCAAAAAGGCGTCACCCAGCTGAGGCGTACCCAAGGATGTACCAGGAGTGACATTAGAATCATTAGCAAGGTCAGCAGCGAAGCGATTCATGGCCTCACGAGTAACCCTGGCGCGCTCTAGGTATTCATCCCTTTCAAGCTGCAGGTCTCGCAATTGACGGTTGTAAAACAGCTTAACTGTGTCAGCATTGCGAGCTAAACCAAGCTCACGCACTGGGTCAATGAGCTGGCGTAAATCAAACTCACGCACATCGCTAATGGCCTTGGATAGGTCCTCCAGGCTCAGGCCGGTGACCTCATCACGGACATTGGCAGCGTTTGGCTCACGCTTAAGAGCCGCCACATTCTGGTTTACCAGGTTGATGTTGTTGATTAACAGCTCAATGCCAATCAAGTAGTCCAGATTGTTAAAGCGCTGCTCATCAAAGATGCGCTCAGAATAAATGGGCATGTTAAGGCGCAGCACACCGCGCTCATCAATGGCGCGCTGCGCCCAGATACTAACGATATCAGACATCAACTGCTGAACAACGGCGGCAGGTACTTGAACG
>SKIB01000095.1 GCA_007116635.1 Saccharospirillaceae bacterium
TATTGCCATTAGCATCGTAGAAGAATTCGTCGCGGGTGCCATTGGGCAGTGCTCGGCTGAGAAGACGGCCAGCAGCATCCCAAGTTAAGCGCGTTTCATCTTGATTGGCATGAACAATGCGGGTAATCAAGCCGCGACGGTCACGCTCAAAAGTCTCTTTGCCTTGGCTGTCGGTAATGGCTGCCAGCCGAGCATTGTTGTCATATTCATAGGCCAGTTGTGCACCTACAAAGGGGTTGTCCACCAGCAGCTTTTGGCCGTTGGCGTCCATTTGCCACTGCTCGTTGGCACCGTTGCTGCTGGTGAAGCCAGTCAGGCGATGCGCAGCGTCATACTGGTATTGATCCTGCTGCCACTGACTAGCAGCATTCTGATATTGGCGCTGAGCAAGGGCTCCGCTTGGGCGGTAACTGTAATACAAATCCGTAGTGAACTACCCGTCACTGAAGTGACGGGCTTCTTAAGGTCATGCAGCTTGACGCTGTAATCCCATCTTCTTTTTTGACGCTTCGTTGGCATTAGCATTCTCGCTTGCGCTTGAACGTCTTACTTTGCCTCGGCTGTCCGATAACCTGTTCGGGCGCAATACGCCTTTCTTGGTTAACTCCGTTCCAGAGTCTTTGATTAAATCTATTGCTCGCTGCTTGATCACTTCGGCTGCGTTGTGATCGGCGTTGTCAGTATGTCCGCAACTGAGGCACTGGAAATCACTTTGGGTTTTCCGGTTCTCAGAGTGCGTGTGGCCGCAAGCTGCACACGCCTGACTGGTTTGATAAGCAGATAGTTTGAATACGGCCTTTCCTGCTTGGTAAGCCTTGTATTTGGTGTAAGTTTCGATCTTGTGCCAACCAACGTCGAGGATGGATCGGTTGAGACCGCTTTTTTGAGTGACCATTTTGCCGGGTGATTCTTTAGTACCTTACGGATTTAGAAGCCTGGTTTAGACAAATAGCAATGTCACTATCTAGCAAAGTCATTGAATTTGGAGGCGAATCAGATCATGTTCATTGTTTGCTTCAGTACCCGCCAACATTGTCTATATCTAAACTGGTAAAGTGCCTGAAAGGATCTTCCAGTAGGATGCTCAGGCTAAAACACAATCAGCACTTGAGTCGATTCTTTTGGGGGAAACATATATGGTCGCCCTCATATTGTGCGGTTAGCTGCGGAGGGGCTAGCCTCGATGTCATAAGAACCTATATTGAGAACCAAGACCGGCCTTCTTGACCCGCCACTGAAGTAGCGGGATTGCGAAGGCCATTTGTTCAACGGCAAGATCGAGTAGGCTAAGGCCTTACCATCTCATTCCACTTGCAGAACCGCACGAGTGGGTCTCTTACACGCCTCCTGCAATGAATTTCAAGAGCCAACAAACACAGCCTTACCCGTTACAAGCTCAGCTTGACATAGGCTTTGCATCTACTGGTTATGGGTTTGCCAGCTTCGCTGGGCCAACAAAAAACCCGCCGCAGCGGGTTTTTTCAGCATTAACAAAGCTTACAGAACGTCAACGCAGTTCAGTTCAGCAAAGGCTTGCTCCAAGCGAGCGATCATTGAGGTCTGACCTTCACGCAACCAAACGCGTGGGTCGTAATACTTCTTGTTTGGCTTGTCGTTACCCTCTGGGTTACCGATCTGACCTTGCAAGTAGCCTTTTTTGCCTTCGTAGTAATCACGAACGCCGGTCCAAGTGGCCCACTGAGTGTCAGTGTCGATGTTCATTTTGATAACACCGTAGCTGATTGACTCTTTGATTTCTTCAGCAGTGGAACCAGAACCACCGTGGAATACGAAGTTCAGGTGCTTAGCTGGTACGCCGTACTTCTCGCTCACAAACTTTTGCGAGTTAGCCAAAATGGTTGGCGTCAGCACTACGTTACCTGGCTTGTAGACGCCGTGTACGTTACCGAAAGAGGCCGCGATGGTGAAATTCGGGCTGATGGCGTTCAGCTTTTCATAGGCATAGGCAACGTCTTCTGGCTGAGTGTACAGCTCAGAGCTGTCCATACCAGTGTTGTCCACACCGTCTTCTTCACCACCAGTGCAACCCAGTTCAATTTCCAGCGTCATGCCGATTTTACTCATGCGCTCTAGGTACTTGGCACAGATTTCGATGTTCTCTTCTAGGCTTTCTTCAGACAGGTCGATCATGTGTGAAGAGAACAGTGGCTTGCCGGTTTCAGCGAAGTGCTTTTCACCAGCGTCCAACAGACCATCAATCCAAGGCAGCAGCTTTTTCGCTGCGTGGTCAGTGTGCAGAATAACAGGCACACCATAGGCTTCGGCCACGGCGTGAACGTGCTTAGCACCAGAAATAGCACCAAGGATTTGCGCTTGCTGGCCTTCCAGCTTCAGGCCCTTGCCAGCAACAAACTGAGCACCGCCATTAGAAAACTGAACCACAACCGGTGCTTTAACCTTGGCAGCAGCTTCCAGCACGGCGTTGATAGAATCGGTGCCAACGCAGTTAACAGCTGGCAAAGCAAACAGGTTTTCTTTGGCTACAGCAAACAGCTTGCTTACATCTTCACCAGTCACAACGCCTGGCTTTACAACATCAAGAACTTTAGTCATGGGTTTTCACCTTTCACAATAGAACAAAGGGCCCCAAAGGGCCCGACAAATCAATTAACCTTTAGCACGCTGCTCAAGAATCTCAACGGCAGGCAACACCTTACCTTCAACAAATTCCAAGAAGGCACCACCACCGGTAGAAATATAGCTCACACCACTGGCCAGATCGTACTTGTCGATGGCCGCCAGTGTATCACCACCGCCAGCAACAGAAAACGCTTGGCTTTCAGCAATGGCACGAGCAACGGTTTCCGTACCCTTGGCGAAGTTATCAAATTCGAATACACCCACTGGGCCATTCCAGATGATGGTTTTAGCTTCGCGGATCTTTTGCGCAAACAGCTCTGCTGTTTGGTCGCCAATGTCAAGAATCAGGTCGTCTTCAGCCACTTGATCAACGGCTTTAACTGTGGCTTCGGCGTCGGCACTGAAGTCCTTGGCAACACGAACATCGACTTCTTTTAGGATTTCAAACTTGCTGTCCAGATCTTTAGCAACAGGCACCAAATCTGGCTCAGCCAAGGATTTACCAACGCTGTTACCACGAGACAGGATAAAGGTATTGGTGATACCACCACCAACGATCAGGCTGTCTACTTTTTGCGCCAGATTTTCCAGCACAGTCAGCTTGGTAGACACTTTAGAGCCACCGACAATGGCTAAGAAAGGACGCTCAGGGTTTTTCAGCGCTTTGGCCAAGGCATCCAGCTCAGCAGCTAACAATGGGCCAGCACAGGCAACAGGCGCGTGCTGAGCAACAGCATGAGTAGAGGCTTGCGCACGATGTGCAGTACCAAAGGCGTCCATGACGAAGACATCGCAAAGCGCAGCATACTGCTTGCCTAGCTCTTCGTTGTTTTTCTTTTCGCCCTTGTTGAAGCGGCAGTTTTCTAATACCACTACTTCGCCATCGGCCAGCTCAACACCGCCTAGGTAGTCGCGCACCAAGCGAACAGGGGCGCTGAGTTTAGTTTTCAAGTATTCCACAACTGGAGCCAGAGATGAGGCTTCATCAAACACGCCTTCTTCTGGACGACCAATGTGCGACGTGATCATCACTTTTGCGCCCTTGCTCAGAGCCAACTCGATGGTTGGGATCGAGGCATCAATACGCTGGGTGCTGGTAATTTTATTACCATCCAGAGGAACATTTAGGTCTTGGCGAATGAATACACGCTTGCCAGCCAAATCAAGATCAGACATCTTCAAAACGGACATAGGGCCTTCCTTCAGTTGAGGTTTCAAGGTGGTGCTATTCTAACCGCATTGGTATCAAATTGGCAGACTCAAAGGTAGTAAAGTTACAAAACACTGCACTAGGTCAAGGCAATGACCTCCCCCGTTAGTACCGGCCGAGGTTAAAATTTTCAGCCAAAGGCAGAACATTATTAGTGCCTCGCAACAACTAGGGTTACAATGTTTTAACCTCAATCAAGGAGACTTACTTATGTTCTTACAACGCCTTTCCTCAATCAGCTTGTTTGTTGGCTTGGTTGTGCTTATGAGCAGCTGTGCCAATCAGTTTTCTCATGTCCAGCCTCAGGCGCAAATTAATA
Organism: Saccharospirillaceae bacterium; assembly: GCA_007116635.1. Lineage (GTDB taxonomy): Bacteria > Pseudomonadota > Gammaproteobacteria > Pseudomonadales > Natronospirillaceae > SKIB01. The sequence continues at coordinate 4,131 of SKIB01000095.1, forward strand.
GCACCAGAGTTCAGAACCTTAGTTTTGACAGCATTACTCTTGGTGTTGTGCTCGACATCACCAACCCCAATAACTTCAGCATTCCGCTGGGTAACCTTGATCTGGGCCTGCTTATTGATGGCAACCAAATCGCTCAAGCACAGGCCACTCAAGGACAAAATCTAGCCGCAAGGCAAAAAACACAGATTGAGGTGCCGGTACAGTTGCCGTACAGCAGCCTATTCAGCCTTGCTACAGGCTTTCGTAACAGCAATCAGTTTGATTTTGAGCTAGCTGGCAGCCTAGGCATTCCAGTGCCTGTGATTGGGGATGTAGTTTTACCACTCAGTTATCAGGGCAGTGCCCCCATTCCTCAGCCTCCACGCCTAAGCATAAGCGACCTAGTACTAACTGACATTGGCATTACCAGGTCCAGCATGGATTTATTTTTGCAAATTGATAATCCTAACCTGTTCCCAATTAACCTCAGCGGCATGGCGCTGGACTTAAAGGCCAATGACCGCTCACTAATCAATGCTGCCACGGTAGAGGGTGCCAACCTAGCCGCAGGACAAAGCAATACCGTACGGGTGCCACTTAGCTTCTCTACGGCCAACGCAGGCCTGAGTCTCTACCAATCCATCCTTTCTTCAAATGCCATCCAGTGGCAGGTAGAGGGCCAGGGCGATTTAAGCGGTGACTTTGGCCTAAACCAAGAGGGTTTTGATTTTAGTTTTAATGAATTACTGTCAGCATTTCGCTGAACCTACCCGACAAACAAAAAAGCGGCCAAGGCCGCTTTTTTGTTTAGATAGGCTGGGAGCCGTAACCCACTTGAGGCTTGCGTGGTGGATCTGCCATAACACGGCTAGGGACCTCATCAATCATGCCACCATTATCCAAAAAAGCCTGCATATCGGCCTCTAGTTGCTGCCTAATGTGATCACGCGAACCAAGATAGAAGTCTTCAGCGTATTGTTCAAAGCTTATGGTTTTATTGTATGCCATGGATGCCTCCAAAATGCTTTTGTCAGTTTGTTCAACAAGAACACTTACATTTATAGACAAAAAACCAAGGCTTGTCACGGAATTAGCGTGACAAATATCACATTAATTTTCAACCAAGATCAAAATCAACCTTCCTCTGAGTTATTTTGACACCAAAAGGCGAGCAGCCTCTTCAATTTCTGGCGCTTGCGCGCAAAACTGCTGCATAAACGCTTCAGCCCGATGGGGATCTATCTGTAATGACTCAAACAGGCTTGGCTCGACCGCGGTCACAGGGCCAGATACCAAACCATAGAAACGAAGTAACTTTAATGCTACCGCAGCAAGCTGAGCATAATCGGCATGCACGCCCATGTATTCAGGGTGACGAATGAAGCGAATGCCTGTGATCACCTCGGAGGGCAAATGCCAATTCGCTAGCAGGGCGCTGGCAATTTGCTCGCGGGAGATACCCAGCATCTGCTGCTCTATCGCATTGGGCTCAAGATGAATATTGGCTTCAATACTGGGCACCAAAGCAGCGAACTGAGGTGGAAAGATCTCAGCTAAAATTAAGTGGCCAAAGTTGTGTAGCAGTCCAGTGAGGTAGACAAGGCCATAAGACGGGCGATAAGACTCTGGTATTAATCGGTTTAAGCCGTTCATGGCCGCGGCCATCAGCATAGACTGTTGCCAATACTGCAGCATGGACCGCTGGTGCAATAAACCCGGACGAACACAGGCCCCTAGGGATAGGCCCAACGCCAAATTCATTACCAGCTCATAGCCCAACACCCTAACCACTGCATCTTGCACCGAACGCACTTTGCCTGGTGCAGAGAAATAAGCATTGGCCGCCCAGCCTACCACCTGCGCGGCCAAGCTGGCGTCGGCCTCGATGATGGCCGCCAGCTTAACAGCATCGGCATCTGGATCATTACGCAAGTCCAGAATGGCTCTGGCAGTCTGAGATAATGGCGGCAGCTCGAGTGTTTCATCTAAGCGCTGCTGGATACGCTTGGCCGTAAAGCGACTCACAGCCTGGTTGATCAAGGGCACATCCTGTTGCAGTTGTAGATCCCAATCATGAGTAACCTCAGGCAAAAGGTCTGTAAAGGGCAAAACATTGACAGCAGGTTGCTGCAAAAGCTGATTCGGCTGCCTTGCTGTCACCCACTGATGACGGGCCACACAGAAGGTCCAGTTTGACCATTCTAACAACCGCCGGTCAACAAGGGTTGGCAGGGAGTGTATTTCGGGAAAAGCAGGCAAGGTCTCCATCGCCAACTTGGCGCAAAAGGATTGGCGCTGCTCAGGACTGGCAGCGGCCAGGAACCGACCAGTTAATTTACGCAGCCGATGTAAGTCAACTAGGCTGTCATCACGACAGAGCACCATGATCAATCCCTGATCGTCAGAAAAAAGCTGGCAAATTACCGGGAACTGTGGCCAAGAACTACTGTCTTGCCATTGCATTTGGTAGGGTTGGAGTAACTGCTGGAGATCCTGGGGGGTTAAGGGCAGCGACATTGCCATGATATTCCTCGTATTTAATTCTTAGCCAAGACAAACTTAGGAGACTTTATGTAAGTATAGCTAAGCCTGAGCATAATGCTGACAATGTGCCAGCCAACGCTCAATCAAAGGAGTAATCAGCTGTGGGTGGCTATTTTCTAGCTCGATGGCCAGAGGCTCAATTCTTGGCAGCAAATCAACATCACGCACTAGGTCAACCAGTCGAAACTGCATCGCACCAGACTGGCGCTTACCCAATAACTCTCCAGGGCCACGTAGCTGTAAATCTTGCTCAGCCAAAAAGAACCCATCCTGACTTTCACGCATGGCTTGCAGCCTGGCTTTTCCGTGTTCAGACATAGGTCCCTGATATAACAGTAAGCAAAAACTGGCCTTGCTGCCTCGCCCTACCCGCCCCCGCAATTGATGCAACTGAGCAAGCCCTAAACGTTCAGCGTTTTCGATGATCATAATGCTGGCGTTGGGCACATCCACCCCAACCTCAATAACGGTAGTTGCCACTAAAACCTGCAACTCACCAGCTTTGAATTGCGCCATAATGTCTTGCTTTTCTTTTGGCTTTTGCCGTCCGTGAATCAAACCAATACTTAATCCAGGCAAGCCCGCACTCAGTTCCTGCCAGGTTTCCTCAGCAGCCTGACTATTCAACTGCTCAGACTCTTCAATTAGGGTATTAACCCAATATGCCTGAGCACCCTGTTTAACTGCATGTGCTATTCGCTCCATGACGTCATAGCGCCGCTCGGACGAAATAAGGCGTGTTTCAATGGCTTGCCTACCAGGTGGTAATTCATCAATCACAGAGCAGGCTAAATCACCCCAAAGGGTCATGGCCAGGGTTCGAGGAATAGGAGTCGCAGACATGGCCAATTGATGCGGTGAACGCCCCTGTTGATCCTGGCCTTTTTGTAGGAGAGACAAACGTTGTTCCACCCCAAAACGATGTTGTTCATCTAATATCACCAAGGCCAAAGCAGTATACTCTACATCAGGCTGAAAAATAGCATGAGTACCAACCACCAACTTTATCTTTCCCTCTGCTAAAGCGCTTAACAGTTGCTTCTTTTGTGATTTTTTTTGCTTACCTGTTAGTAGCGCCGTACTGATTCCCATGGGCTCTAGCCAATGGGAAAAATTTTGAAAATGTTGTTCAGCCAAAATCTCTGTGGGCGCTAAAATTGCTACCTGCCAACCACTAGCCAGCACGGGCAGCATCGAAAAGCAGGCAACCAAGGTTTTGCCAGAACCAACATCTCCCTGTAATAACCTTTGCATGGGCTGATGTGCCTGCAAATCCTCAGTGATTTCAGCGATAACTCGCTCTTGCGCCGAGGTTAAACTAAAGGGTAAGGACTGCCGCAACCTTGCTGCTAATGGTTCACCAACCCCTGGTTGCGGCCGATAAGCCTGCCACTTGGCCTGCTGCTGCTTAACTTGCTTGAGTGACAAGTGATGTGCCAGCAACTCAGTGATTAATAACCGCTGCATAGCCAATGATGTGCCCTGCTCAATCTCCTCAACCTGTTGGTTAGACTGTGGAAAGTGTAACTGATTTAGGGCTTGAAAAAGACTGGGCCAAGCAAATCGTTGTTGCCACTCCACTGGCAAATCGTTAAAGCTGGGCATTTGTCGCAAAATTTGTAAAGCTTGGGCCACAGCAGAACGAAGCAAAGACTGACTAAGTTTATCCACCAAAGAATATACCGGAAGGAAACCTTGGTTTACCACCTGCTGATCTAGACTGGCTAACGGTTGAAGCTGGGGGTGAACAATTTCCAAACCAAAACCATTATGCCTTATCTGGGCATAGACCCGCCAACAACTGCCTGGGCGCAACCGCTGTAACTGATAAGCCTGAAAATAAAACCAAGTTAGCTGCACCTCTGTACTGCCATCAGTGGCACGAGCTACTAGTCTAGCTCTCTTACCTGGCAGAATCTTGGCATCAATGATTTGCAAATGAAGCAAGGCAGACTGCTCATGCGCTATTTGAGCTAAAAAATGTCTCTTGCTATGGTCTTCATAGCGCAAAGGCAAGTGCAACAAAAGTTGCTCTAAATTGGCAATTTTCAGCTTAGCAAAGGCCTGTTGTTGCTTGATACCAATGCCTTTCAACTGACTAAGGGGCTGTAACAAAAAGGCTTGTGAGTTCATGCTGCTCATTAAACCCTGAGTCAGAGTAAATAACCAGCCTAAGACCGCCTAGTACTTAAAGATTGCTATCAATTTTGCTTGCTCCTCAGCCAAACGATTAACTTCCTCACTATTCGTACTGCTCTGCTGCGCGCCTAGCGCGGCCTGCTGTGCTAACCCTGCTATCCCCAATATATTGCGATTAACCTCTTTAGCGACCTCACTTTGCTCAACCGCAGCGGCGGCAATCTGCACACTGCGATCAGCAACCTCCTCAAGGTTTTGAGTCATCTGTTGCAAGCTGGTATTCGTTAGGTTGGACTGTTCCACCACATCGGTAACATGATGCTCTGCGTTGCTCATCAACTGCACGGCCTGGGCACTTGCGTTAACTAATGCGTCAATCATGCTATGAATCTCTTGAGCTGAATCTCGGGTCTTGGTTGCAAGCGAACGCACCTCATCGGCCACAACAGCGAAGCCTCGGCCCTGCTCACCAGCTCTAGCGGCTTCAATGGCAGCATTTAAGGCTAAAAGGTTCGTTTGCTCGGAAACACCCTGAATCACCGACAAAATTCCTGTGATATCCTCACTACGCTGACGAACCTGAGAAATCACCTCGCCAGCGTTCTTGATGTTCTCAGATAAAGTGGCAATTGCGGTTAAACTTGCGCCCATGTTCTGTCTATTAGTATCTGCTGCCTCTCTTAACAATTCGACCTGCTGGTGCGCACTTTCCGTACTATGAGCTACCTCTGCAACAGCAGACTCCATTTGGTGAATAGCAGTAGCAATGGAGTCCGTTTGTTCGCGTTGCTGTTCAGTGCCTTCCAAGGTTTGTAAAGCCAGCTTTCTATTATCCATTGCAGCCTGCTGTAATTCTTTGGCTGTCGCAGCCACCCCAGAGATACTGGACGACAAGCGTTCAATTAACCCATTAATGAATTGACCTATTTGCGCCAATTCGTCTTTACCTTGTACTGCGACAGGCTGGCTAAAATCGCCTTGAGCAATGCGCTCAATGGCTGCCAACATACGTCTTACCGGGCCACGAATTGAGCTAACGGTAGATAAACCAATGACAGTCGCTAGCAACACCGCACCTAGTATCAATGAAACAACCAGTACCAGTGACTGACGAACAGTGCCTGCCGCTTGCTGCTGTTGTGACTCTGCATAGTCAGCAACGGGCACCAACAAAACATCTAGGCTATCTATAAAATTGGCGAATGCCTGATCTAATAACTGGCGGTCTTGCTCTAATTGCGCTCGGGTCTCCAGCTGTTGCTGTTTCATTTCTACAATGCTGGCCTCTCCTATCAACCTTGGCTCGGCTCGATTCCTGAATGCGAGTAATTCACCATATAGACCTGCATCTCGCTCCTCCACAAAGGCCAAAGGCCTATCAAAGCCTTCAAGTGCACCCAATGCATTGGTTTTAGGCAACTCAAAGTCATCTAGGTTTGCTGCCATCAATAGTTGATTCAAGGTTTCCAACAGCGGAGCCCCTGCACGTTCAAAAGCGCGGACTTGGCGGGCAAGTGCAGGATCAGTGACTCTATTGCCAAGGGTTTGCATGCCAGTATTGAATCCTCGCCAGCCTTCACTGAAACCAAGAAAACTTACCTGAATTTGTTGCTCCAGTTCGGCCTGCCTATCATGCAATGTCAACTGATTTTCAAACATTTGCCCCAGTTGCTTTTGCCCTTGCTGCAAGCTGGCAAAATTCATGCTGCCCTGCAATATGTCCGGCAACTCTGCCTCTAAACTGGCCAACCCATGAGCAAGTTCCTGTTGCTGAGACTGCATCATTTGCTGAGCTTCTTGTCGAGCCGGATCACTACTAACCCGCAAATAATCTGACATAGCAGTCAATGCAGCATAAGCTGGCTCTTTTAATGCATTAGCCCTATTTACGGTCGGCAATACCTCTTGATAGGAAGCGGTTAATGACTGACTCAAACTGGACATGACAAAAAGGCTAGAACCTCCAAGGGCGGCAATCAGTAACACCAAGACTAGGTAGCCAGAAACAGTCCTTTGAACAATGGTTAGTGCTGACATGTGGCTCCCCCATAAAGTTAGGTCATGAATTAAGCATAGACCATTTTTCAACCAGGACCGGCCAATTCTTCATAATTGACAATTTGGTTCGCGTGAAGACAGTTTACTGACTAGACTAAAATAAAGTCTGTGCCATATAGGCCGATAACTTAATCATTCCTCCGATGTTTGGAGCTTAAAATGTTCAAAAACACACCCATTACCAGCATTATTGCCGCATCATTTGTACTATTGCTAATGCTGCTTGGCCTCACTGCATACTCAGGTTTTAATGCAGTAAATAGGGTCAACAATCAACTTCTAAACATCACTCAAAACATTAACCCCGGAGTCATTAGTGCCGGTGAACTGGCCACTCAGATGGGACAAATCAACCTTACTGTTGTCCAGTTCAGCAATGAACAACGCCCTGAAAGACTTTCCAGCATTGAAGAGCGATTTAACCAGCAATACCTAGAACTTGAGCAAATTTTTTCCCAAATTCGCCCCATTAATGAGCAAATGGAACAGCAGCTACAGCAACTTATCCGCCTGTCACAAGAGTTAAAAGCGGATGCTGAGAGCCTAATGCAAAACCATCGCGCTAACTTAGTCTCCATTAGTAACAGCCAAGCAGCATTAAGAGATCTTGATCAGCGTTTCAATCTTGTCCAAGAATTTGTTGATGCCATTACTGGCGACATTGATTTTGCTTTTTCCATGGGTATTTCAGTTGATGGCATTCGTTCAGTAATGTCCAATGTTGAAAGGCGTGTCGATGAACTCCAGGTTGGGCTAGAAAGCATTGTCAATGAAACAGAAGACATGGATGCGCTTAACGAGCACATTCGACTGTTTAATCGTACACTGGCTCAGTCCAATCGCGCATTTCCTTTGCTTGAGCGCTATCAGGACGACTACTCTCGACTGGTTCCTGGGACGGTTGGCCAAGGCAACTACAGCAATCTACTGAATCTTCTGCCAGGCATTGAACAGAGTAATATTTTGGCCAGCCAGATAGAAATTGTCGAAAGCTACATGGCTAAGTCACAAGCCTTAGCAGACTTCAGCCAATCCACCCTAAACTTCAATAACCAAAACCAAAGCCTGATTTCACAGGCAAATCAGATCGCCAGCCAAGCAGAAGTCCAAAGTCAAGAGGCGGCAACAGAGAGCCGTTCTTCCTTAATTGCCATATTCTTGGTGAGTGTCTTATTGGCCCTGGGAATTGGCTTAGCACTAAAAGCCTCAATAATGGGTCCTATTAACTTACTGATAGAGGGCCTACAAAGGATCGCAAATGCCAACCTAAGTCAAAGGGTTGAAATCGATCGTGGTAGAGAGTTCATCATTCTTGGTAAAGCAGTTAATCAATTAATGGCCGAGCAACGACTTTTAATTGAGCAAATCATTCAATCTGCTGACGACATTGATCGTTCGAGTCAAAAAGCCGTTAGTATCAGCGAGCGTACTCACCTAGCCATGGACCAACAGCAGGAACAAACACAATTAGTGGCCACTGCGGCAACCGAACTAGACTCCACGGCAAAAGAAGTAGCACAAAGCACAGAGCTAAGCTTATTAACCGTAAACCAAGCGACCAACCTAGTACAAACCACGAGCAGCGAGGTCTCCGACAACCAAGGCAGTATTGATCAACTATCCAGTGCCATTAAACAAGTTAAAACTCGCTTTGCACAGGTTAATAAGGATTCAGAAGAAATTGTTGGGGTATTGGATCTGATTCGTGGCATTGCCGAGAAAACAAATTTACTGGCCCTTAATGCGGCCATTGAAGCCGCCCGTGCAGGTGACCAAGGGCGTGGTTTTGCAGTGGTGGCTGATGAGGTACGTAGTCTGGCTAATCAAGCAAGAAAGTCCACAGAAACCATCGACAACATTGTTGAAAGACTTCAAGAAAGTGTTGCCGGAGCCATCCCAGAAATGACTGCTAGCGAGGAAAAAGCTCAACTAGCAGTCGAATATGCTCAGGCCGTTTCTAATTCTCTAGCCGAACTAATCGGGGAGTTTAATAACTTACGCGATCAAAGCACTACCATTGCCGCAGCCGCAGAACAACAGAGTGCCGTGGTGCAGGACATTACTGAAAACATCTTGGCCGTGGCGCAATCAGCGGAAAAAACGGCTGAAGACGCAGAGTTGTCCAAAAAAGGTTCACAATACCTAGCACAGCTAGCGCAACAGCAGAAAACCCTAGTGCATCGCTTTAAACTCTAATAATAACTGAATTAAATTATCGATATGCTCAATAAGATTGCTATTAGCCAACTGATTAATTCTGCCTTTGTCCTACTGCTGGTATTACTCACCCTTGTAAGCGTGACATCCATCAGTCGCCAAAGGCAGAACAACCTACAGCTTGAGAACTTAGTAACAACAGTGAACCCTGCTGTCATCGGGGCTGCACGACTGGATAAATTTGGCCTTGAGATTCAACAAAGCCTCAGCCAGCTACTCAACAGTAGAGACCTAACCGAACTCAAGCACAATCAACAGCAGTTTACTGAATTGATGCAGCAAGTTCAGGAGCAGAGCATAGATTTAGAGCAGCTAATGAGCAATCCGCAGCAAATGAGAGCAATCCACCAATTACTGACTCAGGTAGAAAATCTAGAAGATCTTATTAGTCACAACAGACAAAGCTTTTTTTTAGCAACCGAGCGACAAGCCAATCAATGGCAACGGCTTGATTCAAGCTTCGACCTATCGCTCGACTTCCTAGACAACCTGGGTCGTGACATACAGTTTGCAGCTGAAATGGGTGACAACACCCTGGGCATAAGCGCAGTTCATTCTACGGCCAAATTACGAACCAACGAAATGCTCGAACTATTGCGCGAAGTTCGCCACCAGCTTGAAGACAGTGAACAACTAGAGCAACAGCTTCGGCTCTACAACCGACTTTTTGCACAAATTCAGCGTACTTACCCGCAGTTCGATCGTTATCGAGATGTCTATGTCAGGTTAGTAGGAGCTACCGGACGATCCAGCTATCAAAGCCTCAACGCCCTGGTTCAAGAACTAGAGAGTTCAGAGTTCATCGAGTTGCAGCAACAACGACTGGCCCTGATTCAAGCCAATCAAGCGCTTCTTGAGCAGTTTCAGCAGCTAGCTGAAACACTAAGCCAGGCCACAAATGACCTGATTATTCTCAATCAACAAATTGCCAACCAAAGCTACCAACAAACTCGAGCAGCTAACCAAAGAGGTGAAACCAACACTTTTCTGCTTTGGCTTGTTAGTCTGGTTTTGGCTGCTAGCATCGGCTTTTGGCTCAATCGCCGTATCAGTAAGCCCCTTGAAAAACTGATCCAAGGCTTAGAAGCTTTAGCAGTTGGCAACCTCAGGTTCCAGCTACCCCAGGTGCGAGGCAAGGAATTTATCAATGCACGTACGGCTTTACTTAATACCTTTAATGAACAGCGTGCAATGATTGCCAATATCCAACAACAAGCCCAACAGGTAGAGCATAATTCACAACAAATCGTTCAAGATAGCCAGCAAAGTGCCAACACCCTCAAAGACCAAGAGCTAGAACTGGATCAACTGGCCAGCGCAATGAATGAACTGGATAGTAGCGCCCAAGAGGTTGCCCAAAACGCACAAAAAACCTTAGAGCGTGCTAACCAGGCAGACCTAGACATTCACCAAAGCAATCAACAATTGAGCCAAACTGAGCAACGCATCCATCAGTTAAGTAAGGTACTAACCGACGCCAGTGAACGCTTTGATCAAGTTAGTCATGATGCCAATAACATATTTTCGGTGCTGAACCTAATCAGTAGTATTGCTGAAAAAACCAACCTATTAGCATTAAATGCAGCCATTGAGGCTGCACGAGCAGGTGAACAAGGGCGTGGCTTTGCTGTAGTGGCTGATGAAGTACGCTCGCTCGCGGGTCAAGCCAAGGAGTCAACAACTAAGATTGCTGACATCGTTGAGCAGCTCCAGCAAAGCATTAAACATGCCCTCCCTCTGATGGGCGAAAGTACTGAGCTGGCCAGTCAAGCGATTGAAGCCTCAGAAGCAGTCGTTCAGTCTCTGACTCAGGTGCAGCAAAGTTTTGGGCAACTCAAAGACGACAACCACAACACAGCTAGCGCCTCGAGCCAACAAAGCCAGGTTATTCAAGAACTGACCGCAAGTGTTAGTAACCTCAGCCAGGTTAATAAAGCAATCTCTGAAAGCTTGGATTTTAATAAACAGAAGGCACGCACCCTTAACCAGCAGGCTACTGATCAGGTATCCTTAGTGAGTCACTTCCATCTCTAGAGGCTACTATGTGTTCATGGGCATTAATTACTGGCGCATCCAGTGGTATTGGTTTAGCCAAGGCGCGCTTACTGGCAAAGAGGGGGTATTCACTTATTTTGGTCGCCAGAAGGGCAGAGAGATTAAATGATCTGGCTGCCGAGCTTGACACTGAAGTAAGAGTGTTCACTCTTGATCTTGCCGACGCTAATGCGCGAGAAGCCTTGTTAGAACAGCTAGAAACAGAGCAACTATTGCCTGAGTTATTAATTAATAACGCCGGCATGGGCATACATGGTCCTATGGCCGAGCAAAGCTGGTCAGAACTCAATCAATTGCTACAGCTCAATTTGGTGGCTGTTAGCCACCTATGTCACTGGTTTGTGCGCCAGCCCAAGGCCAAATACTTACTAAATGTCGGCTCGGTGGTTAGCTTTTTGCCCTTCCCTAACTATGGCCTTTATGCGGCAAGTAAGGCTGCAGTGCTCAGCATCAGCCTGGCCTTGCATCAAGAAGTATTACACCAAGGCATTCGAGTCTGCTGCCTCTGTCCCGGTACCACGGCCACCGAGTTTTTTGAAGTTTCCAATCAGCAGCTTAAAAAGTCACAACAGCTGCTGCTCATGGATGCGACTAAGGTTGCCGACAATGGCTTAACGGCTTTGTTGGATAAAAACCAGCCTTTAACTGTACCCGGTTTAGCTAACCGTTTGTTACTTTTGCTGGTCGGCTGCCTTCCCATCAAGCTACAGGCTAAAGTTGCAACAAAAATGAACTAATTTTTTCGCAATGCTCATTGCAGTAGCACTAATTAATGATATTTTATTGTACACTTCGACCTCGTTAAATAGCATTTTGGGTTTTTCAGGTTAGTTCTGTATTCACTGCAGACTTAACCTGAGCACGCATTCATCCACAGCCCTGCTGTGTCTCGCTGTTTATGTTTTTTAACATCCTTTAGGAACGCTGCTCATGCTCGCCTTGATCGTTGCCCTACCTTTTATCTTGGTCTGGCTACCCAGCCTTGGTATCAAAATCAGCCGTCAGCATTGCGCATTACTCAGCTTTATAATTCCTGCCAGTCTATTTGCCTGGCTTGTATGGCAAGCACCAAGTATTCTTAATCAAGAATTTCACTGGTATTACCAAGAATGGATTCCCGCACTTGGCCTTAACCTGAGTTTCCGCCTAGATGGCCTTAGCTGGCTGTTCGCCTGCCTGATTACCGGCATTGGCAGTTTGGTGGTGCTTTATGCCAGCAAATACCTTAGTCAAGAAGACCCAATGGCTCGGTTTTACGCCTACCTGCTGCTGTTCATGGGTGCCATGCTGGGTCTGGTACTGAGCAATAACCTGTTACTCATGGTATTCTTTTGGGAACTCACCAGCCTTAGTTCCTTTTTATTGATCGGCTATTGGTCCAAGCAGTCCGACGCCCGCCGCGGTGCGCGTATGGCTCTAACCGTGACTGGCGGAGGCGGCTTGGCGCTGCTCGCTGGGGTAGTCATCCTTGGTCAAATAGCAGGAAGCTATGAACTGGATCAGGTGATGCAGCAGGCCAAACTAATTAAAGGTCACTCACTCTACCCTCTGCTGTTGGCCTTAATTTTAATTGGTGCCTTTAGTAAATCGGCGCAATTCCCCTTCCATTTTTGGTTACCCCATGCCATGTCAGCTCCCACTCCTGTGTCGGCCTACCTGCATTCGGCCACCATGGTCAAGGCTGGGGTATTCTTGCTGGCACGACTCTATCCAGCACTGGCAGGAACAGATCTTTGGTTCTTCTGGGTGAGCACAACTGGTTTGGCAACGTTATTACTGGGTGCTTTGGTTGCCTTTTACAAAACCGACCTCAAGGGGCTATTGGCCTACTCTACCATCAGCCATTTGGGCTTGATCACCCTGTTGTTTGGTCTCAACAGTCCTTTGGCACCCGTTGTTGCCATTTTCCACCTGTTGAATCACGCCATTTTTAAAGCAGCTCTGTTCATGACTGCCGGCATCGTCGACCATGAAACAGGCACCAGAGACTTAAGCCGCCTGAGGGGCTTACGCCTTGCCATGCCTATTACAGCCTTGCTAGGCTTAATGGCCAGTGCCGCCATGGCTGGACTGCCCTTATTTAACGGTTTCCTAAGCAAAGAGATGCTGCTCGCTGAAAGTCTTGAGCAATCGGTTTGGGGGCATGTCAGCTGGTTGATCCCCATCTTGGTGACCCTGGCTGCCGGTCTATCCATTGCCTACTCATTACGCTTTGCTTGGATGTTTTTTGGCCCGGTCAATTCCGAGCTAGAGCATAAACCACATGACCCTCCCCTAGCCATGTGGGCACCCGTTGCATTCTTGGTTGCCATGGCAGTGATCACAGGCATTGCTCCTGGCCACACCGCCGAACCCTTGGTGCAGAGCGCCTCCTTTGCCATCCTTAACGGCAACCCGCCAGGCTTTTATTTGAGTCTGTGGCACGGTTTTAACCTACCGCTGCTGATGAGTGTGCTGGCCATTGGCTTAGGCACAGGCTATTTCATGCTACGCCAGTCACTTTGGGCGCTCTGGCAGAGACTCCCCCCTTTAAACGCCAAAAAGGTCTTTGAACTCCTGATTCACGACCTGCTGATCATTGGTGCGCGTAAACTACATCAACAGGTTGAAAATCACTCCCTGCAGCGTTACCTGAGCCTAATGCTATTGGCCACCTTTGGCATCTCGCTATACTATCTCTGGCAAATTGAAGGCCTGACCATCAGTAATTTACAGGCCATAACCCCACCCCTGGCTGCAGTTTCTGCGCTAATGATTGCCTGTGCGCTGGCCGTGGTAGTTACGCATCATCAGCGCTTCACTGCTCTGCTGTTTTTAGGTGCAGTGGGTCTAGGAATGGCCATGTTCTTTAATTATTTTTCCGCTCCCGACCTTGCTCTGACGCAAATCAGTGTTGAGCTGGTGTCTGTCATCCTGATGATGTTGGTGCTGTTTTTGCTTCCTGCTACTAGCCCTAAAGAAAGCAATCACTGGCGTATCAGCCATAATGCCTTTATCAGCATTCTGGCGGGTCTAACCATTGGCACCCTCTGCTTCCTAGTGATGCTAACCCCTGGCGGCAGCAGCCTCACCGATTTCACCTTGGCCCAAGCCAAGCCCGGTGGTGGCGGCACCAATGTGGTCAATGTCATTCTGGTGGACTTTCGTGGCTTTGATACCTTTGGCGAGATAACGGTCATGGCCATTGCCGCCGTTGGCATCTACGGCATGCTGGATGGCATGAAGCTATACAACCCCAATAAACACAACAAAGCCGGCTGGTCAGTTGATTCTCACCCTATGGTGTTAAGCGTGATCACCATGCCATTGTTGCCCATGGCCTTGATGGTGTCGGCCTATATCTTCCTCAGGGGGCATAACATGCCGGGTGGCGGCTTCATTGCTGGCCTGGTTACCGCCATAGCCCTCATTCTGCAATACCTTGCCAATGGCCTGAATTGGTCTAACCAACGCATGAATTGGGAGCATCATTATTTATTAGCAGTCGGCCTCATGTTGGCCATTGCCACAGGCTTGGCTCCACTTGCCTTTGGCTTGCCTTTCCTTACCAGCTGGTTTGACTATTTCCACCTGCCCTTAATTGGCGAAATAGAACTAGCCAGCGCCATGCTATTTGATACTGGCGTTTACATCACCGTGGTTAGCGCTACCCTGCTAATCCTAGCCAACCTAGGTAAACTCAAGCCCTTAGAAGCAACCAGAGGAGCTAATTGATGGAATTACTCTACTCCCTTGTCATAGCCGTACTCAGTGGCTGCGGTCTCTACCTAGTTCTGCAAGCCCGCACTTTTTCCGTGGTCATGGGGCTCACCCTATTCTCCTATGCTGTCAATTTATTCTTGATCGGCATGGGCCGCTTGCGAGTTGGCCAGCCCGCTATTATCAGCGAAGGGGCTCAGTATGCAGATCCCGTACCTCAGGCTCTGGTGTTAACCGCCATCGTTATTGGCTTTGCCATGACTGCCTTTTTGGTAGTTCTTGCGCTAAAAGCTAAGGGCGTGACCAATGATGATCATGTTGATGGCGTTAACGAACAGGAGCCAAGTCATTGAACCATCTTATTCTGCTTCCTGTGATTCTGCCCATGCTGGCAGGTGCTTTGCTGTTATTTTTGGCCAATGCTGATAAAAAACCTAAACGGGTTCTCAGCCTGGTGTTTGTTTTGCTAAACCTTGTGGTTGCCTGGGTACTGCTCAATCAATCCTTAGATAATCAGATCTTGGTTTATAGCATGAGCAATTGGCAATCACCCATTGGCATTGTGTTCGTGCTAGACCGACTCTCTGCTTTATTGGTACTGCTCACTGCCTGCCTAGCCATACCCGCTCTAATCTATGGCATTCGTAAAGATGCCATCATTAGCCGCAACTACCATGCGCTTTTCCATTTCCAGCTAATGGGTATTCAGGGGGCGTTTCTTACCGGCGACCTGTTCAACCTATTTGTATTTTTTGAAATATTATTAATTGCCTCCTATGGCCTGCTGATGCATGGCGGCGGCGTAGATCGTACCAAGGCTAGCTTGCACTATGTCATTCTGAATCTAATAGGTTCAGCAATTTTCCTCATTGGCATTGGCATACTCTATGGTATAACTGGCAGCCTCAACATGGTTGCCATTGGCCAGCAATTGCCAGAACTGGACCCTCTGTCACAACAATTGGCTTTGGTGGCTGGCATCATCTTATTGTTCGTCTTTGGTTTAAAAGCTGCCATATTACCCATCAACCTTTGGCTAGCCAATGCCTACAGCAGTGCTGCACCCTCTATCGCAGCCCTGTTTGCCATTATGACCAAGGTTGGCATTTACGCCATTATGCGCGTGCATGGCCTGCTTTACTTTGACCAACCAGCCTTTGCTGCCATCGGCCAGTGGCTATGGCTCCTTGCCCTGGCCACCATTGCCATGGCTGTGGTCGGGCTATTAGCGGCAAGAACCCTTAAACGTATGGCTAGCCAGCTGGTGTTAATCTCAATTGGTACCAGCCTTGCCGCCCTTGCTCAACAGGATGAGTTGCTTATGGGCGCCATGCTGTTCTACTTAATTCACTCCACTCTGATTACTGCAGCGCTGTTTTTATTAGCAGATTTGATTGCCGAACAACGCGGCAGCGCTAAGGATTTCTTAACCTCTGCACAGCCATTAAAGCAAGCCAATCTGTTAGGTGCGCTTTTCATGATTCTGGCTATTAGCTTAGTGGGCCTACCTCCATTATCAGGTTTTATTGGTAAGCTGGGCATTTTACAAGCCAGCCAGGGTCTAGCTCAGGCTCACTGGCTTTGGATACTTATGCTGTCTGCAGGCTTTGCTGCCCTGATTAGTTTTGGGCGCGCTGGCAGCACTATTTTTTGGCGTACCAGTCTACAGTCGCCCTCTAGCCAAAGCGCCAGCAAATCGCAACTCTTTGCATGTCTACTGTTAATTAGCAGCACAGTAGTGCTTACACTGTACGCCCAGGCTGTGATTGATTTTTGTCAACAGGCAGCAATCCAGGCCATGCATCTCCCTAACTACAGTTTTAGTGTTCTAGGAGGCTAAACAATGCTCGACCTAAACGCCAATGCGAACAAAAAATGGTCATGGCTCCCTCACCCAGTCATCAGCCTTGCAGTGCTGGTGTCTTGGCTGCTGCTAACCAGCTATAGCCCTGGCAGTCTGATCATGGGGATCATTCTGGGCTGGTTCATTCCTTGGATCACCCAGGGCTTCTGGATAATGCCAGTCAAAATAAAGAGCTGGCCAAAATTAGCTGGTTATTGTTTGTTGGTACTCTATGACATCATCATCGCCAATATTCAAACTGCTCGACTGGTGTTGGCCGACATCGACAAGCTGCAACCAAGCTTTATAAAGCTCCCTTTGGATCTTGAAAACCCAGTCGCCATTACCATGCTAGCCAACACCATTACACTCACACCCGGCACCATTTCGGCTCGAGTTTCTACAGATTGTAAACACATCCTGGTACATGGCCTAAATATCCATGATCCTGAGCAAGCCATACATGAGATGAAGAATCGTTATGAGAAGCCATTAAAGGAGATCTTTTGATGCTTAACTTTGCGCTCTGGCTATCCATCCTTATGTTCAGTGCCAGCCTTGGGCTATGCATTTATCGCATGTTGATTGGTCCTGATATTGTTGACCGCATCCTGACTCTGGACACCATGTCGGTAAATGCCATGGCATTAATTATATTGCTTGGTATTCAACTCAACTCCCAACTGTTCTTTGAAGCGGCTATGCTGATTGCCATGATGGGCTTTATTGGTACGGTTTCACTTTGTAAGTTTCAGCTACGTGGCAACATCATTGAATAGGGCTTTATTATGCATTGGTCACTTGAGCTAATTATTTCCTTACTGTTATTGATTGGCTCTAGTTTTGCCTTGATTGGATCCATTGGTTTGGCTCGTCTACCAGACTTCTTCATGCGTACCCATGCGCCCACTAAGGGCACTACTCTTGGGGTGGGCAGCACTCTAATTGCTTCGATGATTTATTTTTCAGTCACCAATGGTCGTCTGAGTGTACAAGAGCTTATGATCACCATCTTCGTTTTCATTACTGCTCCGGTGGGTGCGCACTTGATGGCCAAAACCGCCTTGCACCTTAAAACTCGCCCGATTTCCAAGACGCGCAATTCGCCACTGGACAAAGAGTAACAGCCAATAGGGTTACATATCTGCTGCGCTCAGTCTCAGGGTCAAGTTCATTGTCAACAATAGCCTAGAACCAGCCCAAGGCGCGGGCTGGAAACTGGGGTTGAGGGGTGTCGGCGGCTAGGGATGGACGCCGTCAAGCGGCCAGGACGGCGAATAGCGTCCCCGAAAGCCCAGTTGCCAGACCAGTGACTGGGCGGAGAACGGTAGTCCCACGGCAGATCAAGAGATCCTGCGACTGGGCGACAAAGGCTGCCCGAGTCAGTATCAAGCAGGAACTTCTTTTAACCCCATGCCGTCCAGCAGCAACTGTTGTGCATTAATCACAGGCTGATCATGCGGGCTGGTGCGGATATAACTACCATCTGCCTGCAGAACCCAAGCTTGACAGTTGTCGGCCAAATATAGCTGTAGTTCAGCAAGAATGCGCTCACGATGTTTGCGCGCTAAGATAGGGAAGCAGGTCTCAAAACGTTGAAACATATTACGCTCCATCCAGTCAGCGCTAGCACAATAGAGGCTTGGCTCACCATTGTTGGCAAAATAAAACACCCGCGTGTGCTCCAAAAACCGCCCGACAATGGAACGCACCTGAATGTTCTCCGACATGCCCTTGATGCCGGGAATCAACTGACACACCCCACGAATGATCAACTCCACCCTAACACCCGCTTGGCTGGCCTCATACAGCTTGTCACACAGCTGCTGCTCGTACAGGGAGTTCATCTTGGCAATGATCAAGGCCGGCTTACCCGCCTTGGCGTGCTCAATCTCGCGATCAATCAACTGCATCATGCCGCGATGCAGGGTAAAGGGCGATTGAAAGAGTTGGTCCAGCTTACTGACCTTACCTAGGCTGGTGAGCTGTAAAAATAAGCGGTACACATCCTCACCAATCTGCTTATTACAGGTCAGCAAGCCATAGTCGGTGTAGATGGTGGCGGTGCGGGCATGGTAGTTACCCGTGCCCAGATGCACATAGTGGCGCAGCTTATTACGCTCGCGGCGCACCACCAGCACCATTTTGGCATGGGTTTTATAGCCCACCACCCCATACACCACATGAATGCCCACCTCTTGCAGCTTGGCCGCCATGGCCACATTGGCCTCTTCGTCAAAACGGGCCAGCAGCTCAATGACTACCGTGACCTCTTTACCGGCACGAGCGGCCAATACTAAGGCGTCGACAATGGCAGAGTTTGAGCCTGTACGGTACAGGGTCTGCTTGATGGCCACCACATCAGGGTCCTTGGCCGCTTCGCGAATGAAATCCACCACCACCTTGAAACTGTCAAAGGGATGATGCAGCAGAATGTCTTGCTGCTGAATGGCATCCAATAGATGCTCATATTTCTTTGCCTGCTTCGGCATCTTGGGCGTAAAGGGCTGGTACAGTAAATCCGGGCGTTGGCTGAGGTGTATGAGGTTAACTAAGCGATTAAGGTTCACTGGGCCATTAACCGGATAGACATCCAGCTCGGTGACCTCAAACTGACGAGTTAAAAATTGTAGCTGAGGTGCGGGGATGTTATCGGCCACCTCAAGGCGCACTTCGTCACCGTACTGGCGAAAGACCAGCTCCCCTTCAATGGTGCGGCGTAAGTCTTGAGTCTCTTCTTCGTCAACCAATAAGTCCGAGTTACGAGTCACACGGAACTGATAGCAACTTTTAACGCTCATGCCATAAAAAATTTCATCCATAAAGGCATGAATGATGGACGACATGAACACAAAGTCATTGGTTTTGCTGCCAGTTTCCTGCATCGGCAAGCGTACCATTTCGGGCAACATTCTCGGGCACTGCACCACTGCCATGCCAGA
>SKIB01000047.1 GCA_007116635.1 Saccharospirillaceae bacterium
AGCCAGAGCCAGAGCCAGAGCCAGAGCCAGAGGCCAGAGATGAACCTTAAACAGCGCTTGCAGCATTATCAACAACTTCTGCCACAGCAGTTGGAGCCACAGGCCGAAGGCCGTCTAACCCGCATGGTTGGTCTTACGCTGGAAGCCGTGGGCCTCAATGTGATGGTGGGTGATCGGTGCCTGATTGAAGATCGCCATAACAGTCTCGAAGCCGAGGTGGTGGGTTTTCAGGACGACAAGGTGTTTTTGATGCCGGTGCAGCCGACCAGTGGTTTGCGGGCTGGCGCTCGGGTGCGGCCCTTGGGTTCGGCCAGTCATTTGGTGCTGGGTGATTCCTTGCTTGGCCGAGTAGTCAACGCCTTTGGTGAGCCCTTGGATGGCAAGCTGGCCATTCACGAACGGGTGCTTGGCAGCCTGCAGGGCGAATACATCAATCCCTTGCACCGCCAACCCATTCGTCAGCATCTGGATGTGGGCATTCGTGCCATTAATGCCATGCTCAGCGTTGGCCGTGGTCAGCGTTTGGGCCTGTTTGCCGGTTCGGGCGTGGGTAAATCCGTGCTGTTGGGCATGATGACTCGCTTTACCAAGGCCGATATCTGTGTGGTTGGCCTGATTGGTGAGCGTGGTCGCGAGGTCAAAGAGTTCATTGAAGACATTCTTGGCCCAGAGGGCATGGCCCGTTCGGTGGTGGTGGCCAGTCCGGCCGATGACGCGCCCTTGATGCGTTTGCGCGCGGCTCAGTATTGCACCAGCATTGCTGAATATTTCCGCGCTCAGGGGCGCAATGTGCTGTTGTTGATGGATTCACTAACGCGCTACGCTCAGGCGCAGCGGGAAATTGCTTTGGCCATTGGTGAGCCACCAGCGACCAAGGGCTATCCACCCTCGGTCTTTGCCCGGTTGCCGCAACTGGTTGAGCGTGCCGGCAATGGCGCTGAGGGCGGTGGTTCCATTACCGCCTTTTACACCGTACTGACTGAGGGCGATGATCAGCAAGACCCAGTGGCCGACTCGGCGCGAGCCATTCTGGATGGCCATGTGGTCCTTTCTCGTGCTCTGGCTGAGCAGGGCCATTACCCGGCCATCGACATCGAAGCCAGCATCAGCCGAGCCATGCCGCAGATCGTCATTCCTGAGCATCTGGCGCAGGCGCAGCGCCTTAAGCAGCTTTGGTCAAAGTATCGTCAAAGTCAGGACTTGATCAGTATTGGTGCTTACCAGCAGGGGGCGGATGCCCAGTTGGATGCGGCCATTAATCTGTATCCCCATATGCAGCAGTTTTTACGCCAAGGGCTGCGGGAATCTCTGGATTTTGAAACCTGCCAGCAGCAGTTGTTGCAGTTGGCGGCAGCAGGCCAAGAGAAGCGCACTCTGGCCCAGACTGCGGCTCGCTCACCCTTGGCTAGGCAGAAGGCTGAATGAAGCGCTCAGCCCGCCTAAAGCTGGTCGAGCAGGTGGCCGAGGCCCACGAGCAAAAGGCGGCACAGGCCTTAAGCTTGGCGCAGCAACAGTTGGAAAAAGAACAGCAGCGCTTGCAGTCTCTGCTGGACTATCAGCAAGATTACCAAAAGCAGGGTAATGAGCGTGCTCAGCAGGGCATGAACATCCATTATTTTTTGACCATTCAAGGATTTATGGACCAGTTAGACACCCTTGAGCAGCAGCAAAAGTTCGCCATCGAGCAGGCAGAAAAGCAACTGCTGCAAGCCAAACAGCACTGGCTGCAGCTCTATCAGCGCCGCAAGTCCATCGGCCAGTTGGCGGAAAAGGTCGAACTGCAAGAATGGCTGGCGCAAGAAAAGCAACAGCAAAAGATTCTCGATGACCTGATCGTGCAGATGCAGTCTCGTAAGTAGCAGTCACCAAAGCAATTAAGGCAACTGCCAAATACCCTGAACTACGTTCAGACAGTTTGCTTGTGCCATCACCTGCCGGTCCTGAGTGTAGACCCGCCCCGGATCAGGGTAGTAATAGAGCAGGGCCGAATTCTCCAGTCTGCAGGTGCCCAACAAATCTTGGCCATTTAACCCAGATTCCCTAGGGCAGCGCCCCTGAGTGATTTGCCAGTCACTAACAGGGCGGCACAGTTGCTCAAGATGGTTACTGCTGGGCAGTCCGTCCTGACTTTCTTTGCAATGCAGAAAGCTGAACTGCCTACTGGTCGTGCTGCTTGGCAAGCAACTGCCTTGGCTGCCAAAGGTTGGGGGCACTGGGCTTTGCTCATCCCAGCCCAGATTAAAAGTCCCCCATGATTGGCCCAGGGGTTGCTCCTCTATGTCCAGTGCTTCTAGCCACCAAAGGTATTGCCCTGGGTCCACCAGCCATAGCTCTTGGCTTTCGTCAACTGCTTGCAGCCATCGGCTACTGCTGCCGTTGGCCAGGTGCAGCTCCACACGCAACTGGGCGACCTTTGCTATTGGCGGTTCAAACAACCACATTAGTTCAGTGAGTAGGGGTGGACTTTGCAAGGCGTTAACAGCTGGTGTGAATATTGGGTGAACCCTCAGTCGGCTTAGATTGGCGTCCACAAAATGTGTAGCTGGCATTAGAGGGGGCTGCAAGTTATCTAGCATGTCCTGATCAATGGGGCTGATACCAATAAGGCTGGCGTTATCCGGCCGTAATTGCAATAGATTGGCAATTGGAATGCTACTGATTAGGCTATTGGCCCGATCTTGATCCTGCCAATATATGCTTAACTGATCATCCTCTAGTTGGTAGCTAACCAAATCCTGTAAGTAGTCTAAGGGGTCTGTCACAGGATTGGCCTCATAAGGGCCAAAGCGGCTGGAGCGGCCTTCAGGCCATAACACGCCCAGCAGGGATGAGAGGCCTCTTTCGAGTTGATCTTGGGTGGTCGCCATGCCTTCATGAAAACAGTCCAGTGGTACCTGTCCGGGACAAAGATGTTGAGCGGCCATTCGGGCCAAAATGCTGCTGCTTGGGTTGAGATGATAGCGTTCGCCATTGGCTGGGATGTCGTAGAAGCCCAGTAATTCAATCATCCCATCTGCTGTGTCTATCTCAGCTTGAAGCCATCCACGACTTTGCTCAAGGTTCACAAAGCGGTATGCTCCGTTCTGCAGGGTTCTGGTGCAGAACTCAACTTCAACCAGGCATGTTCTAGCCATAATGGCTGGTCGACCATAGGCAATAATGCCATATAGATTAAGGTCGCCCTCCAACTCAAGCCTTCCAGGTAAAGGAGGTTGATTAGGCCATTGAGGCTCATCATCGGCACGTTGCTCTTCATCGGTATCACCCGTGTCATCTCCACAGCCAGATACCACGCCTAGTATTAGCATTAAGAGAAAGACTGTTTTGAGGATGCATTTGTCCCCCTTAGCGTTTTGCAATATCTTCATTTGCCTCTGGTTGACCTAGGTTGAGACTGTTATGATGATTGAAATTGCTAATAGCCAGTAACGCTTTAAGCAAGTTTAAAAGTCCATAAACATAAGGTTAGTTCATGAAAACCAACTCAATAAAAAATCTTTCAGCTGTCATTTTAGCAACAGCCGCATTGTGGGGTTGCAATAGCAATGCTAGTGAAGCTGAGGCTGCTGCTACCAACCAATCATACGCAACCATTGATCCTAGTGATGCTGCAGATAACCAGTTGATTTCATATGGTATTGGTCATCAAATTGGCACTCAGGTTGCAGCGGACTTAGGCGATGCTTTGGATGTGGATTTGATCGCTCAGGGTGTGGCCGATGCTAAGGCTGGTCTTGATCCTCAGGTTCCAATGGAAGCCTTTGCGGCAGCCATTGAGCGTTTGAATGAAGAGCGCATGGCTGAGCAGCAAGCCATGGAAACTGAATTGCGTGCTGAGGGCGAAGCTTATCTAGCTGCCAATGCAGAGCAAGAAGGCGTTGTGATTACCGAGTCTGGATTGCAGTATCAGGTATTGCATCGCTCTGAGTCTGGTGTGAGTCCTTCTGCAATGGATCAAGTACGGGTTCATTACACAGGTACATTGATTAATGGCGACGTCTTTGACTCCTCTGTTGAGCGTGGTCAGCCTGCTGAATTTGGTCTGCAACAAGTAATACCTGGTTGGACAGAGGCGCTTCAGTTAATGGAAGCTGGCGATAAGTTCCGCATCGTACTGCCTGCTGATCTGGCTTATGGTGAGATGTCACCAAGCCCGATGATTCCGCCCTATTCAGTGTTAGTTTTTGAGGTTGAACTACTGGCAGTGCTGTAAAAATTGCGCTGGATTTGAACCTCTTGTGGTGAAAAAAGCAGTCTTAGGGCTGCTTTTTTTTATTGTTTTGGAAATAATCTGCATTGATTTCAATTTAATTTTTTGCGTTTTTTGACCGTCTTATGTTATTTTTTTTAGCAAGATATTTTGAGTTATATGTAATTACATCCCTAAACCTCAGGAAGAGCCAATGACGGTTAAACTAGAAGTTCAGAGCCTGTACAAAGTATTTGGTGATCGACCCAAACAAGCCTTGGCAATGTTAGCTGAGGGTCTTACTAAAGAGGACGTGTTTCAAAAAACCGGTCAAAACGTGGGGGTCAAGGATGCTTGCCTAAGCATCAACAAAGGCGAAATTTTCGTTATTATGGGTTTGTCGGGTTCGGGTAAGTCAACCTTGGTTAGGTTGCTCAATCGTCTTATAGAACCCAGTGCTGGTAAAGTATTACTGGATGGTGAAGACATCTCTGCCATGTCGGATAACCAATTGCGTGAGCTAAGGTTAAAGCGTATCAGCATGGTTTTTCAGTCTTTTGCGCTAATGCCTCATCTTAACGTGATGGAAAATGTTTGCTTTGGCTTATCCTTAGCTGGTATGCCACAAGACCAACAAGTACAAAAAGCGTCAGCGGCTTTGGCTCAGGTTGGACTGGCAGAGCATGGTAATTCTTACCCAGATGAACTTTCTGGAGGTATGCAACAACGGGTTGGCTTAGCAAGAGCCCTGGCCATTGATCCGGAAGTCTTGCTGATGGATGAGGCCTTCTCGGCACTGGATCCATTAATACGTGCAGGCATGCAGGATGAGTTATTGCAATTGCAGGCACAGAAACAGCGTACCATTGTCTTTATTTCTCATGATCTAGATGAGGCCATGCGTATTGGAGATCGGATTGCCATCATGCAAGGTGGTGAAGTGGTGCAGGTGGGCACGCCCGAGGACATTCTTCATAAGCCTGCTAATGATTATGTTCGCTCCTTCTTTCGTGGTGTTAATCTTGCTCAGGTTTACAGTGCCAAAGACATTGCCAAAAAACCCAGCACACTCATTGTTCGTAAACACCCAAAAATGGGGGTGGCGACTGCCATCAATCAACTGCAAGAAAATGACCGCGAGTTTGGTTATGTCATTACCCCAGATCGTCAATGGTTGGGTCTTGTGTCCCTTTCCAGCTTGGTTAAAGCAGATCAGAAAGACCAGACTCTGGATTCTGCCCTTTTAGCTGATGCAGCTACTCTTGGCGCTGATGAACCAATATCCGAAATCATTGGCTCAGTTGCCACCTCTGCTTTCGCTCTGCCAGTTGTGGATGCTAAGCAACAATTTATAGGTGTGGTCAGTAAAACCGCATTGCTGCAATCCTTGGACGGAGATACTAGTTCATGATAAACCAAGATCAGATCACCCTAGCACAGGCAACTGACCCCTGGGGTAATCCAGTTGCCAGTGATGAAGAATCAAGCTTGCTAATGCAGCAAGATAGCTCAGTCCTAGATCCCTGGGGGCAGTCATCATCTGAGCCCATACCGCCACAGGACTCTGTTGCCACAGCAGGCTCCTGGCTTGACGGCATTGAGCAAGCACCAGAGGTACAAAATACCCTTGCTGAGCCTTTTGCTGCCCCCTGGTTCGATATGCGGGCCATTATCAATGATTTTGTGGCGGTGGTTGTACGTCAAACCCGTGATTTTTTTGATATTACTAAACAGCCAGTTGAGTGGGTGCTGGACTTCTTTGCTTGGCTACTGAGTAGCGGTTTGCATCCACTGATTTTCATTTTGCTCTTTGCCTTACTTTGCTGGCAGTTGTCAGGTTGGAAGCTAGCCATTGGTGCAGTTGTGGGTCTGGTTTTTTTGGGTGCCATGAACGTCTGGGATGAAGCCATGATCACCCTAGCCCTAGTGCTCAGTGCGTTATTTTTCTGTTTGATTATTGGTATTCCTCTGGGCATTTTGATGTCTAAATCAGACCGCTTTGCCGGCTTTTTGCGACCAGTATTAGATGCCATGCAAACCACGCCTGCCTTTGTCTATCTGGTGCCAGTTGTCATGTTGTTTGGTATTGGCAGGATACCTGGGGTGATCGTGACCATCATTTTCTCTGTGCCCCCTCTTATTCGTCTGACTAACCTTGGCATACGCCAAGTACCTGATGATCTGGTTGAGGCTTCAAGGTCATTTGGTGCCAGTGCTCGGCAAATTCTTTGGCGTGTGCAGTTGCCACTGGCCACACCAACCATCATGGCGGGTGTCAATCAGGCCTTGATGCTTTCTTTGTCCATGGTGGTCATTGCTTCAATGATCGCAGTGCCTGGTCTTGGTTTGATGGTGCTCAGAGGCATTGGACGTTTGGATGTCGGGCTGGCCACAGTGGGTGGTCTGGCCATCGTTATTTTAGCTATTTTACTGGATCGCATGACTCAATCCTTGGGTCGCGAAGCAAGAGAGAGAGGGACACGGCATTGGTATCAGACAGGCCCTATTGGCTGGTCTTTATCCTTGCTGCAAACCCTTAAATCAAAATAGGAGACTGAGAATGAAGTTGAAACCACTGGTAGGATTAGTAGCTGGTATGGCCATGGCCACTCAAGCATGGGCATTGCCTGGCGAGGGTGTCCAGGTTCAGGGCACTCATAGTCCTATTGCCGAAGAAGCTTTTCAGACAGTAATCGTTAATCGTGCCCTTGAAGCCCTGGGTTATGAAGTGCTGCCGATACAGGAAGTGGATTACAGTCCGGGCTATGCTGCCATTGCTAATGGCGACCTTACCTTTACTGCCGTAAACTGGTATCCGCTGCACAATAGCATGTATGAAAATGCCGGCGGCGATTCAGTCTTTTTCCGTGAGGGGCACTTTATTGAGGGTGCTGCACAGGGTTATTTGATTGATAAAGCCACGGCTGAAGCTCACAATATCACCAAGATCAGTGATCTCGCTGATCCTGAGATTGCTAAAATCTTTGATCACAGTGGTGACGGTAAGGCAGACTTAACTGGCTGTCAGGCCGGTTGGGGCTGTGAGGGTGTTATCGAGCATCAGTTGGACGCCTTCGAACTGCGCGACCGCATTAACCATAATCAGGGCGCCTATGCGGCCATTATTTCCGACACAATTACCCGCTTTGAGCGTGGTGAGCCTATTCTTTATTACACCTGGACTCCCTATTGGGTGAGTGGCATTTTGGTGCCTAATCGGGATGTGGTTTGGCTGGAAGTTCCCTTTTCTTCCAACCCCAATGGCACTGATACCGAAATGCCAAATGGCCGCAACTATGGCTTTGATATCAACAGCATGAGAGTGGTGGCAAACAAAGAATGGGCAGCCGAAAATCCTGCTGCAGCACACTTGTTTGCTAACGTTAGCCTGTCGGTCAATGATGTTAGCGCGCAAAATATGCTAATCCGTGACGGTCAGGACAGCGCTGCAGACATTGAACGCCATGCCGATGCTTGGATCCGCGCCAACCAAGACACCTTTGATGCCTGGGTTGCGGCAGCCAAAGCGGTAGCTCAGTAAACAGAAGCGGCAGCCCAGTAAGCAGAAGCTAGAACTTCAGCAGAGCAGCCTTATTCGGGCCTTGTGTCTAACTAAAGTTAAAAAAAGCAGCCCAAGGGCTGCTTTTTGCATTTTATTATCAGGATCTATAGCTGCACTTTAGTTGGCTAACTCTTCTTGCGCAGGGCTGAGCACTGGCAGGATTTGGCAGCGATGGCGCAGTGCTAAGCGTTGCCAGTGACTCCAAGGCCAGGGGCTGAGCAGTTGGCTTGGCACCACCACAATCTGATGCTGGCCACAGATGATCAACTCCTGTAACTGCTCTGCCGTGCTGAGTTTGACTCTTAACCAATGGGCTTTGGGAAGTTGGAAGTAGTCACAGGTCTTGGCCAGAGGGTACCAGTCTTGATTGATTAGGGTGATCCAAGCTAGGCGCTCAGGGCGAAAGCTTTGCTGCATTTGCCACAGCAGGCTAAGCTGCCAAGGGGCTTGGCTGGCAGGCTGGCGGTTAGCGGATGAATTTGTCTGTAAAGCCAACATCAGTGCATACCTATGCTGTTTGTTTATACAGTATATTCTAGGGGTTGTGTGTTTGTTGGTCAATATGTGCTGTATAAAAAAACAGTGGTATTGTGCAAGGCAATGTCCCTTGTTGATCTGGCCTTGACCATCCTTGGTTGCTGAGTCAAGCTGCAGGGCACAGCCATAGAATGCCTAGGTTTGCCGATGACGACCGAGTTCAGTACGGGCCATAGTGAGCTGGACAGCTTGCTGCAAGGCTTGCGTTTGGGGGATAACGTCGTTTGGCGTTTGCAAGATCTGCAGCACTATCACCACTGGGTGGAGCGTTTCGCCCAGGCCACCTTGAGCGCCAAGCGTAAGCTGATCTATTGTCAGTTTTCAGACCAGCCCCTGCCGTTAGCGCACTGGCCAGAGGTAGAGACCCAGGTGCTGGCCCCTGAACAGGGCTTTGCTGCTTTTAGCCAGCAGGTTTGGCGGCTGATTAACCATTATGGGCCAGGCGCTTTTTATGTGTTTGACCCGCTCAGCCTGCTGCTGCCGCACTGGCACAGCGATGCTCTGGTCACTCTGTTTTTCCAGATTACCTGCCCAAGACTCTATCTGCTGGACACCATTGCCTATTTTGCTCTGGATGCCGAGCGGCACAGCCAGAAAAGTTGGCGCGCCATTCGCGGCACTACCCAGCTGCTGCTGGATCTGTTTGAACATCAGCAGCTCTATTTGCAGCCGGTTAAGGTATGGCAACGGCAGAGCGCGCAGATGTTTTTACCCCACCAATGGCAACAAGAGCGCCTTCTGCCAGTGCTGCACAGTGCCATGGCCAGCCGTTTGCAATCTCAGGCCGCTGACCGTAGCCACAGCCATCAGTTGCTCGACCCCTGGGACCGTTTGTTTTGGCAGGCCGAGGCCTTACTGCAGGACGAGCAGCGCGATCCGTCTTTAGGGCAGCCAATAGAGCCGCTGCCGCCAGAACAGCTGGCTCAGGCTAAGGTTGACACACAGGGGGGCGAACTGGACGCCAGCCGCCAAGCCTGCAAGCTGGAATTGATCAAGACCTTTGTCAGTAAGCAGCCCAAGCAGCAGGCCTTAGTGGCCCAGTATTTTACCCTGGCGGAATTAGTGGCCCTACGCAAGCGCTTGCTGGGCACGGGTTACATTGGCGGCAAGGCCCTGGGAATGCTGTTGGCGCGGCAAATTTTGCACTGCCAGTTGCCTACTAAGGCCCTGAGTTATCTTGATCCTCATGATTCATGGTATTTGGCCAGCGATAATTTTTACTTCTTCTTGCAGCAGACCGGCCTATGGCCGCAATACATGGCCCTGTTGCAGCAGCCCGATGGCCAGCAGGCCCAAGCCCTGACTCAGGCCATTTTGGCGACTGAGCTGCCAGTAGGTTTGCAACAGCAATTGCTGCCGCTGTTGGATTACTATGGCCAGTTTCCGCTTTTGGTGCGCTCCAGCAGTTTGCAGGAAGACGGCTTTGAACACGCCTTTGCTGGTAAGTACGACAGTGTGTTTGTTGCCAATCAGGGCGACCCGGAACAGCGATTGCAGCAGTTGGCCAAGGCCATTGTCCAGGTCTATGCCTCCTGCGTCGCCCCAGACGCCATGGCCTATCGAGCCCAGCACGGACTCTTAGACCAAGAGGAGTCCATGGCCATTTTGTTGCAACGAGTCAATGGCAGCTATTATGGCGATTATTATTGCCCGCCTGCGGCCCTGGTGGCCATGTCGCGCAACGCCTTTGTTTGGTCGGCGCAGATGCAGCCCGAAGCCGGTATGATGCGCTTGGTGGCAGGCCTTGGCACCCGAGCGGTGGATCGCATTGCCGAGGATCACGCCGCAGTGGTGGCTCTGGACGCGCCTCATTTGCGGCCTTGGAATTCATTGCAGCAGGCCAGTGAGTTTTGTCAAAACCAGCTGGATCTCTTGAATCTGCCCGCCAATGAAATGCAAAGCCTGCCTTGGTGGCAGCTGTTGAACCAGGGCTTGGCGCTGCCCAAAGAGCTGTTGGCTGAGCCGGACTGGCAAGCCATGCGCCGGGCGCAAGAAATTGGTCGCCCGCAGCAGGTTTGGCGCCTAACCTTCAAACCCTTGCTAACCCAAACCCCCTTGGTGCCCCTGTTGCGTCAGTATCTGCAATTGCTTGAGCGGGCCTATGGTCAGCCAGTGGACACCGAGTTTACCCTGCATTTGGCTGATAATGAGCTGGCGCTCAATCTGGTGCAGTGTCGGCCCATGTCGAGCTACGCCAGTGCTGAGGCCTTGGTGATACCTGAGCTGCCGCCAGAGCAGATTTGGTTGCACAGCCAGGGGCGCTTTATGGGTGGCAGTCAATGCTGGCCGGTGCAATGGTGGTTGCAGGTGTTGCCCGAAGCCTTTGCCGCCCTGAGTCTGGAGCAGCGGGCGCTGCTCTGTACTCTGATTCATCAATGGAATAGGCAGTTGGCCGATAAGCAGGGCGTGGTCTTACTTGGGCCTGGGCGCTGGGGTTCGCGCAGTCCAGATCTGGGTCTGCCGGTGCGCTTTGCCGACATCAGTGCGGTCAATCTGCTGATCGAAGTGGCTGATCTGGGCAAGGGGCTGGTGCCGGACCTGTCCTTTGGCTCGCATTTCTTCCAAGATCTGGTGGAGTCGGGCATGGCCTATTTGGCGCTCTTTCCTGGCCAGCAAGCCAGCTGGCAGCCAGAATTCGCTCATCAGGGCGTTTTGCAGTCTCACCCTTGCTGCGAAGCCAGTGCCGACCCTGCCATTGCCGCTGCTTTGCAAGTCTTTGACCTGCGCAACAGCGGCATTCAGCTTTGGGCCGACCTAAGGCAACAGCGATTGTTATGCGCCAAATTAACCAGCTAGGATTTAAGCCAGCCTGAAATCATCAGTGCTGAGCGGGTTTGTCTTTGGTGCTGGACTTGACCCTGATCTTGGCTTGTTTTTTACCCAGATCTGTCCCTAGGTCATCTTCGCTGAGGAAGGGGTGATGAATTTTCTGCCATTGGCTGAGCTGAGCTTCGTTGGCGTGTAGATGACCGTCGTCAAACAATTGACCTAACCAGTTATTAAATGCTGCCATAACCACCTCCAATAAGGGAACCAAAGCAGGCAAGGGCACAGATGTGCGCTTTTGTAAATACCAATTCTACGCCCTTGTATAAAAATGTCGATTACATCAAATTTAGTATTTACAGTGAATGGTAAACAAAAATGTACATTGGTCGTGCTTTGGGCTCACAGTAGCAAAATACAGCAGTCAAATGGCTGAAATTTCAGGGTTTTTTGCTTTTTTCCTTGACTCCGGCCAACTTGTCGCTATCATTGCCAGCCATACAGACGTGTAGCTCAGTTGGTTAGAGCACCACCTTGACATGGTGGGGGTCGTTGGTTCGAATCCAATCACGTCTACCAATCGGGCGCTTTAGGTGCCTTTTTTTATTTGCGGCGTGCGCGCCCATGCATGTGGCCTGTGGTAGGGGTCACCACTGTAGGAGTCTTCTCATGATTCAAGTTCGTCTTCCTGATGGTTCTATCAGACAATACCCTCAAGCATTAACGGTCATGCAGGTGGCTGCTGACATTGGCCCTGGATTGGCCAAAGCAACCCTGGCTGGTCGTGTTAATGGTCGTCTAGTGGATGCCTGCGAGTTGATCGACAGCGATGTTGAGCTGTCCCTGATCACCGCCAAAGACCAAGAAGGTCTGGAAATTATTCGTCATTCCTGTGCTCACTTGTTAGGTCATGCCATCAAGCAATTGTGGCCCAATGTGAAAATGGCCATTGGCCCGGTGATTGATAACGGCTTTTACTACGATGTCGATCTGGATCAGCCCCTTAGCGAAGACGACCTGCAGGCGCTGGAGCAGCGCATGAAAGAACTGGCCAAAACAGGTTATGACGTGGTCAAGCAGGTGGTTAGCTGGCAAGAGGCCGTTGATACCTTCAAAGCCAGGGGTGAAGACTACAAGCTGGAAATCCTCGAGCGTGACATTGCTCAGGATGACCGCCCTGGTCTGTATCATCACCAAGAATACATTGATATGTGCCGTGGTCCGCATGTGCCCAGTATGAAGCATTGTCAGCACTTTAAGTTGATGCGTGTTTCCGGTGCTTACTGGCGCGGTGACAGCCAAAACAAGCAGTTGCAGCGTATTTATGGTACTGCTTGGGCTGATAAGAAAGCCTTGGCCGCTTATTTGAAGCGTTTAGAAGAGGCCGCTAAGCGCGACCATCGCCGCTTGGGTAAGCAGCTTGACCTGTTCCACTGGCAAGAAGAAGCGCCAGGCATGGTGTTTTGGCACGACAAGGGCTGGAATATCTACAAAACCATTGAAGACTACATGCGTGTCAAACTGGCTGAGTATGAGTACGAAGAGGTTAAGGCGCCCATGATCATGGACGTTTCCATGTGGCAAAAGTCTGGCCATTGGGACAAGTACCAAGACAACATCTTCGCCACCGAATCCGAAAAGCGCACCTATGCGGTTAAGCCCATGAATTGTCCTGGTCACCTGCAGATCTTTAATCAAGGGCTGAAGAGTTACCGTGATCTGCCATATCGCATGGCCGAATTTGGCGTGGTGCATCGCAATGAGCCTTCCGGTTCCCTGCATGGTCTGATGCGCGTGCGCTCCTTCACTCAGGACGATGCTCATGTGTTCTGTACCGAGGCGCAGATTCAAGACGAGGTCACCAGCTGCATTCGCATGGTGTTTGATGTGTACAAAGACTTTGGCTTTGCCGATAACATCGACATCAAACTCTCTACTCGTCCTGAAAACCGCATCGGCAGTGATGAGATCTGGGATAAGTCCGAGCAGGCCTTGGCTGAGGCATTAACCGCTAATGGCTTGGCTTATGAGTTGCAGCCGGGTGAGGGTGCCTTTTATGGCCCAAAAATCGAATTTACCCTGTACGACTGCCTGGGTCGTGCCTGGCAGTGCGGTACCATTCAGTTGGACTTCTCCATGCCGTCGCGCCTGGGTGCTCAGTTTGTTGATGAAGACGGCAGTCGTAAGCCACCGGTGATGATTCACCGCGCCATTTTAGGTTCTTTAGAGCGTTTCATTGGTATTCTGATTGAAGAATATGCTGGTGATCTGCCGCTTTGGTTGGCCCCTCAGCAGCTGGTGGTGCTCAATATTACCGACAGTCAGGCCGATTATTGCCATGATTTGGCGAAAAAATTAACAAAATTAGGATTTAAAGCCAAAGCTGACTTGAGGAATGAGAAGATCGGCTTTAAAATCCGTGAGCATACTTTGCAAAAGATTCCTTACCTGTTGGTGGTTGGCGACAAAGAGAAAGACAGCCATCAGGTTGCCGTGCGTACGCGCAAGGGTGAGGATCTGGGTATAATGAGTATTGATGACCTGTTGGCTAAGCTGCAACAAGAAATAAACAGCAAAGGCCAACAGTAACAACAACCAACATAGGAGACTGGCTATTAAGAGTCCAACTAAACGCCGCGGTGCACCAGGTAACAGGAACGCGATTAACGACGAAATCAGAGCCAAAGAAGTACGGCTGATTTTAGCGGATGGAGAGCAAGCTGGCGTAGTCTCGCTGAGCGAGGCCTTGCAAAAGGCGGAAGAAGCCGGTCTCGATTTGGTACAGATTTCGGATGCGGATCCCATTGTTTGTAAGATCATGGATTATGGTAAAAAGCTCTATGAAGAGAAAAAAGCCAAGGCCATAGCTAAAAAGAAACAAACACAGATCCAAACCAAAGAGATCAAGTTTCGCCCAAATACCGATGTGGGCGATTACAATATCAAGCTTAAGAAGCTGATTGAGTTTCTTGAGGAAGGCGATAAGACCAAGGTAACCCTTAGGTTCCGTGGCAGAGAGATGGCGCACCAAGACATTGGTCGTCAATTGCTTGATCGCCTAGAAGCAGACTTGCAGGAGTATGCCCAGGTCGAACAGCGCCCGAAAATGGAAGGGCGTCAGATGGTTATGGTGCTTGCCCCTGTTAAGAAGAAGTAACCCAGTTCGCTGGGTTCGATTGGCAACCGTTAGCGCCCCTGTGGTTGCGAAGCGGTCTTAATGAACTAACTGGAGATCCAGACAATGCCAAAGATGAAAAGTGTCAGCGGTGCCAAGAAGCGTTTTAAGCGCACTGGTAACGGCTTTAAGCACAAGCAATCTTTCCGTAGCCACATTCTGACTAAGAAAAGCACCAAGCGTAAGCGTCAGTTGCGCGGCACTCAGCAAATTGCTGCCAGTGACCTGCCTTCAGTGTTTCGCATGTTGCCTTACGCTTAATTAGAATTTATCGGAGAGAATTATGGCTCGTGTAAAAAGAGGCGTTATCGCACGCCGTCGTCACAAAAAAGTATTAGCCCAGGCTAAAGGTTACTATGGCGCTCGCAGCCGCGTATTTCGCGTAGCTAAGCAAGCCGTCATCAAAGCGGGTCAGTACGCTTACCGTGACCGTCGTCAAAGAAAGCGTCAGTTCCGTGCGCTGTGGATCGCTCGTATCAACGCGGGTGCTCGTCAACACGAACTGTCTTACAGCCGTTTCATCGCTGGCCTGAAAAAAGCCAATGTTGAAATCGACCGTAAGGTATTGGCTGACTTGGCTGTATTTGACAAGGCAACCTTCGCTGCTTTGGTTGCCAAAGCAAAGGCGTCCTTGGCTTAATTAGCCCTGTGCTGCATTTAAAAAGGGGGCCTGGCTCCCTTTTTTTGTGCTTTTTTATTCCGCCACACCTGGTCAAAGACTCCCCAAACGAGCGCCAGGCTGGTAGGCTAGCCGCATTGACTGTCGGGAAGCAAAAACATGAGTGAAATCAATCAAATATCTCAGCAAGCCCTGGCCGCAGTGGCTCAGGCGGCTAACCCTGCTGAGCTGGAACAGGTGCGCCTGGAGTATCTGGGTAAAAAAGGCCAATTAACTGCCCTAATGAAAACCCTAGGTAAGCTGTCTGCCGAAGAGCGCCCTGCCATGGGAGCGCTTATCAACCAAGCCAAAGAGCAGGTTAGTTCGCAGTTAGAGGCGCGCTTACAGGCCTTTAATGAGCAGGCCATGAACGCCAAGCTGGCCAGTGAGTCCCTGGACGTCAGTTTACCAGGACGTGGCATGGACATGGGCGGTCGTCACCCTGTGTCCCTGTGCATGGAGCGAGTGGTGGACTTTTTCAGTGCCATTGGCTATCAGGTGGCCTCAGGCCCTGAGATCGAAGACGATTTTCATAATTTCGAAGCACTAAACATTCCCTCGCATCATCCGGCTCGTGCCATGCACGATACCTTTTATTTTGGTGATGGACACCTGTTGCGCACCCACACCTCTCCGG
Source organism: Saccharospirillaceae bacterium (assembly GCA_007116635.1). Taxonomy (GTDB): domain Bacteria; phylum Pseudomonadota; class Gammaproteobacteria; order Pseudomonadales; family Natronospirillaceae; genus SKIB01. The sequence continues at coordinate 15,525 of SKIB01000047.1, forward strand.
TGCAAATTCGTACCATGGAGGCCGGTCAGCCGCCCTTTAAAATCGTGGCCCCCGGTCGAGTTTATCGTAATGATTACGACATGACACACTCCCCCATGTTTCACCAGGTGGAAGGCTTATTCATTGATGAAAAAGTCAGCTTTGCCGATCTGCAAGGCACCTTAGTGCGCTTCTTGGAAGTCTTTTTTGAAGAGAAGGTTGAGGTGCGTTTTCGCCCGTCTTACTTCCCCTTCACTGAGCCCAGCGCCGAGGTGGATGTGATGCGGGTGCTGCCTAATGGCAAAAAAGCTTGGCTTGAGGTCTTGGGTTGCGGCATGGTTCACCCTAAGGTGTTGCAAGCAGCGGGTGTTGACCCGGAAAAATACTCTGGCTTTGCCTTTGGTATGGGTGTTGAGCGTCTAACCATGCTGCGTTATGGCGTACAAGATTTGCGTTTATTCTTTGAAAATGACCTGCGCTTTTTGCGTCAGTTCGCTTAATCGCAGCAGGAGAAGCGAATGAAATTCAGTGAACAGTGGTTAAGAACCTTTGTTAATCCCGAGATCAGCAGCCAAGCCTTGGCCGATTCCTTGTCCATGGCCGGTTTGGAAGTGGATGACCTAAGCCCGGTAGCCGATGCCTTCAATGGCGTGGTGGTGGCCGAGATTCAAAGTGCCGAGCGCCACCCTCAGGCCGACAAATTGCAAATTTGTCAGGTCTTCGATGGCAAAGACAGCTGGCAGGTGATCTGCGGTGCACCCAATGCCTGTGCCGGCCTCAAGGTGGCCATGGCGCAGATCGGTGCGGTTTTGCCAGGTGACTTCAAGATCAAAAAAGCCAAACTGCGCGGCGTTGAATCCCATGGCATGCTGTGCTCTGGCAGTGAGCTGGGCATCAGTGATGATCAGGATGGCATCATGGAATTGCCCGCCAATGCGCCTCTAGGCCAGGATTTGCGACAGTACCTCAGCCTGGACGACATGATCATTGATGTTGATCTGACCCCTAACCGTGGCGACTGTTTGAGCCTGCTGGGTATCGCCCGTGAGGTGTCCACTTTGCACGATTGCGAGCTGCTGGAGCTGGCCTGTTCACCTGTGGCCGCTGAGACGGAGCAGACCCTTGGCGTACAGCTGGACGCACCAGAGGGTTGCCCCAGGTACATTGGTCGGGTGATTACTGGCCTGAATGTGGCTGCAGCTAGCCCTGCCTGGTTGGTGGAGCGCCTAGAACGCTCAGGCATTCGCAGCATTGATGCTGTGGTTGATGTCACCAACTATGTGATGCTGGAGCTTGGTCAGCCCATGCACGCCTTTGATCTGGCTGAGGTCAGCAGCGGTATTCGCGTGCGCTTTGCTGCGGCCGGTGAATCTTTAGTACTGCTTGACGGCCAAGAAGTACAGCTAAGCCCAGAAACTCTGGTGATTGCTGATCAAAACCGTCCTCTGGCCATTGCTGGCGTCATGGGTGGTGAGCACTCTGGCATCGGCCCTGAGACTCAGGCGGTGTTTTTGGAAAGTGCATTTTTTGACCCTATCACTCTGGCGGGTAAAGCACGCCATTATGGTCTGCACACCGACAGTTCGCATCGCTTTGAGCGTGGCGTTGATCCTGAGCTCTGTTTGCCTGCCATGGAGCGTGCGACGGCCTTGCTGTTGGCCATCTGTGGTGGTCAGGCCGGTCCAGTGGTTGAGGTGCGCAGCCAAGCGCATTTGCCAGTGGCGGCGGAAATTGAACTGCAAGCCAGCCAGATCGAAGATGTGTTGGGTCTGGCACTACCTGAATCCTTGGTAGAGCAGATTTTGTCGCGCCTAGGCTTTGCGCTGCTGCACAAAGCCGAGCAAAGCTGGACTTTTAAGGCGCCTAGCTGGCGCTTTGACATGGCCATTTATCAAGACCTGATCGAAGAGTTGGCTCGTGTCTATGGCTACAACCGCTTGCCCTTAACCGCGCCCAAGGCCGAGCTGCGTTTGCAGGCCAAGAGTGAAAAATTACTGCCAGAAGTACAGCTGCGTGATCGCTTGCTGAGTTTGGGTTATCAAGAAGTGATCACTTACAGCTTTGTTGCCAAAGAGCTGCAAGCCCTAGTGGATGATCGCCCAGTGACCGAACTGCTTAATCCTATCAGTGCTGAAATGGCGGTGATGCGCACTAACATGGTGGCTGGACTGTTAAAGACCTTGCAATACAACCAGGCCAGACAGCAAAGTCGAGTTCGCATCCAAGAAACGGGCTTAACCTTCTTGGCTGAGCAGCAACTGCATTTGGCCGGCTTGGCTGCGGGTGATCATCAGCCTCTGCACTGGACGGGTAAGGCCCGTAAGCTCGATTTCTTTGATGTTAAGGCCGATGTAGAGTCCTTGCTGGCCATGAGCTCTGGCAATGGCTTTGAGTTTGTCGCTTGTCAAAAACCAGGCATGCATCCAGGTCAGTGCGCCAGCATTCGCCAACAAGGGCAAGAAATCGGTTATTTGGCGGCGGTGCATCCGCAGGTACTGCAAACCCTGGACCTTAAGGGCCCGGTCTTTGTGTTTGAGCTCAACCTGAGCCTGTTGGCTAATAAGGTTTTGCCACAGCATCAGAGCCTGTCACGCTTCCCCAGCAGCAGTCGAGATCTGGCTCTGGTTATGCCAGCAGACGTGGCTGCAGGTGATCTGCTGGCGGTCATTCGCCAACAGGCCGGTGAACTGGTGCAGTCAGTACAGCTCTTTGATCTGTACCAGGGTGAGTCACTAGGGGCTGGCTTTAAGAGTCTGGCGATCCAAATCAGCTGGCAGCATCCTGAGCGTACTCTGTCCGATGATGAGATCAATGCCTGGGTTGCCAACATTCTGCAGGCAGCTGAGCAGCAATGTCAGGCCAAGCTGCGTCAGTAGTGGTTTTGGCTCAGTCCTATACTGGGCCAGTTAGCCTATCAACCGAGCTCAGGCTCGGTTTTTTTATGCCTGGCTGTTGGCCTGTCATCTGGCTGTCATGGCCAAAGCCTAGGCTAGGTTGATTAAAAAAGTATCACTAAGCCATTGATTTGCTGGCAATTTATAATCAACTAGGGCTACAATGGCTAAATTGGTTAACTTCTGCACAGGAGGACTTTGCATGGCCTTAACCAAGTCGGAAATCATTGAGAACCTGCATCTTGAATTGCAGCTCAACAAGCGTGAAGCCAAAGAGTTGGTCGAGCTGTTTTTCGAAGAGATTCGCGAAGCCCTAACCCAAAATGAGCAGGTGAAGCTGTCGGGTTTCGGCAATTTTGACCTGCGTGACAAGCGTCAGCGTCCGGGGCGTAATCCCAAAACAGGGGAAGAAATCCCCATTGCTCCGCGTCGAGTGGTGACTTTCCGCCCTGGGCAAAAGCTCAAGGTGCAGGTCGAAACCTATGCCGATCCTGAGCATCAATTGGAGTCCATTGGCCTGGCAGGCGAGTCCTTGCACTGATTTTTGACCTTTAGGGGGGAGTGTTTGTGCAATAACCCCCCTGTTTGCGGATATATCTTCGCTAAGCTGTTGATTTATCTGAAACTTTGTATATCATAGCAAGCGTTCGGGTATTAGCGCAGCCTGGTAGCGCATCGTCATGGGGTGGCGAGGGTCGCAGGTTCAAATCCTGCATACCCGACCAAAATTACTCCATAAATTAACCACTTACGGCTAAGCCTAGGTGGTTTTTTTATGCCTGTCGCCTGAAGATAAGGCTCAAGCTTGGTGTTAAAGTTTGCTACAGTATGTCCAGATTGTTGGCATTTTATATGCTGTACGAATGCTGAAGTGAATTAACCATTGCTGGAGGTGGGCATGCAGCAAGCACAGATCGTGATCAATGGTGGCGGCATGGTCGGAGCCAGCCTGGCTTTGGCCCTGTCTCAGGCGGGTCATGAGGTGGTGTTGTTTGAGTCGCGCCCTCCGCAAGAGTATCAGCCGAATCAAGCCTTGGATCTCCGTGTGTCGTCCATTCATCTCGGATCGGAAACCTGGCTGCGCTCATTGGGCGCTTGGCAACGGCTTGAGCAAATGCGCCTTTGCCCCTATCGCCATTTACAGGTAGGGGAAGAGCAGCATCAATTGCACTTTGCCGCGCGCGACCTCAATCAATCACATCTGGGTCACATTGTTGAAAATTCGCTGTTGCAGTTGGCACTGTGGCAGGGGTTTGATGCCAATGTTCGGGTCATTAGTGATCAGCAGATCAAGTCGCTCTGGCAGCAGCCAAGGTTAACCCTTGAGCTTAGCGGTGGTGGCCGCATGCAGCCGGATCTGTTGATTGCTGCCGATGGTGCTAATTCCTCGGTGCGCCAGCTGGCTGGCATTGGTGCGCACCAGAGTCAGTATCAGCAGGCCTGTTTGGTTGCCATGATTCACACTCCCTACAGTCAGCAAGACATCACTTGGCAGCAATTTTACCCCACGGGTCCCAGAGCCTTTTTGCCTTTGCCCGGTGCCTTTGCCTCCTTGGTTTGGTACGACCAGCAGGACAGGATTCGCCAGCTTGCCCAGCTAGAGCCTGAGGCGCTTTTGCCTGAATTGCAGCAGGCCTTTCCCAAGCGGGCGCAAAGTTTGGCTGGGGCTAGCTGCTTGGCTCGGGCTTGGTTTCCGCTGCAGCGTTTGCACGCCCATCGCTATGCCAAAGGGCAGGTGGTGTTGGTCGGTGATGCGGCCCATGCCATTAACCCCTTGGCTGGGCAGGGAGTTAACCTTGGCTTTGCCGATGCTCAGGCCTTGTTGGAGTTGATCCTTAACCCCTTGGGGCACCTGGATACCTCTAGGCTGTGGCAGTATCAGCTTAGGCGCTGGCCGCAAAATCAGCTGATGATGTCGGCCATGGATCTCTGTTATTACGGTTTTAGCAATGAGTTGTCGCCCATTAAGTTGGCTCGCACCCAGGCCCTGAGCCTGCTGAATGGCCTGACACCGGTTAAAAACCTAATTGCGCGTTATGCCAGTGGTTAGTGGTTGGTGCTTCTGAGCAGGCACAGGACTGCCGTGCCCCGCCCAGGCACTGGTCTGGTAACTGGGCTCTCGGGGACGCTATTCGTCGTCCTGACCGCTTGACGGCGTCCATCCCTGGCCGCCGACACCCCTCGATCCCAGTTCCCAGGCCGCGCCTTGGGCTGGTTATGTCGCACGTTCAATAAGTACTAGATATTAAACTCCAGCTAGTCCTGCAACCGCAGCAGTGCGGCGCAGCCCGGAAGGTTAGAGAGATCCTGCGACGGCGCGCGGTAAGTGCGAGAAACTAGAGGATGATTGCAGCCCTAACCAGCGACTAAGGATCCTTGGTTTGTTGTTCGGCAAGAAAATCACCAAACAGCCGATCGTGCAGTTTTTTGATGGCTTGGCTGTTGGGGTCAATTTTTTTAACAGGTAATGGAGTCCATGAGCTGGCTTGATGGACGATGCTTAGACCTAGGATCTGGCACATAACTGTGGCTAAATCATCAGGCTCTGGGCCCTCGAGATTGATTAGCCGATGCCTGTCTTGCTCCCAAGCACAAAGATAATGCTGTAGTGGCCCTTGATACTCGCTTTGACCGGCTTCCAGCAACCAATACTGAGGCCTATATGCGTCCTCAACCTTTGCCGGTAACAGCATGATCAAGGCATAGCAGTCTAAAGCCTGTTCGGGCTGGGGTAGATTCAGCTGCAGCAGGTATTGGCCATTATCCAGCAGCAGCAGCGTGCTGCTGAGGCCTTCTGGCGCTTCGGCGCCTTGCTGGGTCATCCGTATCTCGTTGATCCGCCATTCAAATGCCAGCTTGCGCTGCGCATTGTGCACAGACTCTAACAGCTGTGTTGGCCATTGCTGTTGATTCCCTGAATCCAACTTTGGCAGCCCAAGGGAAGGGATCAGAATCTGTGGTTCCTTGAAATAGAGTAATCTTAGGTGATGATGGCAAAATTGGCTGTTAAGGCTGCTCATGGGGCGGGGTATCCTGCTAATGGAGTCTAACTGGCTAGCAACAATGCTTTAGCCAGTGTTGACTAAAGAGCGCCAACGCCCGTTCAAGAGTGGCGCGATCGGTGCCAAAGTTTAGCCTGGCGTGCTGCGCTTGACCAAAGTCTTGCCCGGGGCTGGTAAGGATGCCGGCCTTGATGAACTCTTGTTGCAGCAGGCCTGGTGGCAGTTCACTGGTGATCCAAGCCAAGAAGGTCGCGGCCCTGGGTTGGTAATCCAAGCCAGGCAGCTGTTTAATGCATTGGCTCACTAACTGTTGATTGCCACGCAGGAATTGCTGCAATTGCACCAGCCATTGCCAGCCTTCGGCGCTAAAGGCTGCTTCGGCCGCTAGCAGGCCCATCAGGTTGGGGTAGGGCAATAAGTCCTGACTGCTGTTGCGATACTGCTGGCGCAGTTCAGGGTTGGGGATGATGGCAAAGGAGCAGCCAAGGCCGGCCACATTAAAGCTCTTGCTGGCTGCCATTAGGGTTATGCTGCGATCCTGCAGCAGCGGTAGGCTGCCAGCGGGCACATGGCCTTGACCGTCAAGGATCAGGTCACAATGGATTTCATCACTGATCAGTAGTACCTGATGCTCAGCACATAGCTCGGCTAGCCGCGCCAGATCCGCCTGACCAAGCAGTTCACCCTGAGGGTTCATGGGGTTGCAAAGAATCATCACTTGGCAATCCGGATGGGCAAGCTCGTTGGTTAACAGCTGCCAATCCCAGCCCCAACGGTCACCCAGCCAAAGGGTTTCAAGATACCTGGGTTCGCAGCCGCGTAAGCGGGCGCAGTTAAGTAAGGGCGGGTAGTTTGGTGTTTGCACCAGCACTCGTCCGCCTCGGGTAAAGCTTTGCAGCAGCATGTTGATGCTAGGTACCACACCGGGCTGCCAAAGGATCCAGTCGGCTTCAATGGCCCACTGATAGCGTGCTTGGCACCAGTTGACCACTGCCTGATTCAGGCTTGGCCAGGGATGGGTGTAGCCATAAACTGGGTGCTGGGTTCGCTCTGCCAGTGCTTGGCTGACCACTGGCGCGGTGGCCAGATCCATATCGGCGACCCACATGGGGATCAGGTCAGTGCCTGCGACTCGTTGCCATTTTATGGCCTTGCTTGGGCGGCGATCTTGTACCTTGAACATTGTCATTCCTGCTTGATATGGGCCTTGCTTGGGTTGCTATGGTTTTAATTTATAGCCAGTTTTAAAGATTAGGGCTGTAAGAGTCATAAAGAGTGCCAAAAAAACGAGTGTCATGGCTAGGCTAATGGCAATATGAATATCGGCTTCGCCAAAAAAACTCCAGCGAAAGCCGCTGACTAGATAAACCACAGGATTAAAAAGGCTCAGGCTCTGCCAAAATGGTGGTAGCATGCTTAAGGAATAGAAAGTACCCCCTAGGAAAATCAAGGGTGTAACCACCATCATGGGTATAATTTGTAACTTCTCAAAGCCTTCAGCCCAGATACCAATCACAAAGCCCATCAGACTGAAGGTGATGGCAATCAGCATCAAAAAACCAATCATGATCAGGGGATGTTGTATTTGATAATCAACAAAAGCAAAGGAGGTTAGCAGAATTATCAGGCCGATAATCACAGATTTACTGGCAGCAGCACCTACATAAGCAATGACGATTTCCCAGTATGATATGGGCGCAGACAAGACTTCATAAATGGTACCGCTGAACTTTGGAAAGAAAATGCCAAAGGATGCATTGGCGATGCTTTGGGTGAGCAGGGTAAGCATGATCAGGCCAGGAACAATAAAGGCTCCATAACTGACACCATTGATGTCAGCCATATTGCTGCCAATAGCAGCACCAAAGACAATGAAATAGAGAGAGGCAGAAATCACCGGAGTTAACAAACTCTGGAACTTTGTACGCCACATTCGCGCCATTTCAAAGCGATAAATGGCAAAAATAGAATAAACATTCATGCTAATTGCTCCTGCCTTACCAGGTCGACAAAGATATCTTCCAGTGAACTTTCATCTGTATGTAAATCAGCAATGGCTAACTGTTGCTGTTGCAGTGCTTGGAGGATTTCTGGCAGTAGGCTCTTGTCATTTGCCTCAAGGGTCCTAGTTAGCACCAGTCCTTGGTCCTGCAGTTCTAGCCCAAGCTCAGTTAAAGCCTCGGGTAATTGCTGCAAGGGAGACTGTAGCCTAATGGTTAGGCTTTTTCGCCCCAGTCGCTGCATCAACTGCTGCTTTTCATCCACTAGAATAAGTTTACCATTTTGAATCACTCCGATACGGTCAGCCATTTGCTCGGCCTCTTCGATATAGTGAGTGGTCAAAATAATGGTGACTCCCTGTTTTCGTAATTCATGCACCAGTTGCCACATGTCGCGTCTAAGCTCGACATCAACGCCTGCAGTTGGTTCGTCAAGGAATAGGATTCTGGGTTCATGAGCAAGAGCCTTGGCAATCATAACTCGGCGCTTCATGCCGCCAGAAAGCTGGATGATTTTGTTGTCTTTTTTATCCCAAAGCGAGAGCTGGCGTAATATATTTTCGACCTTTGCTTTGTTTGCTGCCAGACCAAATAAACCTCGGCTAAAGCTTACTGTTGCCCAAACGGTTTCAAAGTTATCTGTACTTAACTCCTGAGGTACTAAGCCAATCAATTGCCTAGCAGCACGGTACTGACTAACATTATCCAGTCCATTGACCAGTACTTTGCCTGCACTGGCGTTAACAAGGCCGCAAATGATGGATATTAAACTGGTTTTCCCTGCACCATTAGGGCCTAGCAGGGCAAAAATCTCACCCTGCTTTATTTCCAGATTGATTCCTTTTAGGGCTCGAAAGCCATTTTGATACTCTTTGGTAAGGCCTTGGATGCTAACAATACTCATGGGCGCTCCTCTAGATAAGCAGGGCAGTATGGCAAATTTGACTCTGCTATGCGAGTACTGAGCTTGGGTGAGACTGGTTCACCAATTGGTTAGTTACCCCATTGCTGGTCAAGCTTATGGCATAATTATAGGCTTGTTAGTGATTAGCTCTTGAGGTTGCCTGTGCGTCCACTCCTTCTTTTGTTGTTTATGATGATCTCTTCTTGGAGTTGGGCTCAGTTTTTGCCAGTAGATCAAGCTTTTAACATTCGCAGTCAGCAGGATCAGAATTGGTTACTGATAGACATTGACATAAAGCCCGGGCACTACCTATATCAAAAAAGCCTTAGGGTTGAAGGTCCTGAGGCAGTGGTTTTGGGCGATCTAACCTGGCAACAACAACCAGAGTGGACCTTTGATCCCTTTTTCAAAGAAGAATTAGCTGTTTTTTATCAGCAATTAAATTTAGCTATTCCTGTTGCCACTCAAGGGCTTTCTGAGTTAACCCTGCATTATCAGGGCTGTGCAGAGGCTGGTTTATGTTATCCACCACAGCGTGTTCCCTTGATTGTTCTGGCAACTGCGAGTACAGACTTGCCAGAAAATTTAGTAGAGCCCTTTGCTCATGCTGGCCTTGGAGAGAAGTCTTCGGACTCTGCTGTCAATCAACAAGAGGACGCTAAAGCTAACGCCAGCAGTGATTCAAGAATGAATGCCAGTGGTTTAAACAGCAATCTGACCACCAGCAGTGGTTTGCTGGGTTTTTTACAGCAGATCCAAACATGGCAAGCCCTAATGCTGTTTTTTGCCCTTGGCCTTGCACTTACCTTTACCCCCTGTGTGCTACCCATGGTGCCGATTCTGTCAGCCATTGTTATGGGGGGGCAGCAGCGAACCAGAGGCAGAACCTTCGCTTTAAGCCTGAGCTTTGTCATACCCATGGCTCTTACTTATGCTGTGCTGGGACTATTGCTGGCCAGTCTTGGTGCCAGTGCTAACCTCACCGCTATGATGCAAAGGTCCGAAGTGCTGGTCGCATTGGCTATGCTATTAGTTTTCTTGGCCATGGTTACCCTGGGTTGGTTAAAACTGCCCATGCCCGCAGGCTTTCAGCAATGGTTGACTCAGTTACAAGCCAAGCCTAGGGGGGGGCATTATTTAGGCGTGGCCAGCATGGGGGTGCTGTCAGCCTTAATTGTGTCGCCCTGTATTTCTGCGCCCTTAGCTGCCCTGATGCTATTCATCACACTGCATGGTGATCTTTGGTTAGGTTTTTGGTTACTGTTATTCTTAGGCTTAGGTATGGGAACACCCTTGCTTCTGGTGGCTCAGGGTGGCGCGCACTGGCTGCCAAAATCAGGCCCTTGGTTAGAGCGCAGTAAAGAAGTTCTTGCAGCTATGTTAATCTTGCTCGCTCTGTGGTTAGTTAGCCGTCTGGTTGCAGGTCCCGTGTTGCTTTGGTTATACGGCGCTGCCTTGTTGGCAGTGGTCTTTTACTTGGCTTATTGGTTGTGGCGTTGGCAGAGTTCAGCACGATTTTTCTTTTTGTGGCTCCTAGCGTTGCTAATGAGCTATGCTTTGGCCTTAATTCTGGGTGGCTATATGGGAAATAGTGATTGGCGCAGGCCCATGATTGCCTCGCCCGAGCCCATACAGGAGTTTCGTTCAACCTCTGAACCAGAACAACTGAATCACTGGCTGTCTCAAGGCCAAGCCAGTGTTCTTTTTGTCACTGCCGATTGGTGCGTTTCCTGTCGCGTTATGAATCGTGATCTTTTTGGTAATCCGCAGATACAAGAGTTGTTACAAGATTGGAAATGGTTGGCGCTGGATATTACCGACAATACTTCGCAGCAACAGCAATGGTTGACGCAAGAGTCACTATTTGGTCCGCCTGCCTTACTGTTCTTTGATGACTCTGGCCAGCTTATGCCTGAACTGACCATCCAAGGTGAAATCAGTCGTTCTGCCTTTGTTCGGCACTGGCAGCAGCATGGGTACAGTAACAATTGGTAAATTTTTTTGAATAATCGAACTCTTGTTTGATCTGTGGCAATCCAAGGTTTAGGACTTATCTTATCCTTTGGCTAATTGATGCTTGTGATTGACTTATTAAGAGTTGGCCACATTGAATCATCTGCTTTTTAATACAAACAAAGGTAAGTTCTATGGCGGAGTTCTCAGAAGGTGGTAAGCAAAGCTTTACCGAACCCAGCAATCCAGCAAACCGTTGGATCATTCTTCTTTCCGGCGTTGCTCTCTTAGCCAGTCTTGGCTCGGTTTACGCTTGGAGTTTCTTCACCAGACCTCTGCAGGAGGCCTATGGTTGGAGCAACTTTCAAACAGGCTTGATTTTTAGTTTGGCCGTGGCAGGCCTTGGCTTCGTTGCACTCTACACTGGCCCCTATGTTTCAAAGCTTGGTGGGCGACACCTGATGAAACGCTCCGCGAAATTTTTTATTGCAGGGAATTTCCTGGCTGCATTTGGCCTGTTTTTAGGCGGTGGTGTGCTAGGGCCAGTAGAAACCCCTTGGATAAACTGGTTAAGTTACATTGTGTTGCTGGTTGGCTATGGTGTGATTGGCGGGATTGGCTTGGGTACTGGCTATGTAACTGCCGTCTCCACTGTTTCAGGCTGGTTTCCTGACAAAAAGGGCTTGGCAACGGGCATGATTGTTATGGGCTTTGGCTTGGGCGCGCTGTTCATGAGCAAGGTCTTTGGTCCCATCGCCATGAGCCTAGCCAGCGACAATCTGCCTTTGGTATTCTTTATTATTGCCATATTTTATACCGTTATCATGTTTATTGCTTGTAATTTTATATATAGCCCATCAGGCGTTAAAAGTAAAAACCATAAAAAAACCAAAGGCGAGATCATGGAGCATGGCTTGAGTGTTCGGGTGCGGCTGTGGTCAGTGTGCTTCCTATACAGTGTTGCTGGCCTTGGCATTATAAGCCTACTGTCACCATTAATGCAGGATTTACAGCGTGCTGCCAACCCTGGTATGTCAGCTGCTGCCATGGCGGCGGCAGGTGCGACCCTGATCGCTTGGGCTTCCATTGGTAACAGTGTTGGTCGCTTATTCTGGGCTGGGCTTTCAGACTATTTAGGTAGAGTAAATACCTTTATGTTGTTTATGGGCACTGCTTCGCTAAGCTATTTATTATTGCCAGGTATTACTTCTCCCTTCCTGTTCACTCTGGTCATCATCTTTGCCATTTCAACCTATGGCGGTGGCTTTGGTACCATTCCGGCATTGATCAGCGATATGTATGGATCTAAGCGAATGTCGGCCATGCATGGTTTGGTTCTTACAGGCTGGGCTACGGCTGGGTTAACAGCAGCGCCAATTTTTGGCCTGATGTATGATGCCCTACCTGGCCAGGCAGCCAATATCGCCTTTTATATTTGTGCGGTATCCTTGGCTCTAGCCACCTTAATGGTGTTTACCTTAAAGGGGTTGCACAAAGAGTGTGTTCAAGAAGTTGAAGCGGATAGCGCACAGCCAATTTTGGTTGAAGAAGTTGTGGCTAAAGCTTAAGCCTATATCCTTAAAGCAAAGAATGTAAAAAGGGGCCTTAGGCCCTTTTTTAAATATTACAGCAGCTAGCATGCATCTATGCCAGTGTCTAACTCTTAAGTCAGCTATTATCTACAAGCAAAAGTCACTATAATTGAATTACAATCAATCATAGGATTAGTGCAGGATGCTTGAGCAGCACCCCATCATGCTGGACATTGAAGCCTCTGGTTTTGGAAAGGGCAGTTACCCTATTGAAATTGGCGTAGTTCTTGAAGACGGGAGTGTTCACTCATGGTTGGTGCGCCCACAAGCAGATTGGACACACTGGAGTGCTGAGGCCGAATCCATGCATGGCTTGGAGCGTGAATTATTGGTTAGCCAAGGCAGTCCGATCAGGGAAGTAGCAGAAGCACTTAATCGATTATTGGAAGGCCGAATCGCCTACACCGACGGCTGGGGCTTTGACAGTACCTGGCTTGCCTTACTATTTTATCATGCAGAAAGACGCCAGGCTTTTCGCCTAGAAAGCCTTGCCGCTATCCTTTCAGAGCAACAGCTGACTCACTGGCATAGGGTTAAGGACAAACTACGCAGTCAACAAGATTCAGCCTATCATCGTGCAGGGCCAGATGCTTTATTACTGCAACAAGCCTGGATTAAAACTAAAGCAATTGGGTGAAAAATGACTCGACAACAACGCATAGAGCAACAGTTACAACAACTTTCGCCTCTTCATTTAGACGTTTTGAACGAAAGCCATGGTCATAACGTCCCGCCTAACTCCGAAACACATTTTAAGTTGGTGATTGTAGCGCGGGAATTCAGTGGTCTTAGCCCAGTTAAGCGCCATCAGCGTGTTTATGCCCTGCTGCAAAACGAGCTAGACAGTGGCTTGCATGCCTTGGCCATGCATCTCTATAGCCCTGATGAGTGGCAGGGTAATAGTCCAGATTCGCCCGCCTGTATGGGCGGTAGTAAAAAATAACCTAGGAGTAACAATGCCTTCATTTGATGTGGCATCCGAAGTGGATGCTGTGGAATTAAAAAATGCCGTTGACAATGCACAACGTGAACTTAGTAGTCGTTTTGACTTCCGTGGCGTTGCGGCCAGTGTAGAGCTAAAAGATCTAACTGTAACCTTGAAAACTGAATCTGATTTTCAGGTTCGTCAATTACAGGAACTTTTCTATGCAGCCTGTGCCAAGCGTGGTGTAAACGGTGCTTGGGCTGACTGTGAAGATCAACCGATACATAGCGGTAAAACCTTTAGTCTCAACCTAACCTTTAAACAGGGTATTGACCAACCGACTGCCAAGAAAATGATTAAAGAGATTAAGGATAAGAAGCTTAAGGTACAGGCCAGTATTCAGGGCGAGAAAATCCGTGTAACTGGTAAAAAGCGCGACGACTTGCAGGAATGCATAGCGGTGCTGAAAAAAATGGAGCTGGATTTACCTCTGCAATTTGAAAACTTTCGCGATTAATGCCGCCTAGGTCTTGGTGAACTTTTTTGCTAGTAGTGATGCTCTTTTAGTTGTAAATCAACTATTTAGCGCTGGACAAGCTGCCTTTTACTGCCTAGAATGTCTGCATCTGAGGTAATCAGATTGCGCGCCCGTAGCTCAGCTGGATAGAGTAGTTGGCTTCGAACCAATTGGTCGGGAGTTCGAATCTCTCCGGGCGTGCCACTTCATTAACAGGCTTTTGCCTGTTTTTTTGTCTTTGCTGTTTTCTGCATTTCACTAATCATCCTGAGTGTCGTTGTAGGATCTGGTTTTCCTAAAATTGCACATCATTTCTTGGGCTGCGCCGCCCTGTTACGGTTGCTGCCTTATGGCCTCTGGCTAGCCTTCGCTGCGCGCAGGATGACTTGAGTGTAGGCTGGATGACCGGTGTTTAGCAGTACGAGGCCAGCAAAAGACGCTAATTCAGATAGAGGTGCAAACGCAATTCTTCAATGTATGCCTCTTCGCTGATGCGCAAATCGCTGCGCTTGGCGCGCGTGCGCTCAGGCGCGGATGCGCTTTCAGGGTAGCGAAAGGCAATGCCGTTGATTGGCTGATGGACAACGGCCAGCGGCAAGCTCAGATTGCGAGCCTCACGGCTGCCATCAAGGTAAAACAGATTGGCGCGCAACAAGGGGGCTTGATTTTGCACCCGAGCCAAGGGCGTGCCAGGGGGCAGGGCAGCCAGTTGCTGCAAATAGCGTGCTTTTTGCGGCCTATCATCGGCCAAGGCTTCAACCATAGCCAAAGCCTGTTGGTAGCTTAGCTTTTTGATGGAACGGCCAGAGCTGTACCAGCTTAATTGAACCTTGGCCAAGGGTTGCTCGACAATGGGCATTAAGCGCAGCAACTGTTTGAGGTGCAAGCGAGCCAGCCCCACATTGGCCAGCGGCCCATTAACGCAGGGCAATCGCTGCCTGAGCAATTCAGGCCATTTGCTTTGCTTGGGATAATGCTGTTTGAGCGCCAAAATGCTTTGGTGCAATTCGGTTTTGGCTTGATTGATGGCCAAGGCAAGTTGCAGTTGATCCGAGTCCAGCTGTACCATGCCATAATAGTTACGAGTGCTGCGCCCGTCCTGACCCGTTTGATACCAAAGATCCGCCAGAGCGCTGCTAAGGGTGAATGGTTTTTGCCAGCTAGGCTTAGTCATGGCGCACTGAGCAAGGCTGGACTGAGCCAGCAGCAGCCGTTGGTTCAACAGTTCAAACAGCTGCTCTAATTGGCGCTCAAGGCCAGATTTCATGCCTGACTCTCCAACAAAGCCAGTAGCCTTTGCTGATCAGCAACAAACAAGCGAATCCCCTCATTCAGTTTAAAGCTGGCCATGGCATCCAAGCAAAGCTCCAGTTCAAATTGCGCTTGTGATAGGCTCGGATCACTGCTGCCAACTGCAGTGTTGTCGGCTTGCAGTTGGCGAGGGACAGGAATTTGGCTGTCTTTCAGTTCGGTTAACAGGGCAGGGCTGATGGTCAGTTTGTCGCAACCGGCCAATAAGCGTATCTGTTCGCTGTTACGGAAGCTGGCACCCATGACGATGGTTGGGTAGCCATGCTGGCGATAAAATTGGTAAATCTGACGCACCGATTGTACGCCAGGATCGTTTAGCCCGGTGAAATCTGTATCAGGTTGCTGGGTTTTGTACCAATCAAGAATTCGGCCAACGAAGGGCGAAATCAGGGTTGCCTTGGCCTGAGCAGCAGCCCGAGCCTGCACCAGATTAAAGATCAGAGTGATGTTACAACCAATGCCTTCCATCTCTAATTGTTTGGCGGCTTGGATGCCCTGCCAGGTGCCAGCAATTTTAATCAATACCTTGTCTTTACTGATGCCCTGCTGTTTATAGAGTTCAATCAGTCGTCGAGCTTGATTGACCGTGGCTTGGCTATCAAAGGACAGGCTTGGGTCGGCTTCGGTGCTGACATAGCCAGGAATCAATTCTTTGATCGCTAGGCCAAAACTGACCAGTAAACAGTCCACCAAGGGATAACCAGTCTTTGCCTGCCATTGACGCGCTCGGGTCAGCAGTTCAGGGTTAGCCCCGTTTTGCACTGCTTTGAGAATCAGCGAGGGATTGGTGGTGGCGTCCAAAGGCTGTAATTGTTGGATGGCTTTTAGGTCGCCGGTGTCGGCAACGATGTCGGTGTACTGCGCCAGTTGTGCAAGACTATTCATGGGGTTTCCTTCGGCTAATGGTGGTATTCATCTTGTCAGTATTGCCACTGCAGAGCAATCATTTCCTCAGCCATGAGCTAGGCTGTAAGACCTGAACATGCAAATTTTGATTGCTCATCTTGCTCTTCTGGGCAAAGCAGTTAACTTTGAATTTTTTTTGTTCGAACTTTGACCAAATCAGGATTTGGAATTATGTTAATAAAACAGTCAACTTGGAGTATGTCATAAAACTGTCATTGATTACTAAAACAGTATCCTTGGTGTTAAGTCTTTCATTACTCGGTTCTCTAGCCATGGCTAACACGATATGGCTAGGCCATTGCCGTGATCGCGCGCCCCTCATTGTTGTTGAGCCCGGTGGGTGCTCAGGGCCTGGGGCAGATGTAATTTCTCTTGCTATTGAGAAGCTGGGGCATCAAGTGGTTTGGATGGATGTGCCCTGGGCTCGAACAATCACGGTTGCAAGGGAAGGCGAAGTTGACCTAATCCCCCTGCATTCTATGGATGAAGAAAGAGAAAAGTTTCTCGATCCTATTCTGTTAGGTTTTAATGAACGTGTGCTTTATTTTTTCAAGCGTGCAGATAATCCCCTTGTGGTAGCCAGTGTTGATGACCTTAAGGGAATCAGCATAGGAGCATTGCGTGGCAGCTTTTATTCTGAGCAATTTAATGCCCTAATGGATGATCTCTCGATCAACTATGTGACCAACTCAGAGCAGATTATTCAAATGCTTAAAGCTGGGCGCATCGACCTTGCGGTCACTTCTGAACTGCATGGTATGGAATCATTTAAACAAGGCTCAGCATTGGTTGAAGTTCCATACCGTGAGGTTACATTGAATGGTCGATTCTTTAGTGTGCCTCGCAGTTCTGAAAACCATGGCTATATAGACGAACTACGAGCGGTAATTGATTCTATGCGGTTATCGGGTGAAATTATTACAATCTTTGAACGTCATGGTGTTGAAGCCCCTGTATCTGGTAATTAAGTTTTAACGAGTGATTGGTTGGGCTATAAAAACAAAGCCAGTCTAGGACTGGCTTTGTTAATTGATTGGTGACTGAGGCAAAAACCGCAATCACTGATGTCAGGTCAGTATTAGAGCACTAGGCGACGCAAATCACTCAGTACCGCCACCAAGAAATTGGTGAATTTGGCACCATCAGCACCATTGATGGCGCGGTGATCGTAAGACAGGCTCAGCGGCAGCATGGTGCGAGGAACGAATTCCTTGCCATTCCATACTGGCTTGACTTGGCTCTTGGACACACCCAAGATCGCCACTTCAGGAGCATTGACAATAGGAGTGAAAGCAGTACCACCAATGCCACCAAGGCTAGAGATGGTAAAGCAGCCGCCTTGCATGTCGGCTGCCTTGAGTTGACCCTTACGCGCTTTGCCTGCCAGTTCAATGATTTCTTCAGCAATTTGCCATACTGACTTTTTATCAGCATCACGGATCACAGGTACCATTAAGCCGTTGGGCGAATCCACCGCCACACCAATGTTGACATAGTGCTTCTGCACCAGTTCTTTGCCATTGCTTAGCAAGGAAACATTGAAGTTAGGCAGTTCTACCAGAGCGGCAGCACAGGCCTTAACGATGAAGGCCAGTGGCGACAGCTTGGTGCCACGCTTTTCGGCTTCGGCTTTAAGCGAGGCGCGGAAGGCTTCCAGCTCTGTGACATCGGCCTCATCGAACTGGGTGACATGCGGAATGTTCAGCCAGTTGCGGGTCATGTTCTGCGCCGTCAACTGCTGAATGCGTGACATTTCCTTCACTTCCACATTACCAAACTTGCTGAAGTCTTGGTCTGGAATGCTTGGGATGCCAGCGCCAGCGGTGGCCTGTACAGGTGCACGCAGACGGGCTTTGACATAGTTAGCAACGTCTTGTTTAAGGATACGACCCTTAGGACCAGTGCCAGGTACCACAGCTAGGTCGACACCGAACTCACGAGCCAGCATTCGCACTGCAGGGCCTGCATGCACAGCTTTGCTTGGCAGGTTGTCGTCGTTTACCGAGCCAACATAGGTTGGGGTGCTGATCTGGTTGGGGCTTGGTTGCGCCACTGCCGGAGCAGCTGGGGCCGGGGCTGGACTTGGTGCAGGGCTAGCTTTAGCATCTGTAGGTGCATCGACACCGCCATCTGCAGCTTTTACCTCAACAATCAAATCGCCTTCGCTTACCTTGTCGTCAACCTTAACCCTGACTGCCACGACTTCACCAGCTAGGGTAGCTGGGATCTCCATTGAGGCCTTATCAGATTCAAGAGTAATCAGGGTGTCGTCAACTTCAATCTGATCACCAACATTGACACTGACTTCGATAACGGTGACACCATCGTCACCACCAATGTCAGGTACCAAAATATTCTGGATGCTGCTTGTGCTTGGTGCTTTGGCACTCTCTGCAGGTGCGGCAGTTGGCTCAGGAGCGGATGCTTCATTAGATGCACTCTCTGCTTCCGAAGCACCCTCAACCTCCAAATAAAGGATTTCATCACCTTCACCAATTTGATCATCAACCTTGACCACCAGTTTAGTGACCTTGCCTGCAGTGGGCGCAGGGATGTCCATAGAGGCTTTGTCCGACTCAAGGACAATAAGGGTATCGTCAACCGCTACCGTGTCACCTTCTTGGACAGCGACTTCAATAATGGTGACCTTGTCAGAGCTACCAATGTCTGGTACGCGAATAATTTCTGTTGCCATTTTTGACTCCAAAGACGCCCCTGTCATTGGCAGGGGCTTGGCTATCACACGGACAATGGGTTTGGTTTGTCCGCATCCAGATTGTATTTTTTCAGCGCTTCAGTAACCACGCTTGCTTTAATCGTGCCTTGCTCAGCCAAGGACCTAAGAGCAGCCACTGTTACCCAATAACGATCCACTTCAAAGAAGTGACGCAGCTTAGAGCGTGAATCTGAGCGGCCAAAACCTTCAGTGCCCAATACTTCAAAGTGGCTAGGTACCCACTTATGAATTTGGTTAGCATAGGTTTTGAGGTAGTCGCTGGAGGCGATCACTGGGCCAGGACGACCTGCTAATACCTTGCTTACGTAAGCCTGTTGCTTTTCGCTTTCAGGATTCAGCAGGTTGTGGCGATCAGCAGCCATGCCATTACGTGCCAGTTCGTTATAGCTGGTGACTGCCCAGATGTCCGAGGCAACGCCCCAGTCGTCTTGCAGCAGTTTAGCGGCTTCGCGCACTTCATTTAGGATTGAGCCTGACCCTAGCAACTGCACTGATTTCTTCGCGCCCTTGCTGTTTTCTTCAAACAGGTACATACCCTTAATAATGCCTTCGGCTGCATCTTCTGGCATATCAGGGTGGCTGTAGTTCTCGTTTAGGGTGGTGATGTAATAGAACACGCTTTCTTGTTCTTGCACCATGCGACGCAAACCGTCTTGCACAATCACAGCCACTTCGTAGCTGTAAGTGGCGTCATAGGTCACGCAGTTAGGAATGGTGCCAGCCAGGGTATGGCTGTGACCGTCTTGATGCTGCAGGCCTTCGCCGTTCAGAGTTGTGCGGCCAGAGGTGCCGCCAATCAGGAAGCCGCGTGCTTGCTGATCGCCTGCCGCCCAAGCAAGGTCGCCAATACGCTGGAAGCCAAACATGGAGTAATAGAAGTAGAACGGAATCAGGGTGTGATTATGGTTGCTGTAAGAGGTTGCAGCTGCAATCCAAGAGCTGAATGCACCGGCTTCGTTG
This sequence comes from Saccharospirillaceae bacterium, assembly GCA_007116635.1. Lineage (GTDB taxonomy): Bacteria > Pseudomonadota > Gammaproteobacteria > Pseudomonadales > Natronospirillaceae > SKIB01. The sequence goes on from SKIB01000047.1 coordinate 35,205, forward strand.
ATGCCTTCTTGCAGAATTTGCCCAGTTTTGTCCTCTTTGTACCACATGATCTGGTTTTTATCCTGTGGTGTGTAAAGCTGACCGGAGGCAGAGTAGATGCCAATTTGGCGGAACATGCCTTCCATACCGAAAGTACGAGCTTCATCAGGAACAATGGGTACAATGCGCTTACCAATGGTTTTATCCTTGGCTAGAGTGCTAAGAATACGCACCAAGGCCATGGTGGTGGAAATCTCACGTTCGCCAGTGCCCTTGAGTTGAGCGGCGAAATCTTCCAAGCCTGGAACGGTCAAGCTCTCTTCTGGCTTAACGCGACGCTTAGGCAAGTAGCCTCCCAGTGAGAGTCGTCGCTTTTTCATGTATTGCATTTCTGGTGAGCTTTCGTCTGGACGATAAAACGGAATGTCGCCCGCTTCGATTTGCTCGTCGCTGATCGGTACGCCACAACGGTCACGGAATGCTTTTAGGTTTTCAATATCCAGCTTTTTCAGCTGATGGGTACTGTTCTGTGCTTCACCAGCGGCAATACCATAACCTTTTACAGTGTGAGCCAAAATAACGGTTGGCTTACCTGTGGTTTTCTGGGCATTTTCATAAGCTGAGTACACCTTATATGGGTCATGACCACCGCGAGCCAAGTGATAAATTTCATCATCACTTAAGTCTTTAACCAGCTCCAGCAGTTCAGGATACTTACCAAAGAAATGTTCACGAGTGAAGGCGCCACCATGGGCTTTATAGGTTTGCATTTCACCGTCAACCACTTCGTCCATGCGCTTTTGCAGCAGGCCGGTGGTGTCACGGGCTAGCAGTTTATCCCACTGGCTGCCCCAAATGACTTTAACTACATTCCAGCCAGCACCACGGAACACACCTTCCAGCTCTTGAATGATTTTGCCGTTGCCACGCACCGGGCCATCAAGACGCTGTAGGTTACAGTTGATAACGAATACTAGGTTGTCTAGCTTCTCACGAGCGGCCAGGGAGATGGCACCCAAAGACTCTGGCTCATCACACTCACCGTCACCCAAGAAAGCCCAAATCTTACGGCCAGGAGCCAGCTGCTCACGGTTTTCCATGTAACGCATTACGTGCGCCTGATAGATGGCCTGAATAGGTCCTAAACCCATGGACACGGTTGGGAATTGCCAGTAATCAGGCATCAACCAAGGGTGAGGGTAAGAAGAAAGGCCTTTGCCATCTACTTCGCGACGGAAGTTGCTAAGGTGCTCTTCAGTAAGTCGGCCTTCTATGAAACTTCGTGCATAGATACCAGGTGAAATATGACCCTGATAATAGATTAAATCACCTTCACCTTGCTCATCAGCAGCTCGCCAGAAATGATTGAAGCCAATATCATAAAGCAGTGCAGAAGACTGGAACGAAGAAATGTGGCCGCCAAGGTCATCGCCAGACTTGTTGGCGCGAACCACCATAGCAACAGCATTCCAGTTAATATAGTTCTGAATTTTTCGTTCAGCGTCTAAATCGCCTGGGTAGCGAGGCTGGTCGTCTACAGGAATGGTGTTACGAAAAGCTGTGTTAATGGCAAAGGGTACATCACCCTGAGCTGTGCTAGCAATTTCATTACTCAGTTGTTTGAGTAAGTACTGGGCGCGATCAGCACCTTCGTGGCGAACAACAGAGGCGAGTGCATCAAGCCATTCGCGTGTTTCAATTGGATCGATATCTTGTCCCATAGGGTGTAACCTCAACTGCTACGGCAATTTGACTGTAAATGTCGAAAAAAAATAACTGGCCTATAATAGCCATCTAAGCTCTTTGTTGCAAAAAAACTACCACAAAAAATGCAAAAAAGATCACTCTTTTCAACTCTTTAAGTCTGAGCTTGAAATTCTAACTAAAAATGATAATGCTTGATTGAATCAACAGGATGGAAAGTCTTTGTTTTCAAGTGCTTGGGGCGGGTTTTTGCAGGCAAGGATTGGTCAAAATTCCATTGAAAAAGAGTAGGTTTAACTTTGATGGTTATGCTTGGGTTTGCGACCTGGTTGATTGTATAGGTTATCAAAAATTAAGATTTTTCGATTAGACAAGAAATGCAGTAGGGGGCTTGTTGAGATGGCCCGTTATTAATTTAAAAACAATAATAAATTTATATCAGTTGCGTACTAACAACATAGCATAATTACTGTTTAAGCTTGGTATGTCATGATCATTTTTTGCGCGTCTAGTGCCCATGCCTTGCCTCGATCTCGACAAATTTTCTCAGCTAAGTTTTATTTTGGTTAAAGCGTTGTTTGAGGCCCTATTCTAAAGACTGCTAATAGCAGGCTCCTAGAGGAATAGGTCGCACTGAAATTTAATTACATAATTTAGCACGCTAGTGTTTTTTTGCCAAGACCTCTGACGCTTCTAGACGTGTGCCTGCAAGAGAGGACTTTAAACGCTTAAGATGAGATTGAAAGCTAGGGCCTTTTGCCAGCAGTACACCAGTGGCTAGAGTATCAAGGATGGTCAGATGAACCAGCCTTGATACCATGGGGGTATATATTTCGGTGTCTTCACTGCAGCTAACGTCGATCAAATGATGCGCCTGCTGAGCTAGGGGTGTATCAGCATGGGTGATTGTAATTACTGTTGCTCCTGAGTTTTTGGAAATTTCTGCAGCTTCGACCAATGCCGTGGTGCGCCCAGTGTTGGAAATAAACAGGTGAACATCATTAGGCTGTGCTGCCGCTGCAGCCATGCGCTGGTTCATTACATCAGTCCATGCCTGCACAGGTATGTTTAGCCGGAAAAATTTATGCAAGGCGTCCATGGCTACCGGGCCGCTGGCACCCAGGCCAAAGAAACTAATGCTGCGAGCTCGATGAAGATGCTCAACACAGTTAGAGATGGCTTGGTGATCAAGACTTTGCATGGCATCTGTTAGGCTGTTGATGCTGGCTTGAAATATTTTTTGGCAATACTGTGAACAATTGTCGCCCATTTCAACATCACGACTAACAAAGGGAGTCCCTTTAACCAAGGACTGAGCTAGCTGCAATTTAAAGTCTGGGAAGCCGCTGCAGCCAAGGCTACGACAAAAGCGGTTGACTGTCGGTTCACTGACCTCGGCCTGCTTGGCAAGGGTAGCAATACTTGCACGGATACAATGCTGCGGGTCTTCTAGAATGATTTCTGCTACCTTTCTTTCTGAGCGGCTCAGATGAGGTAGGTGTTGCTGCAGTTGTTCTAGGATTGCGGTGCTCATAAAAATACCATGCTTTTTTTTGTAATTTTATTACAGCTAAACCCTAGGTGACAGCCTTAATTTGTCTTTCTTTGTTGACGAGTGTCAGATTTGACACTTTTTCAAGCACAATAATGTGCTACATTTAATATTATTTTTGTTAACCAGTTGGGGTTTTTATGCCTGGTGTGCTGTTGGCTGACTTGGGTGGTACAAATTTAAGGCTTGCAAGAGTTGAGTTAGCTTCCTTAGTTAACCCAAGTCTTTCTGCCATTGGTCAAATTCAAAACTTTCAAGATCAAGCGTCCGATCCTTATGCCTATTTTGCACAATGCGCTGCAGGCTATCATGATGTTGAATATGCTCTGATTGCCCTTGCTGGCCCTGTGAGTAATCAGTTGGCCAGTGTCACAGCACGGCAATGGCAGATCGATGCTCAGGCTATGGCCAAGGCCTTAAAGGTCAAAAAAGTCCATCTTATAAATGACTTCCCTGCACAGGCTATGGCTGTGCCTTACCTTGATTCGCATGAAATTCTGAGTATTCATCATTCATGGCAAGCGCCAAGTAACACTCAGCCACGAACCCTGGTCTGCGGCCCTGGAACGGGTTTGGGAGTTTCGGTATTACATGCCTTAGATCATGGGTTCTATGCGCAAGCCACTGAGGCTGGACACAGTCATTTTTCTGCAGTAACTGATTTTGATTGGTTTGTCAGCCAGTTCTTTTCCACTAAATATGGCCGAGCTTCTTGGGAACGACTCATTTCTGGTCAAGGTTTAGCGGATCTACATCAGGCCTTCGCTCTGCATCACAATCAAGAAATCAAAGCCATTATGCCAGCTGAACTAACTCAACTAGCGCATCAAGGTGACGCCCTGGCCACGCAGGTCGTTGAGTATTTTGTGCATTTGCTAGGGCGATTCGCAGGGGACATGGTTTTAACACATGGTGCTACTGGCCTTATGCTAGCCGGAGGGGTTTATTCTCATTTACATCCTCTGGTGAACACTGATGTTTTGCTCAACAGTATGCAGGACAAAGGACGTTTTTCTGACTACCTGGCTAACATACCTGTGGCTATGAATACCTGTAAGTCGCCGGGTTTGTTAGGTGCTATGGCTTTAGCAAAAGAGGTATTTTATCAATGAAGCCCTTGATCCCAGTTTTGACTCTTAGCTCTTTAACCAACATCGAAGAATTGGCCAACTTACTTTCTAGCCATGGATTGAGCTGCATCGAGATCACCTTACGCACCCCAGAAGCACTCTCTGCCATTAAGCAGTTGAGCCAACATCCTGACCTTGAGGTTTGGGCGGGCAGTGTACGCACACCAGAGCAAGCACAGCAAGCATTAGAATCAGGAGCTTCACGCTTGGTCTCTCCTGGCTATACTCCAGGCTTGTTAGCTGAGGTTATCGCTTTGAATGCTTGTTGGTTGCCAGGTGTACAAACCATTTCTGAAGTAATGCAACTCGCTGAGCATGGATTTGTTCAGCAAAAATTTTTTCCTGCCCAGGCTGCTGGTGGTTTGCCTTGGTTAAAAGCCATTCAGGGGCCGATCCCTGAAGTCAGCTTTTGCCCATCAGGAGGGATTGATATGTTGGATGTTGGCCATTTCCTGCATCAGTCCAATGTTTTTGCTCTGGCACTGTCAAAGCTGGTACCCAGCGATTGTTTATCAGAGGATAAATTGGCCGCTTTGGATAAAAAACTGGGTATGCGTTTACACCATCTTCGGGAGATTGAACATGAGCTCTAAATTAATAAAAGCTGATCGTAACCAACATTTAAAAATGCCCGAAGGTTACCAAGGAGCTGATGGCCAGTGGGTCAATGTGGCCAGCTTATATCGACAGCAGGTGGGACATCAATTGGAAGCCCGTGTTGCCACACAACTGAAAGGCTGGTGTCCTGAGTTTCTGGCCTTGGGAGAAACGGAGCCTTGGCCTAGGCTGGAGTTGCCACAGGATCTGCAGGGCGAGGTGATACATTGGCGCTGGCAGGATTGCCAAGGACAGGACATTCAGGGTTCAATATTTACTCATCAACTGGCTGACCCGAGAGGAACACTGGACTTTGAGTCCCTTGGGCTTGGCCTGAAATCAGGCGTTTGGTACTGGCAAACCAGGCAATCGAAGGGATCAATGACAGTTAAGCGTTTAGTTCAGCAAGCCTTTGCCCCGCAAGAGACAATGAAATACTGGGGGCCTGCATTGCAACTTTACAGTATTCGTTCTCAGCAAAGCTGGGGCATGGGTGATTTTTCAGTACTAAAACGCGTTATTCAATTACTTGCTCCCTTTCAGCCTGGATTCATAGGCTTAAACCCTTTACATGCCCTAGATCCGTTTGAGCCAGAGGGAGCTAGCCCATACAGTCCCACCGATCGTCATGCGTTGAATCCACTTTACATTGATCCTCACCAGCTTGAGCTTTGGCCAGAGATAGAAAAGTGGTGGGCTTGGCATCCCCGCAAGCAATTGGAAAAAGAGCGGGTGCAGCAGCTCAGTCAGCTGGACTATAGCGCGGTCGCCAGACTCAAATACAGTCTGCTGCTTAAAGCCTTCCAACTGTTTGACGCCTTGGATGCCCAGCATCAATTGGTGACCAGGGTTCAGGCCTTTGCTGAACAAAATGCCTGGCTTGACTCTTATAGCCGCTTTTTTGCCATTCGCAGCCGTTATGGCAATGATTGGCCGCGATGGAATGAGCAAGTGCGTGCCCTAAGCCTAGCGCCACTGGCCGACTGGCCTCAATGGTTGGTCCGTCGCTACCGTATGGCTCAGTTTCTGCAATACTGCGCGGATCAGCAATTACAGAGTGCGGCGCAGTATGCCAAGGACCACCATATTCCTTTGGGCTTATATTTGGATTTGGCCGTTGGCGCCTCGCAGAGCGGCTCGGAAGTTTGGCAAAATCGTGAATTGATGGCCACCGGACTTAGCATGGGAGCACCACCAGATGCCTTGGCGCCACAAGGGCAGGATTGGGGCTTGCCCGTGGTGCTGCCTTCAGCACTGGAATATAGCAAAGGCCGGTATTGGCAAGACCTGTTAGCCGCCAATATGCGTCATGCCGGTGCCTTGCGAATCGATCATGCCATGGCTATTTCCCGTATTTGGGCTGTGCCTCAGTACCACCAAAGTTCTGAGGGTGCTTATGTGGGGTTTGACTTCAATAGCTACTGTTTATTGCTCAATCAGGTCAGCCAAGACAGCCAGACACTGGTCATCGCTGAGGATTTGGGTACCGTGCCCGATGAGGTGGCCACTGAATTTCCTAAATTAGGTTACCGTGGCATGTCGATGTTGATTTACGAGCGAGATCAGGGCGAGCTGTTGGCACCGGATAAGGTAAAACAGTCGGCCCTGGCCGTGCTTTCCAGTCATGACATGCCGCCCCTGAGTTCGTTTTGGTCGGGCAGCGACATTGAACTGCGCAGAGAGTTAGAGCTCATCACAGAGCAGCAAGCGCAAGACATGCATCAGGGGCGTGCCCATGAACGGCAAGACATTTTACGGGCGCTAGGGCGTTCAGACACCAGCTGGACAGCCGACCTCAATTTGGCCTTTCATGCCTATCTGTTGGACTCTAAGGCAGAGTTGGTCAGCATCCAGATCGAAGACATGCTGATGATGGACAGTCCCATCAATGTACCAGGCACCAGTGAGCAGCAATACAGTAATTGGCGGCGAGCCATTCCGCTCTATGTTGAGGAGTGGCCGAGCTTTGATCATTTCATGCCATTTTTCACCCTGATGCATACAAAGCGGCCAGCCAAAGCCTAGAGGTACCACAGATGAAGCCAATGTGTTTGTTAACAGCGATGTTAGCCAGCAGCCATATGCCTTTATGCGTCAGTTGGGCGAAAATCGGGTGATAGTGGTACAGCTAAACAGTAGCACCACCAGTAATAACTAGAACTGGCGCACAAAAAACTTGCCTCAAGGAGCAGTTATTGTTAGTTGTAAGCAGAGCTTAACGATAACAACCCTATGAGGACATGAAGGAATGAATTCGAAGCTAACCTGTTTTAAGGCTTATGACATTCGTGGTGAACTAGGCCCAGAATTGAACGAAGAGATCGCCTGGCGCATTGGCCGTGCTTATGCCGAACACCTAAAGCCCAAAAGCGTGGTGGTCGGGGGCGATGTGCGTCTCACCAGTGAGTCTTTAAAGTTGGCCTTGGCCAATGGTTTGATGGCCGGTGGTGCTGATGTGATTGATATCGGCCTCTGTGGCACCGAAGAGGTCTATTTTGCCACTTGGCACCTTGAAGCCGATGGCGGCATCATGGTAACCGCCAGTCACAACCCCATTAACTACAATGGTATGAAACCAGTAGGCAAGGGCGCCAGTCCCATCAGTCCTGAGTCAGGCATGAATGAGATTCAAGCCCTTGCCGAAGCCAACCAATTTGCCGAACTGAGCAACAAAGGCAGTTTAAAACAACTGGATAACAGCGCTGCTTACATCGATTATATGATGCAGTATGTTGACCTGTCGGCCATTCGGCCCATGAAACTGGTGGTCAATGCTGGCAATGGTGCCGCTTGCGACACCGTGAATCGTTTTGAAGCTGCTTTTAAAGCCGCAGGTGTGCCGGTTGAGTTTATTAAATTGTTCAATGAGCCGGACGGCACTTTCCCTAATGGCATTCCCAACCCCATTTTGAAAGAACAGCACGCCGTCACCGCTGAGGCGGTCTTGGCTCATGGTGCCGATCTGGGCATTGCCTGGGACGGTGACTTTGATCGTTGTTTCCTGTTTGATGATCAGGGCATCTTCATTGAGGGCTATTACATTGTTGGTTTGCTGGCCGAGGCCTTTTTGAAGAAAAACACCGGTTCTAGCATCATTTACGATCCACGCTTGATCTGGAATACCGAAGCCATCATCAATCAGAACGCTGGCGTGCCTCTGGTGTCTAAGTCTGGCCACTCCAATATCAAAGCCATGATGCGTGAGCGAAATGCCATCTATGGTGGAGAAATGAGTGCTCACCATTATTTCCGTGATTTCGCTTATTGCGACAGTGGCATGATTCCTTGGTTGCTGATCATTGAGCTGATCAGCCGTTTGGACACCAGCTTACATGCCTTGGTGTCTGAGCGCATGGCTCAATTCCCATCACCGGGTGAGATCAACTCTATGGTGGCCGATGCCGACCAAACCATCGCCAAGGTGCTTGAAGCTTATCAGGACAAAGCGTTGAGCGTGGATTATCTGGATGGCATTTCGCTAGACATGGGCGAGTGGCGCTTTAACCTGCGCAAATCCAATACCGAGCCTGTCATTCGTTTGAACCTCGAAACTCGGGGTGACAAGCAGTTGATGAGCGAAAAAACCGATGAATTGCTGGCCTTGATTCGCAGCTGAAATTAAAGCACCATCATTTTCGTTACTAACGACTTGGCAATATTGAATCGGCAGGCTTAAGGGGTGATAATCCCTCCCTGCCATTCATCGCCATTCGTTAGAGGATCTATGTTCGAAGCAATCCAAGCCGCCCCTGCCGACCCGATTCTGGGTTTGACCGAAGCCTTTCAAGCCGATCCGCGCAGCCACAAAATAAACCTAGGTGTGGGTGTTTATAAAGACAACCTTGGCGGTACGCCAATTCTGCCTTCGGTTAAAGCCATGGAACAGCGCTTGGTGAATGAGCAAACTACCAAAAGCTACCTATCCATTGATGGTATGCCAAGTTATGCACTGGAAGTACAAAAACTACTGCTGGGTGCCGAGAGCGACATCTTAAGCGCTGGCCGCGTGCAAACGGCTGCGGCTCCTGGCGGTACAGGCGCACTGCGTATTGCCGCTGAGTTCATGCGTCGCCAGCTCAGCATCAAAAAAATCCATGTTTCTAACCCAACCTGGGCCAACCACCACAGCATCTTCTCCCAAGCAGGCCTAGAAGTGGCCAGCTACGCCTGGTTTGACGCGCAAAATAACGCCTTAGACTGGACTGGCTTGCAGGCCGATTTGGCCAATGTCCAGGCTGGTGAAGCCGTATTACTGCATGGCTGCTGCCACAATCCTACCGGCATCGACCCAACAGCAGAGCAATGGCAGCAGTTGGCCGATCAACTGGCTGGCCGTGGTATTTTGGTGGTCTTTGATTTTGCCTATCAAGGTTTTGGTGCAGGTGTGGATGAAGACGCTTTTAGTTTGCGCACCTTTGCTCAGGCCTTTGATGAATTGCTGGTCTGCAGCTCGTTTTCGAAAAATTTTGGCATCTACAACGAGCGCACCGGAGCCATCAGCCTTATTGGCAAGAACGCCGAACAAGCCAGAACCGCTTTTTCTCAAGTACGAACTCTTATTCGTGCCATCTACTCCAACCCACCGGCGCATGGTATTCAGGTGGTGCAGGGCATCCTTAGCAGCACTGAGCTAAGGTCACAGTGGTTGGCTGAACTGGCCGAGATGCGCCAGCGTATCCAGCAAATGCGTAGCGACTTCGTAGCGGGTTTAGTGGCCCAAGGCATCAAGCAAGACTTTAGTTTCATTGCCCAGCAAAATGGTATGTTTTCCTTTTCTGGCTTGACTCTTGAGCAGGTCAATCGTCTGCGTGACGAACATGGGGTGTACATTGTTGGTAATGGCCGCATCAGTGTGGCGGGCATGACCCCCAGCAATTTGCCGCCGCTTTGCACGGCCATTGCTCAGGTGCTGGCCAACTAATGTTAAGCAGGCATAGGGCTAGGCAGGCATAGGGCTAGGAAGGCATAGGTTAATCATGGGGCCAAGGGCCCCTTTTTGTTAGGAGTGCTCATGGCAAAGGTTGAAGGTTTTGAAGTGGTGTCCAAGTACCAGCCTGCTGGGGATCAGCCGGCGGCCATTCAGGGTTTGCTGCAAGGCTTGGATGACGGCCTTAGTGCCATGACCCTGCTTGGGGTCACGGGTTCCGGCAAGACCTACACCATGGCCAAGGTGATCGAGGGTGCGCAACGCCCGGCCATTGTCTTGGCGCATAACAAAACCCTGGCCGCTCAGCTCTATGGCGAATTTAAGGAGTTTTTCCCTAACAACAGGGTCGAGTACTTCGTTTCTTACTACGACTACTATCAACCAGAGGCCTATGTGCCTTCCACCGACACCTTCATCGACAAGGACGCCTCGGTTAATGAGCACATTGAACAAATGCGCCTTAGCGCCACCAAGGCCTTGATGGAAAGACGCGATGTGGTCATTGTTGCCTCGGTTTCTGCCATCTATGGTCTGGGTGACCCTGATGCCTACCTAAAGATGATGCTGCACCTTACTCGTGGTGATCACATACGGCAAAAAGACATCCTCAGGCGCTTGGCCGAGTTGCAATACAGCCGCAACGATCTGGAGTTCTTTCGCGGGCAGTTTCGCGTGCGAGGCGATGTGATTGATGTCTTTCCTGCCGAATCGGAAGAGCAGGCGCTGCGCATCGAACTCTTTGATGACGAGGTCGAGCAGCTGTACTGGTTTGACCCGTTGACGGGCGAGGTATTACAGCGCGTGGCCAGAGCAACCATCTATCCCAAAACCCACTATGTAACCCCACGGGAAACCATTTTAGCGGCCATCGAGCGTATCAAGCAGGAGCTGGATTTGCGCTTGCAAGAGCTAAAAGAACAAAACAAGCTGGTGGAGGCCCAGCGCTTGGAGCAGCGCACCCATTATGATCTGGAAATGATGGCCGAACTTGGCTACTGCCAAGGCATCGAAAACTACAGCCGCTATCTCTCTGGCCGAGATCCTGGCATGCCGCCACCCACGCTCTTTGAATACCTGCCCAAGGACGCCATCCTGTTCATTGACGAATCCCATGTCACGGTGTCGCAGATTGGCGCCATGTATAAAGGTGATCGCTCGCGCAAAGAAACCCTGGTCAATTACGGCTTTCGCTTGCCTTCGGCCTTGGATAATCGCCCGCTACGCTTTGAAGAATGGGAATCCCTAGCGCCACAGATGGTGTTTGTTTCCGCCACACCGGCCAAATACGAAGCGGAAAAAGCCCAGGCAGTGATCGAACAGGTGGTCAGACCCACGGGCTTGATCGACCCTGAGGTTGAGGTCAGGCCTCAGGGCACTCAGGTGGACGATCTGTTGCAGGAGGCTCGCTTACGCATCGATAAGGGCGAGCGGGTGTTGGTCACCACCCTGACCAAGCGTATGGCTGAAGACCTAACCAAATACCTGCAAGAGGCAGGGCTCAGGGTGCGTTATCTGCACTCCGACATTGACACGGTTGAGCGGGTCGAGATCATTCGTGATCTACGCCTGGGTGAGTTTGACTTGTTAGTGGGCATTAACCTGCTGCGTGAAGGCTTGGATATCCCCGAAGTGTCCCTGGTGGCCATTCTTGATGCCGACAAAGAGGGCTTTTTGCGCTCTGACCGCTCGCTGATTCAAACCATTGGCCGTGCGGCGCGTAACCTGAAGGGCAAGGCCATTCTTTACGCGGATCGAATCACGCCCAGCATGGAGCGCGCCATGGAAGAAACCGCCCGCAGGCGACAAAAACAGATCGACCACAACCAGCGCATGGGCATTGTACCTCAGGCCTTGCAGAAATCGGTGGCTGACATTCTTGAGCTGGGCAATGCCCCTGGCAGTGGCAAAAAAGGCTCGCAGCAGAAGCAAAAAGTACTGCAGGTGGCCGAGCCCTTGCCCGAAGTACGGGATGCCTTAGCGGCCAGTAAGCTGATCAAGAAGCTTGAAAACGAGATGATGCAGGCGGCCAAAGAACTGCAATTTGAAAAGGCCGCCGCTTTGCGTGACCAATTGCAGCAGTTGCAGCAACAATTCCGCTATCTGTAATGGCTCGCTTTCCTGCGACCAGCCCAAGGCTCACGAATGAGGCTACGCTAATGCCTAGTTATCGAGCAGCCAGTTGCCGAGTCATGCGATAACGCTCGTTGACCCTAGCCACATAGTTGCGAGTGGCGCTGATGGGCGGAATACCACCGGCACGATCGACAGCGGTTTCACCCGCATGATAGGCTGCTAGAGCCAAATCCTGATCGCCGTATTTATCCAGTAAAAAAGCCAAAAATTGGCTGCCCGCTCTGATATTTTGTTCCGGATCAAAGGCGTTGGTGACTCCATAGGCCTCAATGATCACAGGCATCAGTTGCATCAGGCCGCGAGCACCAGCAATGGACACTGCTTGTGGCTGGTAGTCCGATTCCACCTGAATCACGGCATGGATCAATTCAGGATCAAGGCGAGTTTCGGCGGCAATGCGCTGAATCAAGGCTTCAAATGGTCGGTTGGCAGGGGGTTGCACTATGGATTGCACTGGCTTGTGCACTGAAATGGGCCGATCCAACACCACTGGCCCGGATCGACCTTGATAGATAAAGACTTCATCAAAACGGCTGGTTTGTGCCCAAGACAGACTGACCAGCCATGTGAGGCTAAGGCCAATTAGGCCTAGGCTATAACTCGTCCTCTTGATCGTCTTGCTCATCTTTCTCATAGTCATCGTCTAGTTCGTCTTCCAGTAGTTGCAGGGCACCCTGATTAACTAGATCGACTAGAATCTGTAAAGCTTGAGGTTTTTCTCGTGCTTCCTGCAAAAGGAAGTCGGCATCCAGCTCGTCAAAGCCACTGGCTAAGTGTTGAGCAAAGGCGGTCAGCTCATCACTGATGGCGTATTCACGACTGTCGACAAATAACCAGCCCGGGATGTAAGCAAAGCGACTGGCCAGAGCAGTGACCAAGGGCAGGCCTTGCTTCACGGCCTGACGGATGGCTGGAAAATCCATGCACAGGGTCGCAGGGGCTTGATCCAAATACTTGGGTTCGGTCATGTAACGACCCAACCAGCGGCCTAGATTTTCATCCGTTAATAGGGATTGCATGATCTCTCTGGTACGGGCAATGGCATCCGCACCGATTAAACCCGGATTAACCGCCGGTTCAAGGTTGGGATCACTGTAGCGTAGGCTGTCGGGCAATTGCTCACTGACGAACTGACCAAACTCGGCCACCACATCCGCATGGCTCGGGGCACGAAAACCTATGGAAATGGTTTGGCATTCGTCCAGCGCCACACCCCAATGGGCATAGCCTGGTGGCAAATAAAGGATGTCTCCAGGCTCCAACACATACTCGTCCAGCGCCACGAAGTCAGCCAAAATGCGCAATTTGGTGTCTGGCAAGCAAGGGCTGTTGTCGTCACAGATTGGGCCTACCTGCCAACGGCGGCGACCCTGTCCCTGAAGCAGAAACACATCATACTGGTCGTAGTGTGGGCCAACACTGCCACCCTCAGGCGCATAGCTGATCATGATGTCATCTAAGCGCCAACGAGGAATCTGGTCCACATGCTGCAACAAAGCTTTAACCTCTGGCACCCAATGGTCGACGGCCTGCACCAGCAGGGTCCAATGATTGGGTGGCAGATTGGCAAAGTCCTCTTCCGTGAAGGGGCCGTTTTTGAGCTGCCAGGGTGAATCACCATGCTCAATGACCAAACGGCTTTCCACCTGCTCGTCAAGTGCCAAGCCCGCCAGTTCATCAGCACTGACAGGGCTTTGAAAGCCAGGCAAGGCCTGACGAATCACCAAAGGCTTTTTTTGCCAATAATGGGTTAAAAAATCTTTGGGCAGAATGCTGTTTGTCATGAACCTGTTCCTCTAACCGCGAATGGAGGCAGCCTGATGCTGCGCATTACCAGTATAGTCGCTTGGTGTCAGTGCCAACAGGCGATCTTTCTCGGCTTGCGGCAGATCAAGGGTGGCGACAAATTCTTGCATCATGGGGGCAGTAATGGCCTTACCACGGGTAAAGGCTTTGAGCTTCTCGTAGGGTGATTCAATGCCGTAGCGGCGCATGACAGTCTGAACCGCCTCTGCCAGCACTTCCCAGGCCTGATCCAGGTCTTCAGCAATGCGGCTTTGGTTAACCTGCAGCTTGCTGATGCCTTTTAGCGTGGCTTCATAAGCAAGCAGGCTTTGCGCCAGACCCACGCCCATGTTACGCAGAACGGTTGAATCGGTTAGGTCGCGCTGCCAGCGAGAAATGGGAAGTTTACTGGCCAAGTGCTGCAGAACCGCATTGGCCAGACCCAGATTGCCCTCAGAGTTTTCAAAGTCGATGGGGTTAACCTTGTGCGGCATGGTGGAGGAGCCCACTTCACCGGCAATGGTGCGCTGTTTGAAGTAACCCAAGGAAATATAGCCCCAAACATCACGGTCAAAGTCGATCAGAATGGTGTTGAAACGGGCATAGGCATCAAACAGCTCAGCTATGTAGTCATGGGGTTCGATCTGGGTGGTGTAGGGGTTAAAGCTCAAGCCCAAGGACTCAACAAAGCCTTGTGCCAACGCAGGCCAGTCAATCTCGGGGTAGGTCACTAGATGAGCATTGTAGTTGCCCACGGCACCATTGATCTTGCCTAGTAACTCGACCTGCTTAACCTGCTTGAGTTGGCGTGCCAAACGATAGGCCACATTGGCCATTTCTTTACCCAGGGTGGTAGGCGAGGCGGTTTGGCCATGAGTGCGCGATAGCATAGGAATGGCGGCATGCTCCTGGGCCAGATTGGCAATCTGATCCACCAAGGCCTGCATGCTGCTTTCAATGACTTCACGACCTTCTTTGAGCATCAGGGCGTGTGACAGATTGTTGATGTCTTCTGAGGTGCAAGCGAAATGCACGAACTCAAGGGCCGAGCTAAGCCCTGGTCGTGTTTGTAACTGCTCCTTCAGGAAATACTCAACCGCCTTAACATCGTGGTTGGTGGTGCGCTCGATCTCTTTAATGCGCTCCGCATCGCTTAGAGAGAAGTTTTCTACCAGTTGTTGCAGGAACTGGTGATCTTCGCTGCTGAAGTCTGGCAGCTCGTGAATCCCTGTATGACGCGCCAAATGCTGTAACCAACGCACCTCGACCAAGACTCGTTGCTTGATCAGGCCAAATTCACTGAATACCGGGCGTAGTTGGAGGGTTTTGCTGCCGTAACGGCCGTCTAGTGGAGAAATGGCGGTGAGAGCGTTAAGTTGCATGTCGCGAACATCCTAGGCTAAAAAAGTCGCGCCATTATATACAGCATCCACCTGAGTGACCAGTTTACCCCGTCATAGTTTGTGCACTGGCAGTACTTGCAAAGGATTCTGGCAATTCAAACAGTATTCTAGAGCTTTAGGGCCCCGGGTAGCGAAAAATCATTGCTGAGGTGGTCTTTGCTCCAGCAAAGCATGCTGTAAGTCAACCAATTGCCAATGAATTAGATTTCGCCTTTCAAAATCCAGTTGCAAGACCAGTTTGTCGCTTTCAGCTTCAAGAATTTCTAAGTGAAACTTATTAAAGTGACTGTATCTAGTGTTGCGATAGGTGGGGCCTGAGTCCTGGCTACTGCTTGTAAGTAAATCCAACATGCCCTCTGGTGTTACCAGGCTGTCAATCAGAGGGCCAACAAATAAGCCAACCAATGCTTGGCCCAGGCCAGAAAATACATTGTTGTTCTCTGGTTGAGGCTCAGGAGAAAAACGAGAGTTGAGCTTATGCTTGAGGTTTTCTTTTAACACCGGGAAGTCAATAAACTCAGCTAATTGTTCTGAATTTCCTGTTTGTACAGCGTTATTGATCCGGCTCAATGTCAATTGTGGGCTAAAGTATATTGCTGCGGTAAATACAACAATGGCGAGCGCGATTGAAAGTTTGCTCAGAGTTTTCATCTTGAATCTTTAAAAAGGAATATCATATTAGATTATATGGAAAAAATGGCAAAAAAAACCTCAAACGAGGCTTGATGTTTGATAATGTGAAGTCGTTAATGTTGTTGATGGCCGCAAAGCCTTAACCTTTCACCTTCATAATTCTAACAAGAGTCATCCAATGGATGAATTGCCACTTTTTCGCACCATCACGGTCAAGCCACTTGAGCGGCCAATTAGCAGGCATGATGGCCTGGAAGTTTACTACCTCTATCAACTGTACCTACTGAGCCTAAATGGCTCTGAGGTCAATGATTTTATTGAGCTTACTCGCTTGGTAGTGGATAAAGCCATAAATCATCTCGACTTTGATCGGGTAGGGGTTTTGCTGTTTGAGCCTCATACGCAATCTATTAAGGGTACCTGGGGCACTGATTCTCAGGGTAAGTTAACGAATGAACAACATATGTCATCACCTGTTGCCGACAAGTTAAGCCCTATCCTGAATGCGGTTCAGGAGAAGGGCCAAATTGTGGTATGGGAAAACACACCCATTGTTGATTTTGAGTTGCAGGGTGGAGTCAAAATCATTGGCGATGGCTGGAACAGTGCCTATGGCTTTTGGTTTGAAGGCGAGTTAATTGGCTGGATTGCGGCGGATAATGTTCTTAGTCAGCAAGCCTTTAGTCCCATTCATCAGCAGTTATTTCGCATGCTGGGCGATCTTTTGGGTGAGCACTACCGAAGGATCCGTAATCATCAACGTATTCAAGAACTCAATGATAAGCTGGCAAATATTAATCAAAAGCTGGAACGTGAGGCTACACATGATCATTTAACTGGCTTACCAAATAGAAGGTTCTTTTACGATTTTTTTAGCCGCATTCGCTCCATCGCCCAGAGAGAACATAAGCGATTTGCTCTAGTGCTGTTGGATTTGGACTATTTTAAAGCGTTAAATGATAACTATGGTCACCAGCGTGGTGATCAGGCTTTGCAATCTCTTGCACAAATCTTTGCTTCGAGCATGCGTGAATCAGATTTTGTGGCACGTATGGGGGGTGAAGAATTTGCCTTTATCGTTCAGGCCGATCATGGGCAGCAACTAAAGGTTTTCTGTCAGCGCATTAAACAACGAATCGAGGCCGAACTATTCGTAGTCTTACAGTTGCAAAAACCCATCACCGCTAGCATTGGTGCCTACTTGCCAAAACAATTACAAGACATTGACAGCATGATGCGTCAAGCGGATCTCTGCTTGTATCAGGCTAAAGATGCAGGCCGGAATACCATTGTGATTATTGATGAAGCACAGCCAGCACCGGAACCAGAGTCTATTTTACAGCCCAACTAGGGGTAGGGCGTGGCTATTAACTATGGTGCGCATAATAAAGGATGATTTGACGCCCGTGACTCCAGGGATGCGAGTGATCTTGCCCAGCAGCACATCGTGATAATGATCCATGTCTTTGGTCACTACCTTTAGCTGATAGTCTGCGTCATGGCCGGTGATCAGGTAGCACTCGGTGACCTCTGCTATCTCAGCGATGCTCTGCTCGAAGATGGTAAAGCGCTCAGGTATATGCTTATCCATGATGATGTGCACCATGGCTTGCAAATTAAAGCCAAGTTGCCGGGCATTGAGCAGGCAGAGTTGCCGCTCAATCAGACCTGCCTCATGCAGCTGCTTGATGCGCCGCGAACAGGGCGCTGGCGTTAGACCTATTTTATCTGCAATTTCCTGATTGCTCTGGCTGGCGTCTTGCTGCAATAGCTGCAGAATTTTCAGATCGTAGCGGTCCAGTTGCATAGTCAGTACTCTTGATTGTGAAAAATTGCCGTAAAAATAATATTTTAGCAATAATATTGCGATCAATGGGCTTTGTACAGGGCAATTTGCGCTTTAATTGCGTTGCGATCTGGCTATACTAAAAGCTCGCTTATTAAGCCCATCATCCGGGCCAACCCCTTGGAGCCTAACCATGTTTGACCATCGCAAATACCTTGCCTTTACCCCTGTGTCCTTGCCAGATCGTACCTGGCCAGACAAGCGCATCAGCCAAGCCCCCCTTTGGTGCAGTGTTGATCTACGGGACGGTAACCAAGCGCTGATCAAGCCCATGAATGTGGCGCAAAAAACACGCATGTTTCAGTTGTTGGTCAAAATGGGATTCAAAGAAATTGAGGTCGGTTTTCCTTCGGCCTCGCAACCCGACTTTGACTTTGTGCGCAAACTGATTGAAGAACAGATGATCCCTGAGGATGTTACCATTCAGGTCTTGACTCAGGCGCGTGAAGACCTGATCGCCCGCACCTATCAATCCTTGGAAGGGGTCAAGCAGGCGGTGGTGCATGTGTACAATTCCACCTCTACCGTACAGCGCCAGCAAGTCTTTGCTCTGGACGAGCAGGGCATTAAAAACATCGCCGTGCAGGGCGCGCGTTGGGTGCGTGACTATGCCGCCCGCTACCCCAAAACTCAGTGGACCTTCCAATATTCACCCGAAAGCTTTACTGGCACCGAGCTAGATTACGCCATTGAGGTCTGTGATGCCGTAATCAAAGAATGGCAGCCAGAAAACGGCCGCCGTGTGATCATCAATTTGCCGGCCACGGTGGAAATGTCGACCCCTAATGTGTTTGCCGATCAGGTGGAGTACTTCTGCCGCCACTTACCCAATCGCCAACTGATTGAAATCAGCCTACACACCCACAACGATCGTGGCTGTGCCGTGGCCGCTGCCGAACTGGCGGTGATGGCCGGCGCGGATCGTGTCGAAGGCACCCTAATGGGCAATGGCGAGCGCACCGGTAACATGGACATTGTCACCATGGGTATGAACCTGTATTCACAAGGCATTGACCCTAGGCTCGACTTTTCCAACATCAAAGAAATCATTCAGGTTGTGGAGTACGGCACCGAATTGCCGGTAGCGGCACGGCACCCCTGGGCCGGCGAACTGGTTTATACCGCCTTTTCCGGTAGCCATCAGGACGCCATTCGTAAGTCGCTGAACTACCACCAGCAGCACAACCTGCCACACTGGCAGGTGGCCTATTTGCCCATTGATCCGCGAGACATCGGTAGAGAATACGAAGCCGTGGTACGCATCAACTCGCAAAGTGGTAAGGGCGGCGTGGCTTTGGTGCTGGAGCGCGATTACGGCATTGAGTTGCCCAAATGGATGCATGCTCAGATCAGCAAGCAGGTACAGAAAGTATCTGAAGACACAGGTGCTGAGATTACCTCCTTGCAGATCAAATCCATTTATGACACTCAGTTTGCCAATATTCTGCCCGGCTGGCAGTTGGACGGCTATGACCTGCACACGGCTCAGCAGCAGGTACAGGGCACCTTCCGTCTGGCTGCATTGGCGCACGAACTGGTGGGTGAGGGCGGCGGTGCGGTGGAGGCCTTGGTTCAGGGCTTGCAAAACCGCTTTAATGCGCGCATTGAGGTGTTGCACTTTGACGAAAGTGCCATTGGTTCTGGCACCAATGCCAAGGCCCGTGCTTCGGTGCTGTTGGCGGTCAATGGCCAACAGTTTGCCGCGGTGATTGATGCCGATGACACCTCCGCTGCCGCACTGCAGGTGGTGCTGGCGGCCTTTGCTCGCTGGCAAGTGCTGCAGTAATAGTCTGGAGCT
>SKIB01000137.1 GCA_007116635.1 Saccharospirillaceae bacterium
ACCACCAAACAGGCCAGCTCGGCTGCTGCATCCTCGACAAAGGGGTAAAGCGCAGCGCAAGCAATGATGAAGCCGTCGCGCTCAATCACGGTAAAGTGCTCGATTTCTTGCTCTAGGCGCTCACGCGGGCGCTGCACCAAAATGCCTTTGGCTTCCAAGGGTTCAAGCAAAGCTAGGATGCCATTGATGTCGGACAAACTGGCTTGGCGCAGCCGATCATAGTGCTCCGGCATCACCATCAGGCCAGCACCGTCTCTGGTGTAGAGTTCCAACAGCAAATGACCGTCTTGATTATTGAGCAAGTGACAGCGCGGAATGCCTGAACTGCAGGCTTCCAGAGCCAACTGCAACTCTGCCCAGCCCTCGTCCGTTGGCTGGCACTGGGCCATCAGAGCTTGTAGCTCGTCTAGGCTGTATTCACTGGCGGAAAAAATGCCTGGGTCAGGGCGAGCACCCAGAACAATCAATTTATCCGCCGCGATGGCTTTGGCCGTGGCAATGGCTACTTCTTCAGCGCGCAGGTTAAAGATCTCACCCGTGACCGAATAGCCCAGATGTGAGATCAACACCATCTGGCCCTGAGTTTGCAGCAACTGCTTAATGCTGTCGGCCGCCACCGAGCGCACCAGACCGGTATGCTGCATGTCGATGCCATCCAGCACCCCTAAGGGCTTGGCATTGACAAAGTTGCCGGAAATCAAGCGTACCTGAGCGTTAAACATGGGTGAGTTGACGATGCCGCGCGAGAAAGCGGCCTCCAGTTGGTGGCGCATGGCACCACTGACGGCCATCACCAGCTCAAGACTGTGCGCGTCCGTTACCCTTAGGCCCTGATGCTGCTGGTCAGGCAGGCCTGCCTCTTGCAGGGCTTGGTCAATTTGCTGGCGTGCGCCCTGCACCAGTACCAACTTCAGACCTAGGCTACTGAGCAAGGCCAGATCCGACACCAAACCATAGAGTCGCTCTTGGCTCAGTGGCTCGCCCCCCAGCAGCACCACCGCAGTTTTACCGCGGTAACTGTGGATATAGGGCGCACTCTGGCGAAAAAACTCTACAAAGGGATTGCTCATGCTGCCTGGCTCTGGAAGGGGTTAAGATGCTGCAAATCTTAGCATACTGTAAGCGCCAGACTCTAGAAAGCTAATGCTTGCTCACACAGGAGGGCCTTTCCGCATCATCCTAGGTCAGCTGAGGTCATCCGGCGCGAAGTCGCAGGGTCTCTTGCACTCCCGCAGGACTAACGTATCCCGCCCAGTCGCTGGTCTGGTAACTGCGCTCTCGGGGACGCTATTCGCCGTCCTAGCCGCTTGACGGCGTCCATCCCTGGCCGCCGACACCCCTCAATCCCAGTTCCCAGCCCGCTCCTTGGACTGGTGCTGCGGCTCAGTTTTCAGTTGTTGACAATCGGCGACTGTGGTTGCTGTTTTAGCCTGCACCAGTCTCTGACATCCAGCCCCAAATAAGGCCACTGCAATCCCGTGTCAGCTGAGGCCATCCTGCACTAGAACCTAAAACAGCTTGCAGCCCTGAGCAAAACTGATACAATTTACAAAATTATATATTATTGGAGCCCAGTATGCCCAACCTAAAAGCCCTAATTGCCAGCCTCTTCACCCTCAGTCTGCTGAGCGCTTGCGGACAAAGCCTACCCGACACCCCAGACAGCGATGCCTTGGTAATTGATGTGCGCACCCAACAGGAATGGGGCATCTCGCGCATCAGCGACGCAGTCTTGATTCCCTATGATCAGATCAGCAGCCAGATCGCCAGTCAAACCACTGATCTTGAGCAGCCCATCTTTTTATATTGCCGCAGTGGCAACCGCGCCAGCCATGCCAAGCGCGACCTAGAGCGGCTAGGCTATACCCAGGTATTTAACATTGGCAGCCTGCGTGACGCCAGCGAGTATTTGCAACGCAACATTGAGCGTTAAGCAAGCCAAAATCCACCGCCAGGCTAGCGAAACTAGAAAAATATGCAAAAACTAGCGAAAACTGGCGGCGGTGATCTTATGGCGACTGGTTTGCTGCAAGCGTAGTAAATTAGCTAGGCTGAGCACGGCATGAGGATAACGTTGACTCAGATCGGCCAGCATGCGCAGCAGCAAATGAGCCGTGGCATCGGCGTCGGCCTGAGCACGGTGCGCCTGGCCTGAAATGGGCAAATTCAAGTAGCGGATCAAATTCGACAGACTATGGCTCTCGGCCATGGGAAACACCCTTCTGGCCAGCAGCAGGGTGCAGAGAAAGTCTTGCTGATGGGCAATGCCCAGTTGCGCCAGCTCTGCTTGCCAAAATTTGCGGTCAAAGTTGGCATTGTGCGCCACCAAGGCGGCATCCTTAGCGAACATGGCCGCCTGCTGCATCACCTTGGCGATGCTGGGTGCTTGATCGGCCATGGCCTGAGTAATGCCGGTTAGGTTCTGGATCTCCAGCGGGATACGCATTCTGGGGTTCATCAGGCTCTGAAAGCGAGCCACAATCTTCCCTTGCTCAATGCGCACCATACCAATCTCGGTTGGCCGAGCCCCTGTTTCTGGTGACATGCCAGAGGTTTCAAAGTCCAGTACCACCAGGGCTTTCATCGGACGATCCTGTAAATATTTGTCGCAGACTAGCAACAATGGCGGCAAAAGTTAAGTACCAGCACTGGGAATGACTAAGGCACTAAAGGATCGGCAAATAACAGGCATAAAAAAACCAGCTTGAGCTGGTTTTTTTATGGTGCCGGCACGCGGATTCGAACTGCGGACCTACTGATTACAAGTCAGTTGCTCTACCAACTGAGCTATACCGGCGTTGTGGGGAGCATTATCTTTAGAATGCCCCAAGGCGTCAAGCCCCATAGCAGGCTTTTTTTACTTTTTTGTTAAAGCGTCAAGATCACGTTCGATTTCAGCGATCTTGTTGGTCACTACCTTCTCTAAGTGTTTGAGATCTTTAAGGATTTTCTTCTGCAAATCAACAGGTGCTTCAACACGATTGGTGGCAGTGTCCAGCTCTTCAACCACCAAAGACAGCTTTTCAGAAATCTCGTAGTACTCTTCAAACTCGCCTCTGGAGCTGCTAATGGTCACGCGCTTACGCTCACGAGGGAACTTAAACTTTTCACTACGTGCAAAAAACTCGCCCTTGTCCTTCTTGTAATACACCTTAAGTACATCATGGTCTTCTTCTTGACGCAGGCTGTATTTCTCAATGGTGCTAGCATCGTTGATGCCGATTTTCTTTAGATTTTCGTACATACTGTTATTCCTCTAGTGATGGTCTGTTGCCCTGGCCAGTGCCAAGGCTCCTTATAGTTTGGTTGATCATGGCGACCGATTTATTATGGCGCTAAAAGCACAGAGTTGCTATGTAAAATCGCCTCCGGCTTGGTCAAAACACCTCCGGCTCAATCAAAACGCCTCCGGCTCAATCAAAACGCCTCCGGCTATGTCAAATCGCCTCCAGCTTGGCTCTGGCCAACATCAATACTTTGCGGCCTTCGTTGGCAAATTCAACCTCGGCTCTGGCATTTTCGTTCTCGCCTTCAATGTTCAGCACCACGCCCTCACCAAAACGGGGGTGGCTCACCAACTGGCCTAGCTTAATACCCAGAGCTGAAGGCTGGCTGAATGCTGCCGAACTGCTGGCCTTACGGGCTGCTGAGCCTAGGCCAGAACCCTTAACTGGCAAGCCCGAAGTCAGGGCCGTGCCCATACGTACCGACTCCAAAGTCATGGGCGGGATTTCACGCAAGAAACGCGAGGGCACACAGGCCTTGATTTCACCATAGAGGCGGCGTGATTCGGCGCTGGTTAAATACAGCTGCTGCATGGCGCGGGTGATGCCCACATAGCAAAGCCGCCGCTCTTCTTCTAGGCCGCCGTCTTGCAGCGCCATTTGATGTGGGAACAGGCGCTCTTCCATGCCGACCAAGAACACATAGGGGAACTCCAAACCCTTGGCCGAGTGCAGGGTCATTAGTTGCACCGCACTGCTAAACTCATCCGCTTGGCGATCACCGGCATCCAGGGCTGCCTGATCCAAAAAGGCAGCCGCAGGCAGGATGCCTTCTTCTAATTGCTCGCTAAAGGCTTGCGCCGCGTTGCACAGCTCTTGCAGGTTTTCCACTCGCGCTTCACCCTTCTCGCCTGGCTCCAGCTGATACATCTGCAGCAGCCCGGACTGCTCAGCCAAAATGCGCAGCTGGTCTGACAAGGGGTCATTAAAATGTTGCTCGTCCATCTGCTCGATCAAACCAATGAAGCCCTGCAACGCGCCCTGCGCTTTGCCTCGCAGCAGTTGCTGTTGTAGGGCCGTCTGTGCCGCTTGCCACAATGACAGGCCATATTGCTTGGCCAGATCACGCAGTAATTGCACGCTCTTGTCGCCCAGGCCGCGTGCCGGGGTATTGATCACGCGCTCAAAGGCGGTGTCGTCATGGCGGTTAAGCACCAGACGCAGATAGGCCAAGACGTTCTTAATCTCGGCGCGCTCGTAAAAGCGCAGGCCACCATAGATGCGGTAGGGCACCTGGCGCGCCAGCAGCGCCTCTTCTAATTGCCGCGATTGGGTGTTGGAGCGATAAAGAATGGCGATCTCGCTCCAGGCGGTGCCTTCTCGGCCAAGGCGGCGAATTTCTTCGGCCACATAGTTGGCTTCGTCTAGGTCATTGAAGGCCTGATAGTAGCGAATCAGATTGCCTTCAGCGGCCTGAGTCCAGAGCTCTTTGCCCAGTCGTCCAGTATTGTTGGCGATGACCGCATTGGCCGCTTGCAGAATCAAGCCGGTGGAGCGGTAGTTTTGCTCCAGGCGGATCATGTCGGCACCAACAAAGTCGCGGGTAAAGCTTTGAATGTTTTCCACCAGCGCACCGCGCCAGCCGTAGATGGACTGGTCGTCGTCACCCACAATGGTTACCCGTGCACCCGGGCTGGCCAGCAAGCGTAACCAGGCGTATTGCACCGCGTTGCTGTCTTGAAATTCGTCAACCAACAAATGAGTAAAGCGCTGATGGCAGTACTGTTGCACCTCAGGATTGTCACGCACCAATTCCAAGGAGCGCAGTAACAGCTCGCCAAAGTCGCACACACCCTGGGCTTGGCAGGCTTGCTCATACAGGGCATACAGCTCTTGTAACTGGCGTTCCTCGGGTTGCCGCGCCGACTGCAAATGCCCGGCTCTGCGACCCTGATCTTTGTGGCCATTGATGAAGTAACTGACCTGCTTGGCGCTGAGCTGCTTTTCGTCAAGCCCCTGATCTCGCATGATGCGTTTGAGCAGGCGCACCTGATCGTCACTGTCGATGACTTGAAAGTTTTCCGGCAGTCCGGCTTGCTTGGCAAACTGGCGCAACAAGCGATTGGCCAAGCCATGAAAGGTACCCAGCCACATGCCCTGAATGCTGCGTTCTAAACGCAACTCCAAACGGCGGCGCATCTCAGCAGCGGCCTTATTGGTGAAGGTCACGGCAAAAATGCCCCAAGGGGATGCGCCTGTGTCGGCAATAAAGTGGGCGATGCGCTCGGTCAGCACCTTGGTTTTGCCACTGCCGGCACCGGCCAGCACCAAGAGGTGCTGAGCATCGGAGTACACGGCCAGTTGTTGCGCTTGATTCAACTGCATGCTTTAAGTCCTCAATTCATTACTGGCTATATTATCAGTAATTGCCTGCCAGTGCATGACCAGCGCCATCCTAATATGCTGGGCCATAGGCTTGCCTAAAGTCATCCTGCGCGCAGCCGCAGGATCCAAGAAAGACCCTGCGACTTCGCGCAGGGTGACAGATGATGGACCAGAGGCTGGATAGTTAGGTTAAGACGATAACAGGGGCTGAATACTGTTAGGTCAGCTTTATGAGCATCAGAAATACCAATGATAAGCCACCGAGCCGAGCAAGCCGCCGGACTCTGGAATCAAACCCGAGCCCAAAGCCAAGCGCCATTGCTGCTGCTCACCATAGTGCCACTGCGCCTGCCACTGACGACGAGCAAAGGGGCTAGGCACCGCTTTGGAAATGTCCAGCCAATGGCCAATCACCCGATCGGCATGGAAATATTCCAGCGCCAAAACATGCTCTGGATGCACTTGGCGCTGCACTCGCAGACCGGTTTCAATGATGTCGATTTGATTATTGGTGGAAAAGCTCTCGGCAATGGCCGCGCCATAATTGAGATCCCAACGCCAATCACCAGATTGCCAGCCATAGGCCAGAATGGCGTAGAAGGTTAAGCGATCATCGCCCAAGGGGCGGTTGGCCGCAGGCTCCAGCACACCCCAAATGAAGCTCAGCTGCGACGACCAGGGCATAAAGCTGGGCTGCCCGTCGAGCAGCAACAGCTTGGTGTAAAAATAAGGATCACCGCCGCCCCAGATTTCCGGCTCGCCGCCGCGTAAAAATCGCAGTGCGCTGATGCCCAGCACACCCTCGGCACGCTCACCCAGCGCCAGATTCCACTGCAACACCGGGGCTTCAAGCCTTAGGCCGTCGTAGCTTTGGTCGCCCTGATTGGCACCATGCCAAGCCCGTGTCCCTAGGGCAAAGCTCGACTGGCTCTGCGGTTCGGCACTGAACAGCATGTCGCCCAGCGCTCGCGCCCAGAGCGGGTTTAGGATCAATAAGCAAATAACTAACGCACGCATTACCAAGGCCACCAACGAATGATCATTTGCAACACTAGCCAAGCAAAGATGGCCGCCAACAGGTCATCAACCATGATGCCAAAGCCGCCCTTGACCCGCTTATCCAGCCAGCGAATGGGCCAGGGTTTGAGGATGTCGAACAGACGGAACAGAGCAAAACCCAGCAGCAGCGCCCACCAGGTAAAGGGCGCCAGCCAGAGGGTCAGCCAGACACCCACCCATTCATCCCAAACGATGCCGCCGTGGTCATGCACCCCTAGGTGCTCGGTGGTGCGCTGACAAATAAACACCCCAAACCAAAAAGCAAGGATCACCAGCGCCAAGTGCCAGGCCGGTGGCAGCCAAAGTAATAGGGGGACAAAGGGCATGGCCGCCAGGGTGCCCCAGGTGCCTGGGGCTTTTTTCATCAGGCCGGAGCCCAAACCGAAGGCCAGCCAGTGCAACGGACTGGTTAGGCGAATGCTACGATCAATCAGCATGGTGTTGATATCCTCTGCGCGCTAGGGTTAACAATTGCTGGCCATAGTAACAGTCTCGCTGCGGCTTGGCAGTAAACTGACCCAAACAAATCAGCTTCAGGTGCGCCAGCTTGGGCCAATGCTCCGGGGC
>SKIB01000118.1 GCA_007116635.1 Saccharospirillaceae bacterium
ATAGCCTAGAGCTGGTGACAGGCTGTTGAGCAAACTAAAAGGGGGCCTAAATGCGCCCCCTTAACCTATCCATTAACTCTTAGTTTTATCAGTAATGACCCATCGTCCATCTTGGTAGACCGCTGACCAGCCACTGGCTTTACCTTGGTCATTCTCACTCATCAAATAACTGGATTGCGTTTTACGAGAGTAGCGAATAATACTGTCTCGGCCCTGAGGATCCGTTACTGGACCTGTTAGCAAATAGTGATATTTAGGATCCAATTGCGATTTAACAGGTAACAACTCTTTTAGCAGAGGCGCCCTAGTTTCTCGATTTTTAGGAAACTTGCTTGCCGCCAAAAATAAGCCAGCTGCACCGTCACGGAGTACATAATGATCTTCAACCTTACGGCAGGCCAAGTTCGGCATAGGAATAGGGTCCATTTTTGGTGGGGCTGGTTGACCATTACGCAACACCTTGCGCGTGTTTTTGCACTCTGAATTGGTGCAACCAAAATATTTACCAAAACGACCATTTTTAAGCTCCATTGGGCTTGAGCACTTGTCACACTCTATGATCGGCCCTTCATAACCTTTGAGTTTGAATTGGCCCTGCTCTATTTCATAACCATCACAGTCTGGGTTATTACCACAAATATGTAATTTACGGCTGGTATCAAGCAAATAGACATCCATGGCTGTGCCACACTTATGGCAGCGCTTACGCTTACGTAGAGCTTCGGCTTCCTGATCATCGTCGTCCAGGGCCACCACATCGTCAGCAGGCATAAGATCCATGGTGGTTTTGCAGCGCTCAGATGGCGGTAAGTTATAGCCCGAACAGCCTAGAAAGACACCGGTTGAACCCGTACGAATCATCATCTTACGGCCACAGCTGCTGCAGTCCACATCGGTCATGGTCGGCTCATTGGCTCTCATTTGCTGTTCTGCAGCTGTTAATTGTTGCTGGAACTGAGCATAAAACTCATCCAATACCGCTCGCCATTCACGCTTACCCTCTGCCACTTCATCCAGCAGCTGTTCCATCTGCGCGGTAAAGCCATAGTCCAACAGGTTGGCAAAATTCTCCACCAACCGATCGGTGACAATGTCGCCTATTTTCTCCGCGAAAAACTTGCGGGCCTCGGTGTGCACATAACCACGGTCTTGAATGGTAGAAATAATACTAGAATATGTGGATGGGCGACCAATACCTCGTTTTTCCAGCTCTTTAACCAAGGCAGCTTCTGAATAGCGAGCCGGTGGCTTGGTAAAGTTTTGCTTAGGCAGCCACTGCTCAGCAGTGAGCTGATCACCTACTTGTAGATTTGGCAACATGGGCTCATCCTTGCCTACGGGCGGCAAGATGGCAGTGTGACCAGCGAAAAGTTGAATACGGCCTCTGGCTCGCAACACAAAGTCACCAGGATGTAACTCTATAGTGGTCGATAAAAACTTGGCATCACTGGCTTGGCTTGCTAAGAATCGACGCCAAATAAGATCATAGAGTTTCCTAGCATCCGGCTCTACATCCAGCTTACTGGCTTGATTGCTAAGTTCGGTTGGTCGGATGGCTTCATGAGCCTCCTGGGCATTCTTTTTCGAGCCAAAAAAGTTGGCCGACTCAGGCACATAGGCATCACCAAACTCAGACTGCAAATAACTTCTTGCCATGTCCAAGGCTTCAGCTGACAGATGCGTACTGTCTGTACGCATGTAGGTAATGTAGCCTGCCTCATAAAGACGCTGAGCCAGAGTCATGGTTTTTTTAACGGAAAACCCTAAACGGGTACTGGCTGCCTGTTGTAATGTGGAGGTTATAAAGGGAGCAGCAGGACGGCTACTAGTTGGTTTTTCTTCACGCTGATCCACCTGCAATTTGTGGCTTTGGAGCTTGGCTAACAGAGCCTCGCTCTGTTCTTGGTTTACAGGTTTATAAGCCTGTCCAGCATAGCGAACGGCCTCAAATTGAGTGCTACCCTGGTCGTTACCTGCCAACAAATCCAAAGTCCAGAATTCATAAGGAATAAATGCACGAATTTCTCTTTCTCGCTCAACGATCAGTCGTACAGCCACAGACTGTACGCGGCCAGCAGACAAGCCACGAGCCACTTTCTCCCATAGCAAGGGCGATACCATATAACCAACCAAGCGATCAAGGAAACGTCTTGCCTGCTGAGCGTTAACCATGTTTAGATCCAACTCAGTTGGCTTGGAGAAGGCTTCTTGAATGGCAGACTTGGTGATCTGATTGAAAATTACACGTTTATATTTATTCAGGTCACCGCCCAAGATCTCTGTGAGATGCCAAGCAATAGCCTCCCCTTCACGGTCCAAATCCGTGGCTAGGTATATAGTATCTGCACTTTTAGCGTAGCGTTTAAGCTCTTCAACCACTTTTTCCTTACCAGTTAACAACTGATAATGTGCGCGCCAATTTTCATCTGGGTAAATCCCCATTCGATCCATCAGTTGTTGTCGCTTACGCTCTTTTTTACGCGCCTCACGCTCATGCTTGGGAAGCTTTCTCGACTCGGCAGCCAATCTAGCACGCTCTTTTGCATCAACGGGTTTGGCTGAACCAGAACTGGGCAAATCACGCACATGGCCAACACTAGACTTGACCACAAAGTCACTGCCAAGATACTTATTAATGGTCTTAGCCTTGGCGGGCGACTCGACGATAACCAAAGATTTACCCATGAGAGTTATTGATCCTATGTAGAAGGTCTATTGTAAGGATGGCGAGGTATAAACCATGTACACCGGTTTCGTCAAGTGTTGTAAACAAAACCGATGCCTGAATAAACCGATAAAAAAACCAAAACAGTCTAATTACACTAGCATAGTCACCTGACCCATTGGCAGAAAAAAGCTATGCTTAACAAATCTTGTTACTGGATACTCACCTTATGAGCCTTTGGTTCTTCATCATCAGCTTTTCATTGTTAGGCTTAATTGTGGCAGGCTTAATCATGGCGCAAGTGGCCACCAAAGAACAGGATAGAATTCTGCAACAAGAGCATAAAGAACGTAAAGCAGCTTATCGATTACAGGATGCCCTAGACCTGTATCCAGTCATCAAAGAGTTCATTGCTCATGAACGGCTACACATGCTGTGGCTTAATCGTTGTGAGCAGCTGTTAGAAGAGTTTGCAAAGTCCAGCCTTGGCCAACAGCAACAGCCAGCTATTAAACAGCAACTACAGCTCTGGTTTGATCATCAAAGCACCTTTGCCGAACAAAACTGGCAGCCAAAGCCAATTAGAGCCCCTGAAAACGACAGTGAATTAAAGACGATTAATAAAATATGTCATCGTTTACGACAGCTTCTTGTTGACCCTAATCTATTAGTTGGGCCAGATGAACGATCATCTCTGACTGAATTCTTACAGGTATTTCAATTGAAATCAGAATTGGCTGCCTATGATTTTCAAGGGCAGCTCTGTGCAGACGAAGGTGACCGCAGCGCAGCAGTAGCCTACTTTAAGCATGCCAAGGAGTTGGTATTGACCAGTAAATTAAGTTATGAAGGCCGCACCCAGGATATAAAATATTTTAGCAAAAAAATCACCTCGGTTTACATCAGCCATGAGGACGAAGCCAGTTCAGCCTCAGCAAAGGAGGAGTCGGAATCTGAGGAAAGCTATGGGGAGCAAAAATCACCCCAACATGATGCTTCCCCCCAGGGATGAAACATGACAGAGGCCATTCGACCCAAGAACAGAACCCTAACTTAATGGCCAGGTTCTGTTTCACTGCTAGCTGTTTTAGAGCGCCTGAAGCACAGTACTGACCCCCTGCCCCAAGCCAATGCACATGGTCGCCAGGCCAAATTCTTGCTTATCCTGTTGCAAGACATTGACCAGGGTGCCAGTAATGCGCGCACCAGAGCAACCAAAGGGATGCCCAAGTGCAATGGCACCACCCCAGACATTGACCTGCTGTTGGTAATTGGCCAACAAGCCCAAATCCTTGAGCACTGGCAAGGCCTGAGCGGCAAAGGCCTCATTGAGCTCGACCCTGGCAATGTCGTTCATGCTTAGCCCTGCCTGTGCCAAGGCCTTATGCGTGGCGGGCACCGGGCCATAACCCATGATGCTAGGGTCTACCCCCACCACGGCTTGGCTAAGGATTCTAGCCCGTGGTTTGAGACCGTGCGCCTTGGCAAAGGCATGGCTGCAAACCAACATGGCACAGGCACCATCGGATATCTGCGAGCTGCTACCGGCGGTCACCGTGCCCTTGGGGTCAAATACCGGGGTTAGGCGCTCCAGTTTTTCCAAGGTGGTGTCAGCGCGGATGGTTTCGTCTTCGGTCAGCAAATACAGCTCGCCCGTTTCAGGGTCATGACCCTCAATGCCAATCACCTCATTTTTGAACCAGCCCTGCTGCCAAGCCTTGGCAGCCTGCAAATGCGAGCGCAGCGCAAATTGGTCTTGCTGCTCACGGCTAATGCCGTGCAGTCTGGCCAATAGCTCTGCGGTTAGGCCCATCATGCCTGCTGCCTTGGCGGTTTTAAGCGACATACTGGGGTTAGGATCCACGCCATGCATCATCTGTAAATGACCCATGTGCTCCACACCGCCCACCAGATAAAACTGCCCAAGGCCGGCCTTAATCATGGCGGTGGCACTGTGCAGTGCGGTCATGGAACTGCCACACAGACGGCTGATGGTTTGTGCCGGCACAGTCACCGGAATGTCGGTTAACAGTTGCATCATGCGGCCTATGTTCCAACCCTGTTCTTTGGTCTGGTTCACACAGCCCCAAAGCAGGTCATCAATGGCGTCCAGCGGCAGTTGGTGGCGAGCGAGCAGGCCCTGAACCACGGCGGCACTTAGGTTTTCAGCACGCAGATGGCGGAAACTTCCACCCTTGGAGCGACCCATGGGCGAGCGTGCAAAGTCAATGATGACGGCGTCATTGTCCTGTAACTTCATGCGTTACCTCCAACTTTGGGATTCACTTGTGCATACAAAGGGCTCTGGTTCTGCCATTGATCCGGTATGCCATAAATGGGCGAATCTTGGAACTCTTTGGCCTGTGCCACCAGTTTGGCCAGTCCTTGGGCATCCATCCAGTGACAGATACCTCCCCTGAAGGGTGGAAAGCCAAGACCATAGATCAATGCCATGTCGGCTTCGGTAGCTGTGGCAACAATTCCTTCTTGCAAACACCTTAGGGTTTCAAAGGCCATAGGGATCATCACCCGAGCGATGATGTCTTCATCGCTCATGGGCGGCTGAGAGCCACTGGCCAGCAATTCTTTAGCCTCGGGGTTAGCTTGGGGTTTGACCTTGCCCTTGGCATCCGGCTGATACAGATAAAAGCCCTGACCATTCTTTTGCCCAAGCATCTCAGCAGCAAACAGCTCGGCCAAGGGGGTGTCCTTGGCATTGAGCATTCGATCCGGGAAGGCAGACGCCATGACTGCGCTAGCGTGCATGGCGGTGTCCAGACCCACCACATCGAGCAAATTGGCCGGCCCCATGGGCCAGCCAAAATCAGTCATGACCCTATCAATGCGTTCGAAATCTTGGCCCATGGCCAAGAGATGCAAAAACCCAGCAAAGTAAGGAAAGAGCACACGATTGACAAAGAAACCAGGGCAATCATTGACCACCACCACCGACTTGCCCATTTGGCTTGCCAACTTGACCAGCTTGGCAATGGTCTGATCACTGGTTTTGGGGCCACGAATGACCTCAACCAAAGGCATACGATGCACCGGATTAAAGAAATGCAGGCCTGCAAAGTTTTCCGGCTTGGCAACAGACTTGGCCAGCATGCTAATCGGTATCGAGGAGGTATTGGAAGCAATGATGCAATCATCGGTCAGCTGCTGACTCAGTTCGGCAAAGACCTGAGCCTTGACCTTTGGGTTTTCAACCACGGCTTCGATCACCACTTCAGCCTGAGCGAAATCGCCATAGCTCAGGGTTGGCCAAATACGATTTAAGGACTCGGCCACCTGTTCGGCCGTCATCTTGCCTCTGGCCAAAGCGCCGCCATATACTCGGGCTGCCTCGTTGAGACCCAACTGCACACTGGCATGATTGATGTCTTTCATCAGGCTCAGGATGCCCTTCTTAGCCGCCTGACCGGCAATGCCTCCGCCCATGATGCCTGCTCCCAAGACCGCAACCCTGTTAATGTCTGGTACTTCTTGGCTTAGGCCTTTGGCCTTCTTTTTCAAAAACTGGTCCGCTAAAAACAGAGAAATTAGGTTTTTCGAGGTCTCGGAGCGCGCCAGTTTGGTAAACTCACGGGCTTCTAGTAATAGGGCTTGCTCAATTGGCATAGCAGCATGCTTTTGCATGCAGGTGACCGACGCCAAGGGCGCAGGATAATGCTTACCCGCTTTACTGCCCACAGCGGCTTTGCAACTTTCAAAGGTCATTAGCATTTCATGCTTAGCAAGTTGGAGCGGTAGTTGTTTCTGTTGGCGCTTTTTTGACCAGTTTAATGTCTGGCCCTGAGCTGCCTTTAACATAGACAAGGCCTGAGTGTGCAAGTCTTGCTCGGCAATGGCATCAATGGCACCCACTTTTAGACTGGCCAGAGCATCGTACTCTTTGGCCGAAGCGATCCATTCCACCGCGTTATCCACGCCCACTAAGCGACTGAAGCGCACGGTACCGCCAAAGCCCGGCATGATCCCTAAGCGAGTTTCAGGAAAGCTCAGCTTGGCATCAGGGCTGGCAATGCGATAATCGCAACATAGGGCCAGCTCTAGTCCACCGCCCAAACAAAGCCCCTTAATGGCACAGACCGTTACTGCCGGCAGGTTTTCCAAGGCGTTAAAAATCTCATGTGTTTTAACCAGCTGTTGGTAAATGCTTTCTTCATTACTTAAAAATAACGGTATAAATTCTTTAATGTCAGCACCCAAAACAAAATCCTCATGCCGACTGCTGAGCAGTAGGCCTTTTAGGCTCGCTGTTGTGGCTGCTTGATTCAACAGCTGTTTTAGAGCTGCACCTAATTCATGAATGGCCTGAGAACCGAGAATGTTAACGCCAGAGGGATGACATAATTCAAGATGCCAGAAGCCAGATTCCAGCTCGGAGATGGACAAAAACGAACCCTGAGTCATATTGGTCTCCCATTGATTGCCAATACATTGAGATTAGCAAAAACCTCTAACAGTGGATCTTATTTAAAGGACTG
>SKIB01000081.1 GCA_007116635.1 Saccharospirillaceae bacterium
AGAGCGATGCGGCCATAAAACCTAACCCAGTCGAACTCTGACTGCAGGATGCCCGGCAACAAGGCACTAACAGGACGCCCCAGCACCTCTGAAGCCCTAAGGCCTGTAAGCCGTTCAAATGCCTTATTGACCATCAAGAACTCATAATCTACAGGCTGACCATGGTCATCCAGGATCAGGCGATGCTCAGCATAGCCAATGAAGGAACTGTTAAACATCGGGTTACCAACCTGGTCCATCGTCCACTCCCAGAGAACACTGCATGTGGCAAGAAAATGCCAATTGAGTTTGAATCTAAAGAGTCTAGTCTGCAGCTCTGATTAGCGCCATTTTTGGCCTCTATGGATTGGGCAACCTTTTGTTTTATGGTCAGAGCGGAAGAAAGCTGGTCACTGTACTGGGTGGCACCGATGCCTAGGCCAAGGAAGGGTTTATGCCAAAAAGCCAGCAAAGCCAAGAAGGCGTTTGACTGGCTGGCCTAGTTGCCTTTAATTCAGAAAGCCGAGCGCAGGATCGCGGCTCCGCCAAACACATATATAGCATTCAGCACCGCCTCACCCACCAGCACTGAGCCCAGAATAACAGACTGACGAAATCGCAACAGGGTAGCAATATAAACAATCAGGTCGGTAGGCACCAGAGGGAAAAAACTCCAGGTGACTATAATAGGTGCTCCATGAGCCTGCATGTTGCGCTGTAAACGCTGAACCTGTGGATTGTGCAAACGCTCCAGTCGCTTGCCATATCCCGTGTATTTTACCGCCAGAATGACAAGCCAAGAGGAAACCAAAATCCCCAACATATTCAGCAGATAGGCAAACCAATCAGGGAATAGCAGAATACCCACAAACAACAAAGGAGTACTGGGCATTAAGGTTAACCCCCTTACTGCGATGAAGAGCAGGTAAACCGTGACCAGCCACAGATAGTGTTGTTCGGCAAGCTGTTGAAATTGTTCTAGTGTCGCCTCAAGATCATCGGCCAAATAAAACCAGTAAATACTCAGTGTAACCACGATTAGCAATGCCCAGAGCATCAGAAATATCGAGCGCTTCATGGCGCGCCTCATGACTCAGGCTCCTGCTCGCAGATCTGGCGTTGACTGTAGATATAAAAATGCCGCCAACGATGCTGTTTTATAAGGGTGGCCTGACAATTGCCTGGGTAGTGCCATAAGTCTAGGCTAGAGTACAACCAGCTTTGCTGTTCGTGGTAGTCAATGTTACGGCTTTTCGCCCAGTTCTTAACGCCAAGCAATCCATGCTCGGTCAACTCGGGAATCTGTTGAGGCAACTCATCAGCAAGTAAAACCCTAAACTTAGTACGGCCAATACTGGCTTCCGTATTAATGACAAAAAAAGCCTTACCATAATGCTGTAACAACGAAGGCGACGACATCACCAGCACAACAGCTAGGGCCATGGCCAGTAACATGCCAAATAGTGACCAGCATAGGTTTTTTAACAGCCGCACCCAAGTTACCTCGCTGCTAGGCTATGGATAATGCAGTTTGGCAAAGCACTGGCATGAGTGCAAATCCGATTTGCTAGCAGCTAGCGTAACAACACTCGTTAACACATGGGCTTTAATTTATCAGCTAAACTCAGCAGTGTCCCTTAAACCAAGCGAAATATGTCATTATCCAAGGATCCTTTATGAACAAATTACTCACTCTAGTTAGCCGAAGCGTCTACCTTCTAGGCCTTGCAGGTGCCATCGGCAGCCAAGCCTTGGCCAAGGACCCAGTCGTGGTTTCATCAAAAATTGATACCGAAGGCTCGGTTTTAGGGCATATAATCATTCAATCATTGGAAGCCTCTGGCATCCCCACCACCAACAGGCTGCAGTTGGGCGGCACCCCCATCATGCGCGCTGCCATTATCTCAGGCGAAATTGACCTCTACCCAGAATACACCGGCAACGGGGCATTCTTCTTTGATGAGGCCGACAGCGACCTATGGAAGGATGCTGATGCTGCCTGGGCACGAGTACAGGAATTAGACATGCAAGCCAACAGTCTGGTTTGGTTGCAACCCGCCGATGCCAACAATACCTGGGCCATGAGCATTCGTGGCGATCTAGCCCGCGCCCATGACCTCAGCAGCCTTGAAGACCTTGCCCAATATATTAACCAAGGCGGTGAGTTTAAATTTGCTGCCAGTGCTGAATTTGTCGAATCGCCCAGCGCTCTGCCTGCCTTTCAGGCCGCTTACGGCTTTGAACTCAGCGCTGATCAACTATTGGTACTCTCTGGTGGTAACACGGCAGCCACCATGCGTGCCGCGGCGCTACAGACCAATGGCGTTAATGCAGCCATGACCTATGGTACAGACGGTGGCCTAGCGGCTCTGGATCTATTAGTGCTGGAAGATACCAAGGGCGCACAGCCAGTGTATCAGCCAGCCCCGCTGATTCGTGCTCAGGTGCTAGAGACCTACCCGCAGATTGCCGAAGTATTACAACCCGTGTTTCAACAACTGAGCCTTGAGGTACTGCAGCAGTTGAATGGCGAGGTGGCGGTTAATGGCGCTGACCCGCAGCAGGTGGCTCAGGAGTTTTTAGCCAGCATTGCTCATGATTAAGGGCTTTTTCAGTCAGGAGCCCAGTACAAATGGCTGATTCTAGGTCAGATTCAGTGCTGCCACTGTTATCACTGGCAGCCATCTTGAGTGTGCTGCTGTTGGATTATGGCAGTGTTCAAGCCAATCGCATTGTTGCCGGTGTGGGCCACAGTCTCTGGTCGGCCTTAGGTTCAGGTCTGGCAACGCTACTGCTATTGAGCCTATTGGCGATCTTGGTACTCAACTCACTACCAAACTTGAGTCTGCTGACCAAACTCAAGCTAGCCAGACTTAAACCCCACAGATACAGCAAACTCTACTCCTATACTTTGTTGCTGTTTTTACTGCTGCAGATGCCATTCGGCCTAGCCTGGTTTGCAGCAATACAGATTCCTGAAAGCCAACCCTTTGCACGAGCAGCGCCTGGAGCCGGTTTTTGGTTGTTACTGTTTTTTTCATTTCTTATGCTGTTGGAACTGCAGCGCAGCACTGCCCATCGTCATTGGTTAGGTCTTGGCATTGGCCTAAGCACCCTTGCGGCCTGGTGGCTCTGCTTACAGCTAGGCTGGCTCGACAGTCTGGCCTTGGTGCGCGAGTACCGCAGCCAACAAGGCCCATTTAAGCAAGCCTTGCAAAGTCACCTGCTATTAGTAGGCGGAACCCTGCTGCTCAGCGCGCTGCTCGGTGGCCTGCTAACGGCGCTGATTCTTAACTTTCGCTCCCTACAAAGCAGTGTCTTTGCCCTGCTCAATTTTCTGCAAACCATCCCCAGTATAGCGCTCTTTAGCCTGTTAATTGCTCCCTTGAGTGCGCTTTCTATGCAATTCCCTTGGCTACAAAGTCTTGGTATTCGCGGTATTGGTTGGGCTCCAGCCTTGATTGCGTTGGTGGCCTACAGCCTCCTGCCCATGGTACGCAACTGCACCGTCGCTCTGCAGCAAGTCAGCGCTGAGGTGTTGCAATCGGCTCAGGCCATGGGTATGAACAGGGTACAACTCTTTTTTCAGGTGCGCCTGCCACTGGCCCTGCCGGTGATGATTGAAGGCCTGCGCATCACCTGCATTCAGGCCATTGGCTTGACCGCTGTGGCTGCGCTGATTGGTACTGGTGGCTTTGGTAACTTTATCTTTCAAGGTTTGGGGCAAGCGGCAATGGATTTGATACTCCTTGGTGCCCTACCCATCATTGCTCTTGCCATGGTCGCTGATTATCTATTCTCAGCCGCAGCCAAATACTGGCAACCTGGAGTTTCCCATGATTGAACTGCGCCGTTTGAGCAAGCACTTTGCTGACACCACTGCGGTCGATGCCATTGACCTTAGCATTGCTCGCGGCGAACTATGCGTGCTGGTCGGCACCTCTGGCTGCGGCAAATCCACCACCCTAAGGATGATCAATCGCCTGATCGAATATTCAGAGGGCACACTCATGGTGGATGGTAGGCCCATTGACCAATTGGATGCGGTGCAGCTTAGGCGTCGCATGGGCTATGCCATTCAAAGCACAGGCCTTTTCCCGCACTGGACGGTAGCGCAGAACATAGGTCTAGTGCCCAGGCTGCTCAAATGGCCGAAAAGTAAAATCGCCCAACGAGTGGACGAACTGCTCAATTTACTGAACATGCCGGCCAGAGAGTTTGCTGATAAATACCCACAACAACTATCAGGCGGTCAAGCCCAGCGTGTTGGTGTGGCCCGCGCTCTGGCCGGTGATCCTGATATTTTACTGATGGACGAACCCTTTGCCGCGTTGGACCCCATTACCCGGTCTAACCTACAAGAC
The DNA here is from genome assembly GCA_007116635.1 of Saccharospirillaceae bacterium. Taxonomy (GTDB): domain Bacteria; phylum Pseudomonadota; class Gammaproteobacteria; order Pseudomonadales; family Natronospirillaceae; genus SKIB01. Next base: position 4,344 of record SKIB01000081.1, read on the forward strand.
GAACTGCTACGCATTCTGCATCAAATGGGCAAAACCATAGTTTTTGTTACCCATGACATTGATGAGGCTCTAAAGTTGGCCGATCGAATCGTAATCATGGATCAAGGCAGAATTGTTCAGCAAGGCTCTGCCCATGAGCTGTTAAGTCAGCCCGCCAACGAATTTGTAAGCCAATTGCTGGGCAAGGCTGACCGAGGGCTCAAACAAGCCAGCTTACGTCAGGTGCAAGAGCGGATGCAGCCTAACATCCAAGGCTATCAAAGCGAACAACCCAGCATCTCGGCAAAGGCCAGTCTCAAGCAGGCACTATCGGCCATGCTCTGGCATCAGCAAGACTATCTTTGGGTACTGGACCATCAGCAGCAACCCCAAGGACTGATTGAGCTGGCAGACATCATCCCCACCAAACCCCAGCACAGGAGGCCTAGGTCATGAGGGGATTGGCCAGACTTGGCCCACTTTGGCAGCCCTGTTTATTGCTGGCCCTACTCGGACTCTTGGTACACAATCTGGCCAACTGGGAGTCTCTGTTCCGCTTGGTTCAGCCCGATACCCGCCAAGTGATCTACAGCCGCGACAGCTTTAGTTACCTGCTTTGGCAACATCTGGCCTTGGTAGGCCTAGCCGTTGTCGGCTCTCTGATGATCGGACTTAGCGCTGCTATTCTGGTCACTCGTACTAGGGGTCGAGCATTTTTACCCTTGGTCAATCAGCTCGCCTCCATGGGTCAGACTGTACCCCCGGTAGCGGTGTTGGCCTTGGCGGTGCCGGTGCTGGGCTTTGGCAACCCTGCTACCGTGGTGGCACTGTTGATCTATGGCTTGTTTCCCATTGTGCGTAATGGCATTGCTGGGTTGCAAGGCATTGATGGAGCGGTATTGGAATCGGCACGCGGTATGGGCATGTCGGCTATGCAGATCCTGTGGCAGGTTGAACTGCCTCTGGCGGCCAAAGTGATCTTGGCTGGCGTGCGTACCAGCACAACCTTTGCCATTGCCACCGCCGCTATTGGCTCTACGGTTGGTGCTCGCACTCTGGGCGACCCCATCATTTCAGGACTGATTAACGGCAACAACGCCTATGTCATTCAAGGGGCTTTGCTCATTGGCTTACTGGCCATCAGTCTGGATGCCTTGTTTTCTGCAGTGGATAAATGGCTGCCCAGCACTCATTAATTGATAGGCTCCAAGGCTTCTGTACTTTTCAGAAAAACCATTCCGTCATATCTTTGAGTCGTAACGGTGGCCACATAGTTACCCCTCTCGTTCTCAGGGCGGTACAGTACGCCTATGGCTCGGTGCGGTATTGAGCTTGCTAAAAGGCTCTCTGGTGCAAACTCAGCGCTCAAGTTCACAAAGAATGCCGCCAGTTCTTGATCTGCGAAGTAGCTTTCCAGACTGCCGGGCTGCGGACTGGGGATGTCCATGACCTGATATGAACCACCCCAGTCACGACCTGCCACTACAGTGCCCTGAGCGGTGGAAAACCCTAGAATCCTTACATTGTCCGCACCCAAGAACTGTCTTGCCAGACTGCCAATATTGATCTGCCTTTGCTGCGCCATAGAGGTGGCTCTTGAATCACCAACATGTGTATTATGCGCCCAAACCACAGCACGAGAACCTTCGCCATAGAAGTTCTTGATGTGCATGACATTATTGAAAAAGTCCTCAGCCCTGCTGTTCCAAGCAGCAGGCCCGCGCCGAACCGATAACCGAAAAAAACGCTCAGACCCTTTTATTGCCCGAGCATTTTGTAAGGCCGAAAAATGTTCTAGGCTGCCATCATCCAGTTCAACTAACAGCTGAACAACAGACTCAACCGAACTCTGGCAGCTAACCCCTCGCCTTGCTACGGCGGCTGCATAAAGCTGCTCATCACGATCAAAAGAGCCAAAGCAAGACAAATGGCTTACAAGGCTTGGCAATTCATCGGCGAAATTCTGGCTTATGTAGGATTTAAGCTCATCCATTGCTTGCCATTGCCCATAGACATCAATGCCATATAGGCCAACGCGCTGCTCAGGGGTAACGGAATCATTGTATTCGCGCAACCATTCAACAAATAGCAGAAACTCCTCATTAGCCCACAACCAAGTTGGCCAGCGATCAAAGTTTTGCATGATCTCTCTGGCACTACTGTCCGTCTTGGCCAGCACATATCGATTAAGATGGGCAATGGGCGCCCAATCACCCTCAATGGCAACAAAAGAGATGGAACCCTGTTTGATAAGCTGCTTAGTGATCTTGGCGCGCATCAGGTAATATTCTGAGGTGCCATGTGAAGACTCACCCAGTAAGATCAAGGGCTCATCATTAAAAAACTCATCAATGAATGAAAGGTCAGACGCACTTTTGAGCGGATGAATCTGTGACTCCAAGGCAGAGCCAAGAGCAGATAACAAGCAGAAGAACAACAAACAAAATCTCAAAACAAGCCCTCTAGGTACTGGTGAACTCAAGACAACCAAGAATACAGCCTAACTATCTAAAGCCCTTGGCTCAACGCGGCATTACCAAATCATCAGAACAAACATGCTTAGCCCACACCAGACTACCTAGGCCTCACCGCCACATAGGCGCATAGGATGCCAGCGCAACCTTTGCACCTCCATAACAAGCATTAACAATAGTTAGCAGGTAATTACGGCGCTAAAGCGCAGCGCTCAGCACCGATGTAATCCCAACTATTAAGCCCTGCTTGCACGGCTCTGGCCATTTCAGTGGCAGTGATCATGCCTGCAAGTAACAGAGGAAGCTGCTCTCCTACTAAACGAAAGTAAGCAGGACTTCCATGGTTCAAATTAT
>SKIB01000016.1 GCA_007116635.1 Saccharospirillaceae bacterium
AAGACCACCGCCAAAATCAACAAGCTGGCCAACACCCACAGGCCGCGCAGCAAAAACTGTAACATGCTCTGCAACCGCACCAACCACTCAAGATCAAGCTGCAGCTGCTCAACCTCAGGCAAAGCATTCAAGGTATCCAGCAGCGCCTCTAACAGCTCGAACTGTGCTCGTTCAGGCTCCAGCACGATCACGGCTGGCAAGGGGTTGTTGGTTAAGCGATCGATGACCGAATGCAAGCCCGACAGCTCACGAAATTGCGCTAAGGATTGCTCTGCACTGATGTACTGGCCTTGGCGAATCTCTGGCCTAGCGATCAGGCTGTCGGCCAATGCCTGCCCCTGCTGCTCACTGACTTCGGCATGTAAATAGAGACTGATTTGCGCCCCGGCATGCCAGCCCTGAGTTTGCTGCAAGGACTGCTGCACCAGTACATAGAGCAGAGCTGGCAGGCTCAAGGCCACCGCTATCACCAGAGAGGTCAGCATGGTACCCAAGGGGTGAGATAATAGTTCGGCCCAGGTATGACGAAACAAATAGGCATGATGCTGCCGCCAAGCAGCCAGGCGCATGCCCGAATGGATATTTACGCTACGATTCTGCTCGGCTTTAGCCATAGGGCCCCCTTGGCGACGGACTAACTGGCATGGGGCTACTGGACATTGGCCTGCCGGGCACCTGACCGGCTGGGGCTTGCAGTAGCTGGCCCTGCCTGAGGGTCAAGATGCGGTAGGGCAAGCGCGACAGCATGCCCAAATCATGGCTGACCACCAATACCGTGGTGCCTACCCTGTTAAACTGAATGAAGAGCTGCATGATCTCACGCGACAGTTGCGGGTCGAGGTTACCCGTGGGCTCGTCGGCAATGATCATTTGCGGCTTGTTAACCACCGCTCGAGCAATGCCGACCCGCTGCTGTTCACCACCAGAGAGCATAACCGGCAAATAATCCAAGCGCTCACTTAGGCCGACCTTATCGGCGGCGGCGCGGATGCGGCGATCTCGGTCTTTCTTGCTCATGCCGGAAATGATCAACGGCAGGGCAATGTTGTCATAGACGCTGCGATCAAACAGCAGTTCGTGGCTCTGATGCACCACACCCAGGGTACGGCGAAAATAAGGAATCTGACTGGCTTTGATCTGATTGAGCAGAATATCGGCCACCCGAACCTGACCCACGCTAGGCTTTTCCACCGCAGTGATCAGCTTGATCAGGGTACTCTTGCCTGCCCCGCTATGGCCGGTGACGAACACCATTTCCCCACGATCGACGCGAAAACTTAGGTTACGCAGCGCTTCGTGGCCGCCTAGGTAACGCTTACTGACCTGATCAAACTGTATCATTTAGTCTTGCCTGCTGAATAAGGCTTCGACAAAGTCGTGCGCATCAAAAGGGCGCAAGTCATCAATGCTCTCACCCACGCCAATGTAGCGCACCGGCAAAGCAAATTTGCGCGCCAACGCAAAGAGAATGCCGCCCTTGGCGGTGCCGTCCAGTTTGGTAATCACCAAGCCCGTCACCCCAACCGCTTTCGCAAAGATCTCGGCTTGGCTGATGGCGTTTTGCCCAGTGCTGGCGTCAAGCACCAGTAAGGTCTCGTGCGGTGCATCAGGTAGTTTTTTACGCATCACCCGCACCACCTTGGATAGCTCGTCCATCAGATGGTCTTTGTTCTGCAACCGACCAGCGGTATCGGCCATCAGTACGCCAACCTTGCGACTCTGCGCGGCAGCCACGGCATCAAAGATCACAGAGGCGCTGTCGGCGCCAGTATGCTGAGCAATGACCGGCACCTGATTACGCTCGCCCCAAACCTTAAGCTGCTCCACCGCCGCAGCGCGAAAGGTGTCACCAGCGGCCAGCATCACCGAATGACCCTGTTGCTGCCAGTGCTTGGCGAGCTTGCCAATGGTGGTGGTCTTGCCAACCCCATTAACGCCCACCACCAGCACCACATAGGGTTCGTCCTGCTTAGGGATCTGCAGTGGTTGGCTCACCGGGGCCAACATCTGATGCAACAGGGCCTTTAAGGCCGCCATCAGCGCATCGCCGTCCTTGAGTTCGTTGCGCGACACCTGAGCCGTGAGTTCGGCGATGATTTCCTGCGTCGCTTGCACCCCCACATCCGAGGTCAGCAACAGGGTTTCTAGCTCTTCTAGCAACTCATCGTTGATCTCTTTACGACCCAAAAACAGATTGGCCACTGATTCGGTAAAATTAGATCGAGTACGACTAAGGCCCGCCTTCAAGCGGCCAAAAAAACCAGGCTTGGTTTGAGTCTCAGGCTCAGGGGCAGTTGAGGGCGCGTCAACTGAGGGAATAGCAGCGGAGGGAATAGCAACTGAGGAAGTAGCAGCAGAGAGGCTGTCTGACGGATCAGGGCTGACAACAGGCTCTACTGGCTGCTCAGACAGTCTGGGTTCAGTGACTTCTGGGCTGACTAATTCTGGATTGGCGCTCCCAGCCGCCACCCCTTGATCAGGGCTAGGCGAATGTTGCGCTTGGGATTCTTGAACTTGAGACTCTGAAACCTGAGATTCCTGAACCTGAGATGCTTGTGCTTGATCCAGATGAGCAGCAGAGTCGCTTGCTTGCTCTGCGACAGGCTGAACTGGCTCGGCCTTGGCCTCACCCTTTAATTTATTGCGTAAAAAAGAAAACATGCTAACTGTCCTAATGGCTGGCAAACAGGCCGCCCTCAGGCGGCAAAACTGCTGCTAGGTTAGCACATTTTCCCTTAGGTCGATAAAGTCTAAATATCAAGCAATAGCAAAGCCTTTAGGCCTGCCATATTTGCTGTGCATTGACCAAGGCCAAAATCCCTTGCGGCCCCAGCTCCCGACCCATGCCCGAACGCTTAATGCCGCCACTGGGCAAACGCGGGTCAGTTTTAACGATGCCGTTAATGGCCACCTGGCCGGTTTGCATGCGCCCTGCCAAGGCTAAACATTGTTCAACCGGCCCCCAAATGGCCGCTGCCAGACCGTATTGGCTGTCGTTGGCCAAGGCCAACGCATGCTCGGCATCCTCTGCCTGCAGCACCGCCGCCACCGGGCCAAAGGTCTCTTGCCGCGCGCAGGGCATGTCGTTAGTGACCTGAGTGAGCAGAGTAGGTGGATAAAAGAATCCCTTGCCTTCGGGAATCTGGCCGCCCATCAGCAGTTGCGCGCCCATGGCCACACTTTGCTCCACCTGTGCATTCAGTTGTTGGCGCAGATCCGCGCGTGCCAAAGGGCCCATTTTGGTGCTGGCCAGCAAAGGGTCGCCTAGAGTAAAGGCGGCCAACTCCTGTTGCAGCAGAGCAACAAAGTCAGGGTACACAGAGCGTTCAACAATGATCCGCTTGGCGGCAATGCAGGATTGACCGGCATTAATTGAGCGCGACAGGGCAATCACCTTGGCTGCCTTGGTCAGATCCGCACCTTCCAGTACCAGAGCCGCATCCGAGCCACCCAGCTCCAGCACCACGGGTTTGAGGTGCTGGCCTGCTTGAGCTGCCACCGCACTGCCGGCACGGTCGGAGCCGGTGAGCGTCAGACCCTTGATCTCTGGCCTAGCGATCAACTCGGCAACCTGCCGATGGTCGGCGCGAATGAACTGCAGCCAATGCTTGGGCGCGTCCACACTGGCAAAGATCTCGGCCAGCAGTTGCGCCGTACCCGGCACATGGGGGTCATGCTTGAGCAAGCAGGCATTACCGGCCATTAGGCCGGGAGCGGCAAAGCGCAGCACCAACCAGACCGGTGCATTCCAGGGCATAATGCCTAAAATCACCCCCAGAGGCCGATACTGCACATAACTACTACTGGCATCCGAGGCCAGATGCATGGGCGCTAAATACTGCGCAGCATGCTCAGCATAGTGCTCGGCGCACCAAGCAGCCTTTTCCACCTCGCCCAAGCCCTCAGTGAGCGGCTTGCCCATTTCTGTTGCCATCAGCTCAGCCAAGGGCTGGCGATGCTGGCGCAGGGCCTGAGCCAAGGCCTGTAATAATGGTGCCCGCTCAGCAAAGCTCAAGGCAGCCATGGCTTGGCTGGCTTGCTCGGCCTGCTGCACGGCTTGCTCAAGCTCGGCATCAGACATTAAATCAGGGCTGCTAATGGCTTGTTCACTGTAGGGGTTTATCGCGGTCATTTGGACTCCTTAGCAGATTTCTTGTCATGCTGTTTACTGTCTTTCTGCTGACCTGCAGTGGGTGCCTGCTTGGCCTCAGCCTTGCGACTATTTTTACAAGCCTGATTCGGCTTCACCACAAAGTCAGGCTCTAAATCAAAAAATGAGGCGCAACCCTGCTCGGTAATATAGAGCGAATCCGAGATGCCCATGGTTTTGTCACCCTCTACACCCCACATCCAGGGGATCACATGAAAGCACATGCCGGGGCGAATCACCCTTGGGTCGCCCTGCTTAAGACTGATGATGTAGCCCTCGTCCCAGCTCGGCGGAAAGGCGATGCCAATGGAATAACCGGAGCGGGTTATCAGACGCGCGCCGACCTCATTCTCAGTGATAATGCTGCGCACCAGATTATCGGCATCCGACACCGTCAGCCCAGGGCGCAAGCGCTCTTTCAAGCAATTCAGTGCCAACTTCATGCGTTCTTGGGCATGATGCAAGGCAGGGGTTAACTCGCCCAGCACCACAGTGCGCATCATAGCGGTATGATAACGGCGATAACAGCCACCGACTTCCAGAAAAACATGCTCATTAGCCTGCACCCTGCGACCCTCCCAAGTAGCATGGCCAATCATGGTGCGTGGACCGCTGGTGACATAGGGCATCACCGCTGGCACCTCACCGCCCGCAGCAAACATGGCATGGCAGATAGCGGCCCCGATCTCGTTTTCGCTAACCCCTTCTTGCACCGCCTCATAACCGGCCAGCATCCCAGCCTGGGTGGCCTTAGCGGCTTTCTTCATCACCTCGATTTCCACCGCCGATTTACAGGCTCGGCCCTCTTCTACAATGCCAAAGCAGTCCATCATCTGCCCATCCAGGTATCCGGTTAGTATGGCGTCTTGCTGATAGGCAGGTAAAAAATAACTGTTGCGCTCGTAGCCAATGTGTTTATTCATCAAGCCAAACTCACGCAAGGACTGCACCAGCATTTGCACCGCATCACCGGTGTCGGTGTAGGGGCGGCTGATCTCAACCCAGGTACGAGCAAAGATGTTCGACTCCTCCAAAGCGCGAGTGATCATAAAGGGCTCGGCCTCCAAGGGCACCACCAAGGCTTGGAAAAAGGAATAACCCGTGGTCTGGTAGTCGGTGAGATACATTAGGTTTTCCGGGTCGGTGATGATCACCGCATCCAGCAGCCGCTCTTGCATGCGCTGGCGCAGCTCGTCAATACGCCTTTGATACTCAGCAAAGGGAAAGGTCATGTCGTCGCGATTAAGCATTGGCGCCTCCTAAATCTTGCAGCACCTGCTGTAAAATGGCCAGACCCTCTGCCAATACCTCAGGCTCAATGGTCAGGGGCGGAATCAACTTAATCACTGCACCCCCGGTGCCACAGGCCCCCAATAACAAGCCTTTGGCGAAGCATTGCTGCACCACCTGCTTAGCCAGCGCACCATCGCCAAGGTCAATGGCCTGCATCATGCCCTTGCCTCGCACCTGATAGCTAACACCACTGCCGGCCTGCCATTCTTGCAAGGCCTGAGCCATGCGCTGGCCCTTGGCCTGCACCTGGGTCATTAGCTGATCGTCCTTGAAGTAATCCAACGCCAAAGCACCGGCAACAAAGGAAATGCCCTGACCACGAAAGGTGCCCGTGTGCTCACCTGGCTGCCAATACTGATCGTGCTCAGGCTTCACCAGATTCATCGCCAGTGGCGTACCAAAGCCACCAATGCCCTTGGCAAGGGTGACAATGTCTGGGTCCAGATCCATGCCATCAAAGCTGAAATAACTGCCGGTGCGGCCACAGCCTGCTTGAATGTCATCAATGATCAGCAAGGCACCCAGATCCTTCGCCAATTGCTGCAAGGCTTGCAACCATTCTTTGCTGGCCACATGCACTCCACCCTCGGCCTGAATCACCTCGACCAAAAAGGCCGCTGGCGGCTGCATGCCACTGGAACTGTCTTGATACTGGGCGCGCAGGCGCTGCAAATTAGCCAGGCCGCAATTGAGCTCACAGCCCTGACACTGAGTTTCGCAACCAAAGGGCTCATGGCGCACATGGCCCAGAGGCACCCCGGCTGCCTGACGGAAATAACTGTTGGCGGTCGCGGCCAACGAGCCAAGAGTCATGCCATGAAAGCCGTGATGAAAGGCCACCACCTGCTCACGACCAGTCACCTTACGCGCCAACTTTAACGCAGCTTCGACGGCATTGGTGCCGGTTGGCCCCATAAACTGCAGCCGATGATTCATGGCTCTGGGCTTAAGGATCTGTTCGACAAAGGCAGCGATAAAATCACGCTTCGCCGTGGTGTAGGTGTCTAGGCTGTGTACCAGACCATCGGCCTGTAAGAACTCAATGATGGCCTGCTTCATGGCGCGGTTGTTATGACCAAAGTTCAAAACCCCAGCGCCAGCAAAAAAATCAATGTACCGCCGCCCCTGCTCATCAAACTGCTCGGCGTTGACCGCACGGGCAAAGACGGTTGGGTACAGGCGACAATAGCCACGGATGTTCGATTCCCACTGTTCAAAAAGTTGCATTGCTTCGACCATGGGCATAGCTCCTCCAGTTGTTAGACAGAAGCCAAGCAGGCTTCAAAAGCAAGACCAGCAGGCCTTGATCAGCGCCAGTTATCTGGCTCGGGTGCGCCAACCAGACGCGAGTAAAGTGCCGTCACCAAGGCAATCAAACGATCATTAAAGTCATAACCTTGGTGATGGCAGGGAAAGGCATGGGGCTGGTTGCCGTCATTGGCCCCGACCAACATAAAGGCCCCGGGGATCTGTTGTAGGTAATAGCTGAAATCTTCTGAAGCCATGATGGGTACTGCGGTCTGCTCAGCGCACCATTGTTCACCCAGCACTGCCTGCAGCGCACTACGGGCTTGCGCCGCGCACCCTGGGTCGTTGATGGTGGCTTGATAGCGCGGGAAAACCTCAGTGCTGGCATGCACGCCATAACTGGCAGCAGTGTGCTGAGCGATCTC
>SKIB01000096.1 GCA_007116635.1 Saccharospirillaceae bacterium
CCTGTTGGAGTCTGCCGACATGGCCAAATTATACTTGGCCTGTGATTTATATTTCTCTGACCTAGGTTAATGCCTTTTGTGCGCTCTGCTATATAATGGTGTTTTTTTATTGTTTGTGAGTTATTTTATGATCGAGTTTGATATGCCTTTAAGTATGCACATACTAAATCAACTATGGTTAAGTATTGCATTGCTATTACCTATGATTTTGGTAGCAAGGACTTTTGTTGCGGGAAGCCGCTACTCTCCTATCTTAATTATTGTTATATTTGGCTTGTTGATGGGCTTTGTCTTGGTTAAAACAGGGGCCAGTAGCCCTGGTCTGCCCGAGTTTTTGCTCATTGACCTAATGAGTAAAACCACCATCATTGCTTTGATAGCAAGCTTTTTTGTTGGTGGTCAGGAGTTGAAGAAGCTGTTCTTTAGTAAGGATCAAGAATTTGAGCCAGACAATAGCTTAATTCCTGCAGAAGAGGAGGTGTTGCAGGGTACTAACAGAACCCAGTTAATATTTATTGTACGCGCATTTTTTTTGCTGTTAGGTATTGAGGGTGTATATAGAACTTTAGTGCAGTCACAAAATAGCCTAACAGAGGTCTATCCTTTGTTAGGCTATATCGGTCTGGTTATAGCTGTTATTTTAATTGACCATAAAGCGCAAATAAAGAACAAAAGACTGTATATTAATAAGGGCTTTGTTGAGATTGCAGCCTGTTTGGCCTTGATGGTTGTGTCTTATTGGTTAGCCTTGGCTGTTCAGCCAATCATTGCCCTACCGCAAATTTTTTATGCCATGATGCTAGCAGCAGCCCTAGGAGCAGGCTTAAGCCATTGGCAAGCAGGCCCTACATTACGAGCCTTGTTGTTTGCAGGTATCCCAGTTGTCCTGGCAGCTAACTTCATGATTGGTGGCTCTCGAATCATGGAAGCCTTGGCGATTGAGGGTGTCTCCTCTGTGCTATTCTATGGCTTCTTTGGTCAACTGACATGGATGTTTGGTGGTATCGCCTTGATGATGTATTTTGGTAAAACCAAAGAAGTACGTAATCTTGCCCCTGGCATGGCTGGTGGTCTTTCGCATTCTGGACTGACAGGTGCCTGTACGGCGGGCGACCTTGGCAAGGTGGCGGCCAACCGCGCACCCATCATGATTAATGTGCCCTTTTTTGGCCATGTCTTTGTATTTTCTATTTTGGCCATGAGTGCTGCCCAGGGCAGTTTGCTTGTTTTACCGTCTCTGTTGATCATGCTAGCTGGTATTGGTTTAACCATCATCTCGTTAAGAACTCTAGCCAAGTCTAATGGGCGGGAGTCGCAAGAGGTTAAGGGGCTAATGCAGTTTAGTTTCGGCTGGCAGCTAACGGCTATGTTCGGAGGTATGATGACTTTAGCCTTCTTTGCTATGCGTCTTGACTATTCAGCCATGGCAGTTTCGTCGGCATTATCGCATTTTGGTCTGTTTGCTGCAGTGCAAGAAGGCTTGTTTGGCGCTGAGGCTGCCAGCATGATTCCCTTTATCTTTTCGATGCCTTTCTTGGTTCACCCCTTTGTCTTTTACCTGTTTGGCCGTGCCATGAGTAATAATGAACAGATGCCTGCTAAGCCAGTATACATTCTTGCGGCCATAGGTGTAATCGGCAGCTTCTCTGCATTAATTTTCATCTGAGGCCTATGTCATCAGCTGCAACCCTGCCTGTGGCAACCATAGGTAATTAACAGGTGCTTCAGGTGAATTAGGTACAGGTGAGATAGCGAATGAACACTCAGGGTCAAACTACTGGCCCTGTATCCTCCCTTGAAAGCTTGGATTTTAATTTCCAGAGGCTTGGCAATAGCAGCTAAATCTTGGTGTTTATATTTTGACCTAGATTGCCTTCGACTGGTGGTACCTCGGGTGTGACGCTGGTGACCAGTTGCATAATATTATCCGCCTGCTGGTCTCTGGCTGTTTTCATAACGGATGTTGCAGCCTGTTCCTGGGCATTTTCAATGGATTTTTTGCTGGCGTAGGCTCCAACTTGAGCGAAGTTGTTTAGATTGATTTCTGACATGATCAATAGCTCCAATGGGTCATTAGCGTATGATATTGCGATCGGCTGCATGGGCTAAAACTTGAGTTGATTTGTTGAATTTTTGATCTTGTTCAGTATTTGTGGTCGTTATCTCTTGAAAGTTAGGTTGGATGCTGGTTATATTGAAACCGTATTCAACAACAACAATGACTGGAGTAAGTATGAGAAAGGTACTTTTATGCTGCTTGGTACCCCTGGTACTAATGGCATGTCAACCTATTAGCGGACCAGGAGAGGAACCCGTTCCAACTCCAAGTCCAACCTTTGATCCTAGCCCTACACCGGACCCTAGTCCTACACCGGACCCTAGCCCTACGCCTGATCCAAGTGTTACCCCTGATGTTCCAAATTTCACAGGTCATTTGCCCCAGGGGACTGAGCAGGAATTTCGTAGCGAACTAGTAAGGCTTTGGCAAGATTACCGTGGTATTTATTGGTATGATCGAGATACCTATCCACGCCAGAGTTTTATTTGGTATCTGGTCGATAGCCGTAAGCAGCCTTGGGTAAGCCAGCGTAATGCTGTGTCCGTTTCAGAAGGTCATGGTTACGGTATGCTATTACTGGCTACCATGGCTTGGCATGATCTCATTGACGGTCAACAAGCCAAAGCCGATATGGACGCCATGATTGAATATTGGAAGGCTTTCCCTAGTGATACTGATCCAAGGTTGCACGCTTGGCAGCAGTGGGGCGATGGTATTGATTTGCAAACAGGTGAGGGTGAGCCAGGGAACCTAACCAATAGGCCCGGTAATGAGGCCAATTCGGCAACGGATGGTGACTTAGACATGGCTTATGCGCTTCTGGTGGCTGATCGCATTTGGCCTGATGCTCAGCCATGGAATTATGGTGAGCAAGCTCAGATTTTGCTTGATGCCATTTATGATAATTTATTCACGCCAAATCTAAATATGACGGTGGGTGACTGGGTTCGACCTAATACTGAAATGTATCGAGTGACCAGGCCGTCAGACTTTATGATTCAACACTTCGAAGTCTTTAGTCGTCTCGACCAGCGCCCGGAGCGAGCAAGTCACTGGGATAATGTAGCCAGTAATCTGGAAGCCATCACTCAGCAGACGCATGACCCAGTATCAGGTCTGATGCCAGACTTTTTGCTGCATGATTGGCAGGGCAGGTATGATCGACCCAGTGGCCGAGTTCTACAATCGGATACTGACGGAGATTACTACTATGATGCAGCCCGAGTTCCCTGGCGTTTAGCTGTGGCAGGCCTTTATGGTATTGATAGTCCAGCAGCTGAGGTTGCCAATAAAATCCAAGACTTTTACTTTGCTGAGAGTCAAGGCGAGCCAACACAGGTTTGGCCTGGTTATTGGCTGGATCCAGAGCGGCGAAACCAGCCCATGCAAACAGATTGGGTGGATATGACTTTTATTGCCCCACTGTTACCGGCAGTAGCCTTGAGTGATAGACAAGAGCATCAGCAGTGGCGTGAAGACCTGTATCAATATTTAACTCAGCAGCCTATGGCCAGCCATTATTATTATGGCAACAGTATACGAATGCTTAGTTTGATCACTGCACTTGGCTTCTGGCCAATTCCATAATTCAGAGCGCAAACCTAGAGAGTATTTGGCCAGCCTAATCAGCTGGCCTTTTTTACGGCAGACTGTTCAAGTGGGCTTCTAAGTATTGTTCGTAGTCAAAGGTTAAATTGCTGGCGGCCTGATCGAATTGATCAATAAATTGACTAGCATTAGGGTTTAATTTTGAGAAAACAACAAATACTTCAATGGGAGGCTCGGGCACGGTTAAAAACTTTAGCTGGTCAAGCAGTCCAAGTCTACGGGCTTCATAAATAATTGAATGATTGTTACGCCCGTAAATAGCATCGATTCTTCCACTAACAAGGCGTTGAAGCTGTTGCTCAAACCAGGTTCGTCCAGATAGGTTACTGAATATTACCCTGTCTGAAAGTTGAGACATAAAATCGCCTAATATAACGTCACTTGGGGTGCCGATACGTAAATCATTCAGATCCTCAGCATGGTTAATCGCACTGAGTGGATTGTCATTCATTACGGCAATTATTGAAGTAATTTCATTAACCGGCAGTTTTGAGTAGTATAAGAACTCTTCTCGCTCAGGCTGCTTAGCAATGAAAATACTCCCGTCGACATTGCCTAATTGAAGGTCAAGAATCAAGCGAGGAAATGGATAGGGGCCAATCCAGTCAATTTCATAGCCCATTAGGTTAGCAACATCATTGAAATAGCTTACCGCTGCACCCTGAGGTTCATTCGCTCCGGATTGCAGGTAGGCGTGAGGGGGTAGGTTAAAAAAACCGATTTGCAGTCGAGGTTGCACTGCATTCTGCATGGCACCTACTTGTTCTTCAGTAGCTATTTGGGTGGATGCTGCAATAAGCATCACAAGTTTAGCCAAACTTAAACTGAGATTGTTTAACATAGCTAGGTGCTCCAAGTAAGCTTTGTACCAAGCATTTTGGTTGTTTGAAGCATTTCAAATAATCTCGCCACTTGGAGCAGCCATGCTAGGCTGCTCGTTACAAGTGAATATCGTTCAGTTGGCTAAGAAAGTGTCGTAGTCCAGTGTGCTGTCGGTAAAGACGGCGTTAAAGGCTTCGACCAAGGCTTGGCCCTGGGGTGATTTTTTTGAAAAACCAGCATAGACCAATCCTGGAGGCTCGGGCAGGGTTAGGATACGGATTTGATCCGCTAATCCTAAGCGATTGGCTTCATACTGAATGGAAAAGCTATTGCGATCAAAGACAGCGTCCAATCGTTCGTTTACCAGTTTACGGATGTTTTGTTCCATCCAGTTTTGGCCAGCAATATTATCAAAGGTAACAATATCAGCATTGTCTGTCATGAAGGGGCCCATGGCTGAATCCGCAAGGAAGCCAACGGTCATGCCTCTGATATCTTCCGGTGAGGTGACCTCTTGTAATGGATGGTTTTGATTGACTGCCAATACAGCATTGAGGGTGACAAAGGGCCGATCAGCATAATGTAGAAACTCTTCCCGGTCAGGACTACGGGACAAGAAAACTGCACCATCAACAGCACCTGCCTCAAGATCGCTTATTAGCCTTGGAAAGGCTAGGGGGCCAACCCATTCGACGCTGTAGCCCATGAGCTCTGCATGAGCATTGAAATAATCAATCCCGGCACCCATTGGTGTGTCTGAACCAGGCTCGACAAAGGTATGGGGAGAAAGATTGAAGAAGCCCATGGTGATGACCTGATCATTAGCCATGGATAGGCCATAAGCTCCAGTGAAAGCCAAAGTGGCTGCAGCCAATATAGTTTTGCGTATGCTCATAAAAGTCTCCATTAATCCAAGTGAGTCATTTGTTGCTCATTATGAGGTATAGATCACATTCAGTCTTGTTGCCAACAAATAATTCGAAGTGGAGGGGGAGTCGGGTTGATCAAAATTTGCCCTTGCATTTTTCATGATTCAGCTATACTAAAATTGTCTTTGAACAATGCAAATGGTGCCGACTATGCACAAGTTTATTTCCAGCTCCCTCAGCTTGAAGTTCAATCTTTGGGCCATCAGCATCATTGCACTGATACTGATTTTGAGCTCTACCATTAGTTATCGGCAAATGACCCAGCAGTGGACAGATTCCATGGATTCACAAATAGCTGAAATTGCTGGTTTCTTGCAACTTGGGTTGGCAGATCCGGTTTGGAATTTTGAGCAATCGGCCATTGATAGTCAGTTGTCAGCAGCAGCTAGTAGTCAAGTCGTGACAGCAGTGTACATGCAAAATGCCAGTGGACGCTTTGAGTCAGGTTTTCGTCAACAAGCTAGTGGCGAGCTTCGGCCTGTTAATGAGATGCCCGAGTCCAGTGACTTTCTGGTTGTGGAGGTCTTTCGGCCAGGGACAGAAACATTGACGGCTAAGATTAACCTTGAACCTAATCCCGCTTATTTGCCGCAGCGTTTGGAAGCAGTGGTGCTTTTTAATGTTCTACAGACTTTGTTTTTAGTGTTGGTGGTGGCCTTAACGCTCTATGTTTTAGTCACTAGATTAGTGAAGAAGCCGGTAATCAGTTTGCGTGATGCAATGTACGATATTTCTCAAGGTCAGGGTGACCTAACAAAGCGCATTAAGGTACTGTCTGGGGATGAAATTGGGGACTTGGTAACCTACTTCAATGATTTTATGACTAAGTTACAGACCTCAATGAAGCAGGTTGGTAAGGTGAGTCATCTAGTAGATGGCAGTATTTCACAATTAAACTCTGCCTTTGTCAAAAGCCTAGAGTATGTCCAACAGCAGAACTCAGATTTGGATTCCATTGCTACTGCGGTGACTGAAAGTTCAAGTGCCTCGCAGAATGTTTCTAGCAATGCAACCGAGGCTGCAACAGCAGCCGAGCAGGTTGTTAAATTAACCAATATTGGCCTTGGAGCCATGGAGGTAACGGTTGAACGAATAAATCATCTTGCGCAACAAACCGTTCAGAACACCGATGCTATGGATGTGCTGCAGAAAGATGTGCAGCAAATCAGTGAAATCATGAATGTGATTCAAGCCATAGCTGAGCAAACCAATTTGCTGGCCCTGAATGCGGCCATTGAAGCGGCGCGTGCTGGTGAACAAGGAAGGGGGTTTGCAGTGGTTGCAGATGAAGTTAGGACTCTGGCTAATAGGACACAAAACAGCACTAAAGACATCGAAGAAAAAATAACACATCTTAAAACCAGTGCAGTCAGTAGTGCTGAGCTTGCCAGATCTGGCATTGAAGTCAGCAAGAGCAGCGTTGAAAAGGTTGCTAACGCCAAAGAATCACTTAATGAAGTCTTAGGTGCAATGGGACACATTAATGATATGACGGCTCAGATCGCCACCGCCGTAGAGGAGCAGTCACAGGTCACTCATGAAATATCGGTCAACATCAATAACTTGCTGACGCTCGCTAATCAAACTCAAGAGAATGTATTTGGCGCACAACAAACCAGTGAGCAATTAACGCTTCAGTCTGAAGAGTTGCGCGCCATGCTTAAACAATTCCGGTAC
>SKIB01000098.1 GCA_007116635.1 Saccharospirillaceae bacterium
CAACAGGTTGGAACTCGTAACCCTCAGTTCAATGCCAGAACATCAGCCTGAAAACTATAACCCTGCTCAGTTTGTCAATTATGACCTATACTGCAAGAAACAACTCGCTGGACCGGCCATGTTTGATGACCTAATTGAAGAGATCCGCAAGAATCCAAGGCACTATGCCTTGGAGCAGCTTGAACAACTGGATTTGGACTCCGAGGTTGCCGCGCAAACCAATGAACAACTGGTGGCCTTACTATTTGCCTGCGCTGGCTTTGAACTGCACCCCTACTTTGAACGCATTGACCAAGAGCTGCGCAAGCGGGATGACCTAGGTAGCCTTGGGCTCCAGTTTCATTATCATGTGGCCAAGGGCCTATACACCCGCAGCCTGAATCAAGTCAGCCAAGCCATCCAAAACTTCAGCATGGCGCACAATGACGCCATTGCTCTTGGCAAGGACGCACATTTGGCGCGTTGCTATGTGTACCTTGCGACCTGCTTTGACCTCTTGGCCGACAAACTGAACAAAGAAAGCTACCTACTCAAGGCCTTGAAACTGGTTCCTGAACTGGAAGACAAAGCCTTGGTGAGCAACATCTACATGGCCTATGGCCATCTTAATAGCCGAGAGCAAAACAGCGACGAATATTTAAATGCTTTTCTAATGGCCAAGCAGTTTTATGACCAGATTGCCGACAAAGAAAAGCACCTCAACTACAGCATTCTGTTACTTAACCTTGGGCGCTATTACGTGCTTAACAAAGAGTTCAACCAAGCTCAACCCTACATTGAAGAAGGCTTGCGCATTGTTCAAGAGCAAAACTTCTACCCCTATGTACAGCGTTCACTTAAGAGCATCGCTGAGCTCTATGCTGGCCTGGATCAACTGGAAACCGCTAACCAGATGTTGTCGATCTTTGTTGAACAGCAGCAGCAAGCACTGAGCGTGCGCGAACAACAAATCGCTCGCCAGCAAACCGGCAAGGTACTGGAAAGGCTAAAACAGATGCAACTGCTGGTGCAGCGCAACCACCAGCTGCAACAAGAGCTGGAAAGCATGCAGCGGCTGATTGTAGAAAAAAAAAGCCTGAGCCATGATCAAAAACGCCTCATAGCCATGCAACAGGCGGTGCGCAATCAAGAGTTTGTGCCCTTTTATCAGGCCAAACAGGCGCTAAAAGATGGCAGTGTCGCTGGCTTTGAGCTGCTGTGCCGCTGGCGGCAAGGCGACCAGTACCTCAGCCCTGCACGCTTTATTGAATACATCGAGAACCATGAGCTGGTGTTCGAGTTCAGCGAACAGCTGTTTCGCCAAGGCATTCAGGAGATCGCCAGCCTGATCCGCAATGGTCAGCCACAGTTAGGCTTGGCGCTGAATGTGTCACCCTTTCAACTTGCCAATCAAGAACTAGGTAAGCTGCTGAGCGCACTCTGCGTAGAGTATGGCATTGCCAGCTATCACATAGATATTGAAGTCATTGAACGTACCTTCCTTGAGCACGACCCTAAGGCCATCAAACAGCTGTTCGAACTCAAGCAGCTCGGCTTTGGCATCAGCCTTGACGATTTTGGTAGCGGCTATTCCTCCCTGGCCTGCTTGATCGAATTGCCGCTCGACAGCGTTAAGATTGACCGCAGTCTGGTACAGAACATCGAGCACAACGATCGTGCGCGGCAACTGTTCATTAACATCGTCAACATGCTGCATGATTTCAAGATGGATGCCATTGCCGAAGGAGTGGAAACCCAGGGCCAGCTCGAGCTGGCCAAGGCGCATCGTTGTCAACAAATTCAAGGCTTTTTGTGGCATAAGCCCTGCGATTTTCACAGCCTATGCCAATGGTTAGAGCAACGAAAGCCAGGCCACTAATCAGGCCACTGGATTGACTAGGGCCAGAGGCAAGGGCAAAGCTTTACGATAGACGCGCCTTAAAGTCTTGATAGTGGAACTCGCGCACCAGCTCAAAGCGGCCGTCTTGGCGAATGACACCAATGCTCGGGTGCTGCACACCGTTGAAGAAGGTGGTTTTGACCATGGTGTAGTGAATCATGTCTTCAAAGACAATGCGCTGACCGATCTCTAGCGGCGCATCAAAGCTGTAAACATCCATCACGTCACCGGCCAAACAGGAATTGCCACCAAAGCGGTAATCCTGCGCCTTTTCACCCGGCTTGCCGGCATGGCGAATGGCCGGGCGATACGGCATTTCCAACACGTCCGGCATGTGGGCGGTGGCAGAAATGTCCAGAATCACGATGCGATCTTGGTTGTCAACAATGTCCACAACTTCGGCTACCAGGGTGCCGGTTTGCCAAGCCACGGCACTGCCTGGCTCAAGAATGATGTGCAAATTGGGGTACTTAGCCTTGAAGGCTTTAAGTGTGGCAATCAGGTGCTCGACATCGTAACCGGCACGGGTCATCAAATGACCGCCGCCCAAATTCAGCCACTTCAACTTGGGCAAGTATTGGCCAAAGCGTGCATCAATGGCATTCAGGGTACGCTCAGCGGCGTAGGAGTCACACTCACAAAGGTTGTGCACATGAAAGCCTTCAATGCCCGATAAATCCTGACCTTGCAGCTCAAGGGCGCGCACGCCCAAACGTGAACCCGGCGCACTGGGGTCGTACATTTCGGTGTCGGCTTCGCGGTGTTCAGGATTGACACGAATGCCCATCGACACCCCAGCCTTGGCAACCTGCTCGGCGTAACGACGCCACTGACCTAGGCTGTTAAAGGAGATGTGCTGGCACAGCTTAACCAACTCATCGATGTCGGCTGGCTTGTAGGAGGGCGAATAAGCATGCACTTCTTTGCCCATTTCCTCAGCCGCCAATCTGGCTTCCCATACCGAGCTGGCGGTGCAGCCCTTTAGGTATTGGCCAACCAAGGGGAAGGCCGACCACATGGAAAAGCCCTTGAGCGCCAAAATGATGTCGATACCGGCCTGCTGCTGCACGCGCTGCATCAGCTCAAGGTTGGCCTGTAATTTGGATTCTTCCAGCACATAGCAGGGCGAAGGAATCTCGGGGTTAAACATGGGGTCAAGACGGTCGGTCATGAGAATCTCCTACTAGGACGCAAAAAGGGAGCCAGCGGCTCCCCCTGTATGCAAACCCCAAGCTTATTTGGCAAAGGGGCTGTCGCACTCAATCAGGTGCCAAGGCAGGCCGTGCTGGTTGAGCAGTTCCATGAATGGGTCTGGATCAAACTGCTCCATATTCCACACCCCGGCTTTTTTCCAAGTGCCGTTCAACATTAGCGCAGCGCCGATCATGGCCGGTACGCCAGTGGTGTAAGACACCGCCTGAGCGCCCACTTCGGCGTTACAAACGGCGTGGTCGCAGTTGTTGTAGATGAAGATGGTTTTTTCTTTGCCATCCTTGATACCGGTGATGTAGGTGCCAATGCAGGTTTGGCCGGTGTAGCCCTCGGCCAAAGAACCTGGGTTGGGCAGCACGGCTTTAAGGAATTCCAGGGGTACGATCTTCTGGCCTTGGAACTCCACCGGCTCAATGCTGGTCATACCCACGCTTTCCAATACCCTCAGGTGGGTCAGGTAAGCCTCGCCAAAGGTCATCCAGAAACGGGCACGCTTCAGGGTTGGGAAATGCTTGACCAAGGACTCCAGCTCTTCGTGGAACAGCAGGTAAGAGGCACGCACACCAATGTTTTGGTAATCAATGTCTTGACGCACGGAAATAGGGTCGGTTTCTTTCCACTCGCCATTTTCCCAGTAACGACCGCGCTGCGTGATCTCACGAATGTTGATCTCAGGGTTGAAGTTGGTGGCGAAGGCTTGACCGTGGTCGCCACCGTTGCAATCGACGATGTCGAGGTAATGAATCTCGTCAAAGTGATGCTTGGCGGCATAGGCGGTGTAAACATTGGTCACACCTGGGTCAAAACCGCTGCCCAACAAGGCCATGATGCCCTTTTCTTGGAAGCGCTCGTGATAAGCCCACTGCCAAGAATATTCAAACTTGGCAACGTCCTTGGGTTCGTAGTTGGCGGTGTCGAGATAATCAACGCCGGTTTCAAGACAGGCATCCATGATCGGCAGATCTTGGTAAGGCAGCGCAAGGTTGATCACCAATTTGGGCTCCACCTTGCGGATCAAATCAGCTACCTGCTTGGCATCGTCAGCATCCACGGCAAATACGCCCTTGATGCGATCAAGGCCACATTCCTGCTGCAGAGCCTCACATTTCGACAAAGTACGGCTGGCCAAGTAAATTTCAGCAAAAAACTCAGGCAAACGAGCGCATTTTTTGACAGTCACTGTACTGACACCACCGGCGCCAATGATCAAAACGCGAGACATAAGGCATATCCTCTTTAGGGTCAAGCTGGCTGAACCCGAGCCGTAACTCTGGGAACCAAGGTAAAAAACAAGGGCAGAATAAACTATGGTCATAATTGATGACCATACCGTGACCAATCTTGCCATCGACTTAGTTTATTCAGGCGTTGCTTTTTTGCCTACTTTAAAAAAGGCGCATGCTAGCATTATTTATCATTAACGCAAGCATGATTGGCCAATTATCATACTCACCACCATTCATGGTTGGCAGCACGGGTTTGTTCAATGCTGCGGGCAAACAACAGCTGCGCTTCTGCCTGGCTGATAAAGGGCAGGGTCAACCAACCGGCCGCACTCTGCAGGTACAGACTGCCTAAGCCTCTGCGTAACTGCAGCCAATTGGCACTCCAGCTTTGTGCCTGAATGCTTGACCAAGGCACCAGCTGATACTGCCAACCCAGCATACCGCTGCGCAAGTACAAGAAATGCTCATCCACACAGTAGCCTGTACGCCGCCAACGAAGCCAAATCATCATTAAACAAAGCAAATAGCCAGCTCCCAGTAAGGCAGCCCAAACCGGACTGTCCTGCCAAAACAACCAGGCAACGGCAGGCAACAACATTAAGGAGCAGAGCACCAGGGGAAGGATCATCATTCGTTTGCTGACCGCCATCCATTGCTGCGGCCAAAGATGCTGAGCATAAATGCGCTGCACCACTTCCTGGGCTTGTGGCCAAGTAAGGGCCGGCACCTGTAACTGCTTGTCGCCATAGCCGACACTGATTTGCCGCAACTGAAGATCGACACGACCAAACCACTGCTGCAGCAGGCCTTGCTTTAAGGAAGCATAGATCAATCTGGCCTGAGGCAAACTGGTTTGCTGGCGACTGATGCTGCCGTAAGACAGCCAGTAGTCTTGGCCCTGCAAGCCAAAGCGCAGATCATACCAGCGTAACAAAGCATAGAGGGCCGACAAGCCGGACATCAGCAGCACCAGCAACACAATGGGCAGGGCAAAAAACAGCAGGGTCAACCAAAAACCAAACTGCTCAACCGTAATGGCCAACTGGTCGTAGGTCAGTTCCTCCAATTCTCCCAATTCCTTTAACCCAGACAACTTGCCATTGGTCAGTTCTTCCAAGTCCATCACCGCGTCCAACTGATCAATGAACCAGGTTTCAACCAAAGGCCAAAAAACTAATACCGAGAGCAACAACAGCCAGGCGCGCTGCTTTAGCAAACCATGCAGCAACAGGGCTGAGGGCGACAAGCAAAGCCATGGACTGGCTGCTGTGTCTTGCTCAGACAAGGAATGTTCTTGCCCTTCTGCAACCTGCGGACTTTGCTGATTTTGTTGCCTTTGCTTATGGCGCAACACCTGCTGCCTGAGTTGCTGCGCTCGCTCCAAGGGCAAGGCCAGAATACCCACTTCCTGCTCATCACTACCGGCGGTATCCAGACCCACATGGTATTGTTGGCTTAAACGAAAATACCAGGGTTGTTTGAGCACCACATTTTGAATGCGGTCAAAGGGCAAATCCAATTGCACCCGCTTGAACAAACCATAATGCAGCTCCACCCTGTCTGATTGCAGGCGAAAGCGATAGCGGCGAAACTGCAACCAGACCACCGTCATAACCAGCAGTAGCAGGACAGCCACTGCCGATAATAGAACCCAGAGATACTCAAGCCATAGATCACGCAATATAAAGACTGGAACCAACAGCCAGTATTGCTGCGCTAGAAGTTTCAAGGACTGCAGCACAATGGGCAACAAGCCCCAATAAGACAGACTTTGCCAGGGCTGCTCAGGCGAACTCAGGGTGCTGTCATTTATGCCGCTAGGATTCATGTTGTTGGTACTCATGCTGCTCACGCTTGTAATTCAGCACCAATTGTCGGTATTGCTCGGCAAGTGCCAAGGGCAAGCCGGGTAAGGTAAGGCTGGCAGCAGGCGAGCCTGCGCTGTACAGCCCTAGGCTGGCCAAACCAAAGTATTTGGCGATGGGTCCTTGTTCCAAACTGACATGCTGCACTGGTTTTAGGGGCTGACAGATTTGGCTCTGCCACAGCCAACCATGCAACCAATAGAATTCGTGCTCGCACAGGGCATAACGCATACGACGATCACGATAAAAGGCATAGGGTAAATACAGGGTCCACAGCAGGGCCAAAGCCAGCAGCGACCAAAAAAGCCAGCTTGGCAGTTCAAAGGGCAACCAAGGACTCAGTGCCAAAAAGAGCAAAAGAAACAGTAGCCAGATCAGACGCAGCCCAGTATTGATACGCGCATAATAGGGGCTGACTTTGAGCCAATAGGTGGCATCGATCTCGGGCAAATAACTGACGGTTTGGGAGGCAACTGGCAACACAATGAATCCCTCATGTTCGCTAATGATATTGGGCATTCTGCCGCTAGCAGGGCCGAGATACAATCCTTTAATAGAGTTTGGCAAATAGATCGGGTTAGAATGACCATACAAGCCCCTTACAAAGCCAATGAATCCATGAGCGAACAAAGCATCAAGCCAGCCAAACAGCCCAGTTTACTGGTTAACCTGTTACTGAACATCATCATTCCCACTGTCATTCTCACACGCTTTAGCGGCCCTGAGCATCTTGGCCCTACCTGGAGCATCGTCATCGCCCTAGCCTTTCCCATCGCTTTTGGCCTTTACGACCTGCGCCAAAGTGGCAAGGTGAATTTCATTTCCATCCTAGGGGTGGTGAGCGTGCTGCTGACTGGCGGCATCAGCCTGCTGCAGCTGGACCCCAAATACCTGGCCATTAAAGAGGCGGCCATTCCAGCCATCATCGGCCTGGCCGTGCTGATCAGCCAGTTCACGCCCTTCCCTCTGGTGCGTAAGCTAATGTACAACGAGCAGATCCTTGACCTAGGCAAGGTGGAACAGGCACTACAAGAAAAGGGCACCAGCGAGCAGCTTAATCGCACCCTCAACATTGTAGGTTATCTGGTAGCCGCGTCCTTCTTACTATCGGCAGTTTTGAATTACTTCTTAGCACGCTGGGTGGTGGTCAGCCCTGCGGGCACCAGCGAGTTTGCAGCTGAGCTTGGACGCCTTACAGCCCTAAGCTACCCTGTGATTGTGGTGCCTAGCATGATTGTTCTCTTTGCCGGCCTTTGGTATCTGTTCAGCAGCCTAAAGAAGTTAACCGGTTTGGATTTGGAACAAATGCTGCGCCAGCAGTAAAGCAGCCAAGCAGTGCCTGAGGCAAGGTTTGACCTTTTGGCACTGTGAGCCAGCCAGCATAAAGCGTTTGAAGTCCCCACCGTCAACTTCGAACATTATTCAATGTTTAAAATTTTTAATAACAGAACTGCTGAGGAGTTCAAACTTTAGTCGGACCTGGGCACTGGCTTTTTTTTCACCAGCTTCTAAGCTATAGACTGCACCCAAGCAATAAACGATTTGCAGTTTAACCATGACCTACTTTTTTATAACTAATTGCCATTAACACGGAGGTTCTATGCCAATTATTGCCCATCAAGCACAGCCAGTCTCTTGGCCTGGCCAAGAGTTTGTCATTCGTATTCAGGCAACCAATTCGGAGCTGAGACTAGCGGATGAAGCCGTAGCCGAAATTATCGAAGATCAGCTTGCCTTCCTAGAGTCCTTGCAATTGATTAAGCTCAAGGCTTGGATCATTGCCAACCGCGCAGTCTATTGCTATCTAAGCCTTGAACAGGCCGAACTGCCGCAAGCCATTTCCTTGTTCAAAAGCCGCAGCACCAGACTTCTCAATTATGATTTGGGCATCAGTGGTACTATCTGGGAAAAGAACTACAGCTTTGACAATGCCAGCAGCCTTGAGCAATCGCACTTCCAACAATGGGTACAGAAGCAGGAGCCAAACGAACAAGTCAGTTGGCTCAGGCAGCAATTCCTAGTTCATTAAAAGTCACCCCATAGGCTTTGAGCCAAGCTCAGAGCCACAATGGGAGCTGTTTCGGTACGCAAAACTCTGGGGCCAATCAATGTTGAGTGGAACTGATACTGGCAAGCCAGATCGATCTCAGCATCACTGAAGCCACCCTCTGGCCCCACCATCAAACACAAGCGTTCAGGGCGTTGATGGCTAGCCAGGGGCTGAGCTGCACGAGGATGCAGCACTAGGCGTAATTCCCCCACAGCCAAGATGGGCAAATCCCGTAACCACTGCTCTAGGGTCAGGGGTGTCAATACCTCAACCCGTCGCACCCTACCGCTTTGCTCGCAGGCAGAATCGGCAATTTGCTGCCAATGATGCTGCTTTTTTGCTTGCCGATCGGGCGTCAAACGCAGCTCAGATCGCTCAGTGGCCAGAGGTTGAATGCTGCTAACACCAAGCTCAACAGCCTTTTGTACCGCGATGTCAACCCTGTCGCCCTTGGAGATTGCCAAGGCCAGTTGCGTCCACAGGGGTGATTCCACCTGCGGCCACTGTTGGTCAAGCAGCCTAACCCTAGCCAATTTGCGTTCGCTGGATAGCAATTCAGCTAAGCATTGCATACCAGAGCCATCAAACAGTATTAACTGGGTCCCTGGCTTGGCCCTCAGCACCCGTAACAGATGGTGACTGGTTGCCTCAGACAGTAACAGCTCTTGTTGATCTGCCATGGGCTGATCATGAAAAAAACGGCTCAAACGCACTACTCACCCCATCACACTCAAAAAATTTGTTACCAGCAAGCCAGGCATTGGCCAACTAGTATGGGTAAAACAAGGGCGACAATTGTGCCCGCACCTGGCCATTATGCGCCAGCATTTGCTGCAGGTAACTGCTGGCTTGAGTTTGCCACAGCGGCTGCTCCACCCCAAGTAAGGACAAAAGATCCAGGCCACTGGTTTGCTGACTAGCAAAATAATGCTGCACCGTCACTCTTGGCAACTGGTCAATCCTTGCCAAGCGCTTGGCTTCGCTTACCACCTGATACAGGCTGGCCTCACCATCAACCAAGGACAGCGCTAAAGCCTCACGACCGGAATAGACCCTGCCCTCAGCCAAGGTTTGCATTTGCTCAATACTTATATTGCGTCCCTGAGCAGCTTGCTCAACAAAGGTATCGTAATAATACTGACTCATGCTCTGTAGTTGCTGCTGCTCTCGTTCGCTCAAGCCACGGTAGGGCAGCAGGCCAAACAGGGCACTGGTTTGTAAATCAGCAGAGGAGCCGATGGTCACCGCCTCAGCATTCAACTGCAATTTCTGACTCAAACCCTTGTCCCACAAGAAGCTGGATGCCACACCAATGCTACCGGTAATGGTATTGGGGGTGCTGTAGATGGCGTCGGCGTACATCGAAATCCAATAACCACCAGAGGCCGCCACATTGGTCATGGACACCAACACTGGTTTAACCTCGGCAGTGAGGCGCACCTGCTCTGCCAGCAAATCCGACGCCAAAATGTCACCGCCAGGGCTGTCTACTCGCAGCACCACGGCGCGAATACTGTCGTCGTTACGCAGGCTTTCCAGTCTGGATGACAGCTCTCTGGTGTTCATGGCGCTGTCAAGATCCACGGCATCCAGGGCATAGAGCACCGCCACCTGTGGTATTGGCCCCCAAACCTGAGGCTGAGGATGCCTAGCCAGTAGGGCTTGGCGACCAATGCGCACGGGTGTCAGCGACAGCTGTTCTTCCAGATACTCTGGCAAGGCATGCCAGCGCACAGTCGCATCCACTAGACCCGTACTGGCCAGATCCGCCGGCGTCAGGAACAAATTGCGTTCAAACAATCTTAGTAACTGGGCCGCACTCAGCTCTCGGCCTCTGGCCAGATCTTGCGACAGCTGTTGGAACTGGCTATTAATGATGGCTTGACGCTGCTCGCGGTCGGCGTCCGACATGGCGTTCAAGGCCATGGACTCAGTGGCACTTTTATAATCGCCCACGGTCAGAGTAGTCACCCCAATGCCTGCCAATTCCAAAGCATCGGCAAAATACTGGCCACTGGAAACAAAGCCCGGCAATTGCAGACTGCCCTGAGGATCCAGATACACCTGAGTTGCAACAGCAATCAACTGCAAGCTAGCCATGCCGCCCCGCTCAATGTAGACCACCACTTCCTTACCCTGATCACGCACCGCACGCAGGGATTGCGCCAGCTCCCAAGCCATGCTTTGGCTAATGCTTAAATTGGTGGTATTGATGATCACGCCCTGAATGCCAGGGTCCTTGGCCACCAAGGCCAAGTCCTGCTGCAGTTGCCACAGACTGGCCCTTGGTTGCCAAAACGCGCCCGGCCGATGGCCAACCGGAGCCTGCAACTCCAACTCGTACCAAACTGGACGAGAGCTAAGGCTCATAGGCGGCTGCAGGAAAGCGGGCTGCCCTCCCAAGGCCAAGGAATACAGACTGTAACCCTGATCTTGCTGTACCTGAGCATAACCCAGTTCAACACCAGAGAACTGATAACTCAGTCCCAGACGCCAGCTATCATCTGCTTGCCAGCCGCCTGAAAGCAACCAGCGACCGGCCAGCAAGCTTTGCCCACTGATGCCCCAGGGCGCTTGCTGCTGCAAGTCACCAAAGCGATAGTCTACTGCCAAGGTCAAACGCTGATCAGCAAAGGGTCGCCAACCAAGATCAATCTGATAACTAGGTTCAGGCTGCCAACCATCCCATCGACCACTGGCCCCAAGGCTGTAGTGCAAGGATGGACGCCAGAGCACCCCTAGGCGGCTGGCGGTTTGCCACTGCTCAGGCTTGTTATCACCTGTTAACCAGCTGAGTCCAGCACCCAATCGCAGCTGGCCAAGTTCCACCGCACTGTCTAGTGAATACTGCTGAATGTCCTGCTCGAGCAAATAATCTCGACCCAGACCAATGCCCGGCAATAGAATCTGCCAGCGGCTTTGTTGCAATTCCTGCTCTTGGTCGTAGAGCAAATCCAGGCTAAAGATCGGCGAGGTTAAATCCGACAAGATGGCCGGGTTAGTCAATTGCTGTTGTGGTCGATCCACACCAGGGGCGGTTAGGCCGTATTGAATTCCTTGAGTCATTGCAGCCACAGGCAACAGCAAGGCGGCAAAAGTCAGAACAGAGATGGGTGCTTTCATCTAAGGGCTCCATATTTTGATGCTGCTTACTATAGCTTATGGCTCAGAAACTTACTAAGGCCAAACAACGACTAACGCACAGCATAATTGGCGACCACCAAGCTTTGCCTACAGGATTAATTCATTAAATCAATCATTGGCATCAATTCAATGAATTTTATTTTATGACTTCAGACCTCTAGACTGCCGGCCATTAACAGTTAACCAGAATCGGGAGCAACAAATGCAAGTTCGTAAAGTTGATTTGGCCGTGATTGGCGGTGGTACCGCAGGCCTAGCCGCTTGGCGCGCAGCCAATGCCAAGGGTTTGAATGCCGTGATCATCGAGGGCGGCCCCTTTGGCACTACCTGTGCCCGAGTCGGCTGCATGCCCTCCAAACTATTGATTGCCGCAGCCGAAGCCGCTCATGCTCAGCAGCATGCTGCCCTGTTTGGCGTACACACCCAGGGCTATCAAGTGGATGGTCAGCAAGTGATGCATAGGGTACGCACTGAACGAGATCGCTTTGTTGGCTTTGTATTGCGCGGAGTGGACAACCTACCCGAGCAAGCCAAAGTATTGGGCTACGCCCGTTTCCTCAACGATCGTCAGCTTCAGGTGGGTGATGAGCTGATCATTGAAGCCGACCGCTTTGTGATTGCTACCGGCTCCAGCCCCGCCATTCCCAGACCCTTGCTGGCCGCCAAAGAACGGCTGATCATCAATGACGATCTGTTTGATTGGCACGACCTACCAAGCTCGGTGGCCGTTTTTGGCGCCGGAGTCATTGGCCTAGAACTGGGCCAAGCCCTGCACCGCCTTGGGGTACGGGTAAAGCTCTTTAGCCTTGGCGGCCTGATTGGCCCGATCAGCGATCCTGTCATTCTAGCCGAAGCGCGCAAGATATTCGCTGAAGAAATGTACATCGATGTCGAGGCGCAAACCGAAATCCTCAGCAGCGATGACCAGGGCGTCCTGATTCGCTACTTTGATCGCCAAACACAAAGCTGGCAACAAGAACACTTTGACTATGTACTGGCCGCCACTGGGCGCAAAGCCAATGTCGATGGTCTAGCCTTAGCCAACACCAGCCTGGCGCTGGATGCCCGGGGCGTACCATTGTTCGATCCTCAGAGCATGCAGTGTGGCGAGTCGGCCATTTTCTTGGCCGGTGATGTGAATAATGACAAACCTTTATTGCACGAGGCGGCAGATGAAGGGCGCATTGCCGGCGAAAACGCCGCCAACTGGCCAGAAGTCAGCCCAGGCTTGCGCCGCACACCCATGAGCGTGGTCTTTAGCCAACCTCAGATTGCCATGGCCGGCCTTAGCTATGCTCAGGCTTTGACTCTAGTTGAATCGCAAGCCGATCAGCCCTTGGTGATTGGTGAGGTCGACTTTGGCGACCAAGGCCGTTCACGAGTGATGGGGGTGAATAAAGGTCGCCTGAGACTGTACGCCTGCCCTAGCAGCCAACGCCTGCTGGGTGCAGAGATGATTGGTCCGGCTGCCGAGCACTTAGCCCATTTGCTGGCCTGGTCGATTCAAGCAGAGCAAACAGTGCCAAAATTGTTACAGATGCCCTTCTATCATCCGGTGATCGAAGAGGGCTTACGCACGGCCTTGCGTGATCTGGCTGCCAATCTTGAGGCGGTACAACCTGCTCAGGCTGCCAATGCATTGCCTGCCTAAAACACAAAAGGGCCCAAATGGGCCCTTACTGAAGCACAGCGCTTAGAAGCGTGGGCGACGCGGACGATCGGTACGAGGACGAGCCTCATTAACCACCACTGAACGACCGGCAAGGTCTTGACCATTCAGGGCTTCGATCGCTGCTTTGGCTTGATCAGTGTTGTCCATCTCCACAAAGCCAAAGCCCTTAGAGCGGTTGGTTTCACGGTCCATAACGATGGATGCAGAGCGTACTTCGCCAAAGGCTTCAAAGGCATTCAACAAGTCTTGATCGCTCATGCTCCAAGACAGGTTGCCAACATAAATTTTCATTTTTTCAGTCTCAATCTACGCCGTTGTCGATCCGAACTACTAAAAAATCAACGGCCTGCATTCAATAGTAGCGAGCAACTCAGTATTGCTTATACCAGTGTAGGGCAGTTGTGTGAAAAATAAAGTATTTTCCGTGCGTTTCTGCCACTCTGCAATGCCTTACCACATCAAATCATCTGGTATGGGGTAATCCTTGTACGGATCCTCTTGGTCCTCAACCTTATTTTGCTCAGCACCTGTGTAAACAATGGCCTCGGACAGGCGTTCGGCAATCTTGTTGGCGATGGTACGCGGCACTGCATAATACTGCTCAGCATCGGCGCAGAGCACCAAGCGGCCATGAGACAGATGGTCATGAGCCTGAGCGGAAACATAAATCTTTTTCACCTTGCGGTTACGGGGATCAACAAAGCCAAAGCTCTCCTCACCCTTGATCTCTTGCTGGTGGTGCTGCAGCATCTGCTTGACCTGAGCAGCCAAGGCGCGTGCACGCTCCTCTGCCAAACGCTGCTCGTTCAACTCACGATCACGGGCTTGTTTTGCGGCGCGCTGCTGAGCCACCACTTCTTGTACACTTTGCTCAGCGGGCAATTTACCTTGCTGCACCTGCTTGGTTTGCACCCGCTTTTGATGCTCGGCTTGCTTGAGCTTTTTTTTATCGACCAAACCTGCTTTGAGCAGTTGATCGGCTAATGATTTGGCCATGCGACCTCCTCCAAACTAACGATTGAATCTAATAGCCTGCCAACTTCGAGGCTATATCTCTTCGGCCAACTCATTGGCAGTGAGCAACAAGGCCTGATCATGCAAATTAGGGAACAGCAAAAGACAGATACCGTCCTTTGCCAGACCGGGCAACCAACGCGCACGGAAGGCAGCAAGGTCTATCTTGTAGGGCTCTGCATCCTGCCAGTCACCGACTGCAAACAATTGCGCCAAGGCTTCAGACGGCCAGATGGGCATACAATCTTCGTCGTCTGCCGACATCAACACCCCTCCCTCTTGGCTTCGAAGGGTCCATAGGCAGTGAGAGCGTTGGCATTGCTGAAGCAAAAAATGAAAGCGTTGGTCATTATCCATTTGCTCAATGGCATTGCGTTCTTGGTCTGTCAGTAGCGACATAGGATTCCCCTAAATATGATTGGCTCAACGGCCAGTATGAGCATTGGCTTTGGCCAGGGTATAGAGCACCAGTAACAAATTGACCAAGGCACCCAAAATGGAAAACAGTGCCACAGCCACCAGATCGGAAGCAAAGACCACAAAGCCCAGATATAAGGCCAACAAGCGCAACAGCAAACTGCTTAATTCAAAATACAACAAAGACTTCTGCAGTGCTAGGGTCGCCATAGCCGCCACCGCTGGACGATTAAGGAAGGCAAAGAACATCCATAAGGCCATCCAGCGGGCGTATTCGCCAGCCTGTTGCCATTGCTCCCCAAACACCCAGCCGAACAGCCAGGGGCCAAAGGCCATGACCAGAGCAAAGACAGGTAAACCAAAAGCAGCCATGAGTAAACTGGCCTTGAGCAATAGGGGGCGAATGGCTTGTTGCTGCTGCGCCGCCTTAGTAATGCGCGGGTAAAACACATCGCCAACCGATTTGCCAATTAGGGTTGCGGGCAGCAGCAGTACGGTCTTGCCTAAACCAAAGAATCCAGCCGCGGCAGGACCGAAAAAAATACCCAACAGAATCACAGGAACCGAGTGTGAAATAGCGTTTAGCAGGACTTGCGGCGCACGAAAAATCGGAAAATCACCATAGGCCTTAGCCAAGTGAAGCATGTCCTTGAATTGACTGCCAGTCTTACCAATTAGCCTGCTGGCATAGCCTGCGCCGACAACTGCTGTTGAATCATTGAATGGTTCTGAGGCCATAGAATGGTGAGCAGCAGCGGCTGGTTTGAGCTTAGTAGTAAAACGCAGACCCAGCCACATAATGGCCGCATTGATGCCAGCCGAAAGAGCAGAGAGCCAAATAAGCACACCGGCGACAGGGGTCAGCAGACCGATACCAGACTTAGAAATATTTAGAATCAATGCCTGCCAGATGGAGGCATGGGCGCTGATCTTGAACAGCTGCTGGCGTATGACCCACTGGGACAAAATCTGTTGCACCGCAGCCAACCACAGAGCCAGGGGCAATAACCATAAAAAGGGCTGGATATCGCTCATGTTGAGCAACAGAGCCAAGGGCTCAAGAAAAAAGACCAAGAGCAGGAATAATAACAAACTTAACAGGCTGGCCAAGGTCAGACTGAGCCAACCCAGCGTTGTGGCTGCTCGGTCATCTTTTGGCAACACCATGGCGATGGGGTAAGTCAGGGCTGAAATGGGTAATAATACAGCCAAGAGTGCAACAAAGGCGGCCTGCAAGCCAAAAGCTTCCGGACCATAAAGACGAGTGATGATGGGGGCAAAGGCCATGGTAATGGCTTGGGCACCTGCGGTACCGCCCGCAACCAAGAGTACATTGCGAACAAAGCCCTTATTGAGCTGTGCTTTAATGCGCTGCAACATAATGAACATCCAAAAAAAAAGCGGCCGCAGCCGCTTTCTATTAACAGGTCACTTATTCAGCAGTTTCTGCAACATCAGCAGTTTCTACTGGACCGTCAACCAATTGCACGATGGCCATTGGCGCGTTATCACCCGCACGGAAACCGCATTTCAGGATGCGAATATAACCGCCTGGACGATCAGCAAAACGAGGACCAAGATCCGTGAACAGCTTACCAACGATGGCTTTGTCGCGGGTTAGGGCGAAAGCGTAACGACGGTTAGCAACAGAATCAATACTAGCTTTGGTGATCAAAGGCTCTGCTACACGGCGCAATTCTTTGGCCTTTGGCAGAGTGGTTTTGATCACCTCATGCTCAAACAAAGCATTGGCCAGGTTTTTCAACATGGCTTTGCGATGCGAACTTGTACGGTTAAAGTGACGACCACTTTTACGATGACGCATTTACTTATCCTTCCTACAGAAGCGGTTACGATAGAACCTTATCTTCTTTCTTTAGGCTGGCCGGTGGCCAATTCTCTAATACCATGCCCAAGGACAAACCCTTAGACGCCAGAACATCTTTAATCTCAGTTAAAGACTTCTTACCCAAGTTAGGGGTTTTCAGCAATTCAACTTCCGTACGCTGGATCAAATCACCAATGTAGTAGATGTTCTCTGCCTTGAGACAGTTTGCCGAACGAACGGTCAGTTCAAGATCGTCGACCGGACGCAGCAGAATAGGATCAATATGTTCCTCTTCTTGCTCCTGTTCAGACTCACTTTCACTTTCAAAGTCAACAAAGGCAGCCAATTGCTGCTGCAAAATAGTTGCAGCACGGCGAATGGCTTCTTCAGGCTCGATGGTACCGTTGGTTTCAATTTCCAGAACCAGCTTGTCAAGGTCAGTACGCTGCTCGACACGGGCTGCTTCTACCACATAGGCCACACGACGCATAGGGCTGTACGAGGCATCCAGCTGCAATTTGCCAATGGCCTTAGTATCTTCATCGCCACTGAAACGTGCTTCTACTGGTACATAACCACGACCAGTGGTGATACGAAGAGTGGCATTAAATTTAGCACCCTCTCCCATGTGACAGATCACATGCTCGGGATTAGCCACTTCAACACCATGATCCAGCTCGATATCAGCTGCGGTTACCACACCTGCACCTGAACGACGAATATGTAATGTTACTTCATCGCGATCAAATAACCGCAAAGCAACACCTTTCAGGTTTAAGAGAATGTCTAACACATCTTCTTTAACACCTGGCAGGGTACTGTATTCGTGCTGAACACCCTCAATCTCGACCTCTGAAATGGCAGCACCAGGCATAGAAGACAGCAAAATTCGACGTAATGCTGCTCCTAAGGTGTGGCCAAAACCACGCTCAAGCGGTTCCAAAGTCACTTTGGCAAAAGTCTTTCCAGATTCCTTAACATCAATGTGCTTTGGACTAAGAAATTCGTTAGCTGTGCGCTGCATAGATGCCCCTTTAGCAGATGGATTACTTAGAATACAGTTCGACGATCAAGTTTTCATTGATGTCGGCTGACAGATCCGCACGCTCAGGCAGATTCTTGAACACACCTTCTTTCTTTTTGCTGTCCACATCGATCCAAGACAGATCAGCGCGATTAGCAGCCAAATCAAGTGCATTTTGTACACGCAACTGATTTTTAGACTTCTCACGCAGAGCAACAACATCACCAGGCTGAACTTGGTATGAAGGAATGTTAACGGCTTTACCGTTAACCAAGATAGCCTTGTGAGAAACCAACTGACGAGCTTCAGAACGAGTCGCACCAAAGCCCATGCGATAAACAACATTATCCAGACGAGCTTCTAGAAGTTGCAGCAGGTTTTCACCCGTTGCACCTTTCAAACGGGCTGCTGCTTTGTAGTAATTACGGAACTGACGCTCAAGAACACCGTAAATACGACGAACTTTTTGCTTTTCACGTAACTGCAAACCATATTCAGACAAACGAGACCTGCGCGCACCATGTACACCAGGTTGAGTATCTAATTTACATTTGCTATCCAGTGCGCGAACACCACTTTTCAAGAAAAGATCGGTGCCTTCACGACGAGACAGCTTACACTTAGGACCAATATAACGTGCCATGATCTGTCTCCTTAAACTCGACGCTTCTTAGGTGGACGGCAACCATTGTGAGGAATAGGCGTCACGTCAACAATGTTGTTGATGCGATAGCCCAGTGCGTTAAGAGCGCGCACTGATGACTCACGACCTGGGCCTGGACCCTTAACGCGTACGTCTAGGTTCTTTAGACCAAATTCCTGAGCGGCTTGGCCAGCGCGCTCAGCTGCTACCTGTGCAGCAAACGGGGTGCTCTTACGAGAACCTCGGAAACCGGAGCCACCGGAAGTTGCCCAACTCAGGGCGTTACCTTGGCGGTCCGTGATTGTCACGATAGTGTTGTTAAAGGACGCATGGACATGAGCAATGCCGTCTGCGACCTGCTTCTTCACCTTTTTGCGTGACTTCGTACCTGGCTTAGCCATCTTCGATTTCCTGTAGTCAATACAAAATTAATTCAATCGTAATTACTTACGGATTGGTTTCAAAGGACCTTTACGGGTCCGAGCATTGGTTTTAGTACGCTGACCGCGCACTGGTAAACCACGGCGGTGGCGAATACCACGGAAGCAACCAAGATCCATCAATCGCTTGATAGACATCTGCACTTCACGACGTAAGTCACCTTCAACAGTAAACTTACCAACTTCACCACGCAGAAGATCCAGAGAATCTTCAGCCAATTCGCCAATTTTCTTGGTCGGTTCAATACCGGCAGCAGCACAAATCTGCTTAGCTCGCGTTGAACCAATGCCATAAACATAGGTCAACGCGATTACAGTGTGCTTACTATCGGGAACGTTGACGCCTGCAATACGGGCCATTTTTATCTCCGATTATCAAAAATAGGGTTTACCTATTTGTCTTCTCAACCGCTACGAAAGGGGCGAAAGGATAATGCTTGCTTGCACAAAATGCAAGCAAGCATTGACATCAACCCTGACGTTGCTTGTGCTTAGGATCTGTACAGATCACTCGAACAGAACCATTGCGTCGAATAATTTTACAATTACGACACATGGCTTTAACTGAAGCGCGAACTTTCATGACTCACTCCAAGGGTCAACGGCCTAAACCGCCACCCATACCTTTAAGATTAGATTTTTTCATCAGGCTAGCATACTGGTGACTCATCAGATGGCTTTGCACCTGCGACATAAAGTCCATTAGCACCACCACCACGATCAACACCGATGTTCCACCAAAGAAGAAAGGGGCATTCGCGGCCATCACCAAACCCTGGGGTATCAGTGACACACCAGCTAGGTAAACAGCACCAAAGAAAGTCAAACGTGAAGTCACACCATCAATATACTTGGTGGTTTGTTCACCAGGGCGGATACCTGGAACAAAAGCACCTGAGCGCTTGAGGTTCTCTGAAATATCACGCGGATTAAAAGTAACCGCAGTATAGAAATAACAGAAGAACACAATGGCAGCTACGAACAACACATTGTATAGAGGCTGATTTGGGCCAAGTAACAATGCAATGTCTTGCAACCAATCAAAGCCTTCAGCACTGCCAAACCAAGTACCCAGAGATGCCGGGAACAGCAACAAGCTGCTGGCAAAGATCACCGGAATCACACCGGCCATATTTAATTTTAATGGCAGGTGCGAACTTGGCTGTGCATAGGTCTGACGACCTTGCTGACGCTTAGCATAATTAATGGTGATACGACGCTGCATTCTTTCAATGAACACAACAAAGGTCACAACGGCAATGGCTAAGAAAGCAATGGCAAGTAGCACTAGAATGTGAATATTACCGGTTCGAGCAGACTCAAAGGACTGACCAAATGCTCCAGGTAAACCTGCAACGATACCAGCAAAAATTAGCATCGAAATGCCATTGCCAATACCACGCTCAGTAATCTGCTCACCCAACCACATCATAAACATGGTGCCAGAGGTAAGGGTTACCATACCCACAAAGTAAAACTGCCAACCGACAGAACCATCAACTTCAGTAATAGCGATACCGCCTGATGCCAAACCAACGGAAATAGCAAAAGACTGAATCAAAGCTAGCACCAAAGTACCGTAACGGGTGTACTGAGTCATCTTACGACGACCAGACTCACCCTCTTTCTTTAGCTGAGCTAAGGCAGGGCTCACCACTGTCAACAGCTGCATGATGATGGACGCACTGATGTACGGCATGATACCCAAGGCAAAGATACTCATACGCTCCAATGAACCACCTGAAAACATATTGAACATGCTCAAAATGGTGTCGCTGTTGCGATTGAAGAAATCCGCCATACTATTAGGGTCAACACCAGGAACTGGAATGTGAGCACCTATACGGTAAACTAACAGCGCCAGCGCCAGAAACAACAGTCGGCTTTTTAATTCAGCCAATCCACCCGTACCGCTGGGCAATGAACCTTGCTTTGCCATGCTTTTATTCCTCTACCTTGCCACCGGCTGCTTCAATAGCAGCACGTGCACCTTTAGTAACCGCTAGGCCTTTGACAGTAACGGCTTTTTCCAGTTTGCCAGATAGAATAACGCGAGCGCGCTCCATATCATGGCGTACCAGATCAGCAGCTTTCAAAGCAGCCAAATCGATTACTTCAGCTTCAACCTTGGCTAATTCGTGCAGACGAATTTCAACAGTGCTAACTGCCATACGCGAAGTAAAACCAAACTTTGGCAAACGACGCTGCAATGGCTGTTGACCACCTTCGAAACCTGGGCGAATTTTGCCACCGGAACGAGAGGTCTGACCCTTGTGACCGCGACCACCGGTTTTACCTAGACCGCTACCAATACCACGGCCTAAGCGCTTTTTACCTGGACGTGAACCTGGCTCTGGACTCAGAGTATTCAGATACATCTTATTCTCCTACTACACGTACCATGTAGTTAACCTTGTTGATCATGCCGCGTACAGAAGGAGTATCTTCCAGTTCGCGAACCTGATGCAGTTTGCTCAGACCCAGCCCCTTAACACAAAGGCGGTGCTTTGGCTGCGCGCCGATTGGGCTGCGGAACAACTGTACTTTAATAGTTTGCTTAGCCATGGTTTACCCCAGAATATCTTCAACAGACTTGCCGCGCTTGGCAGCAACGTCATCTGGTGAGCGCATGTTCATCAAACCTTTAACGGTTGCACGAACCACGTTTACCGGATTAGTTGAGCCGTAGCACTTAGCCAAAACGTTCTGTACACCGGCGATCTCAAGCACGGCGCGCATTGCACCACCAGCAATTACACCAGTACCATCAGAAGCAGGCTGCATGTATACCTTAGAGGCACCATGACGAGCACGAACAGGATACTGCAGCGTAGTACCACTCAAAGATACATTGACCATGTTGCGACGAGCTTGTTCGGTAGCCTTTTGAATGGCAGCGGGAACTTCACGTGCTTTACCACGACCAAAGCCTACTTTGCCGTTTCCGTCACCCACTACTACCAGAGCAGTGAAGCCGAAAATACGACCACCTTTAACAACCTTGGCTACACGGTTAACCTGAACCAGCTT
Source organism: Saccharospirillaceae bacterium (assembly GCA_007116635.1). Lineage (GTDB taxonomy): Bacteria > Pseudomonadota > Gammaproteobacteria > Pseudomonadales > Natronospirillaceae > SKIB01. Next base: position 21,445 of record SKIB01000098.1, read on the forward strand.
TTCCTGCAGCTCGGGTTGTGCAGCTTGCAACTGCTGTTCATTGTTAGACATAGTTATCACCCTTAGAATTGCAGACCAGCAGCACGGGCTGCATCAGCCAGCGCTTTGATACGACCGTGATATTTGAAACCTGAACGGTCAAAAGCGACCGTCTCAATGCCAGCAGCTTTAGCGCGCTCAGCAATCAGAGTTCCAACCTTGGCTGCCGCTTCAACGTTGCCTGTTGCGCCATCACGCAAGGAGGCTTCAACAGTTGAAGCACAAACCAATACTTTGCTACCACAGGCAGACAGCACTTGGGCATAAATATGACGTGGAGTGCGGTGTACCGCCAAACGTACAGCACCTAGTTCACGCATTTTGATGCGTGATCGAAGGGCACGACGCAGACGAGCAGATTTTTTATCAAGCATAATATTTGCCCTACCTTATTTCTTCTTGGCTTCTTTACGACGAACATTTTCGTCAGAGTAGCGAACGCCCTTACCTTTATAAGGCTCTGGAGCACGGTACTCACGAATTTCCGCCGCGACCTGACCAACCTGTTGCTTATCAACACCGCGTATAACAACCTCGGTTTGTGTAGGCGTCTCAACAGTAATACCCGCGGGTACAACATAGTCGACAGGATGTGAAAAACCTAAGGATAAACTCAGAGTATTGCCCTGAGCCTTGGCACGATAACCCACACCAACCAGTTGCAGCTTTTTCTCAAAACCTTGAGAAACACCCACAACCATGTTGTTTAGTAGAGCACGGGTTGTGCCAGACATAGCAACTGAAGACTTACCACCGTCGCGCGGTGCAACGCTGATTACATTGTCTTCAATCTTTATTTCAACACTGGCGTGCAAGTTAAGATCCAAAGTACCCTTGCTACCATTAATGGTAACCAAAGAACCAGCCTGCTTAACTTCAACGCCCTTAGGCAAATTAATGGGAGCCTTACCAATACGTGACATGTTAATACTCCTTAGAATACTTCGCAGATAACTTCACCGCCCAAACCAGCTTTACGAGCTTGGTGGTCAGTCATCATGCCTTTGGAAGTAGAAACGATGGCAACACCCAGGCCGTCAGATACCTTTGGCAACTCTTTAGCACCACGGTAACGACGTAGCCCTGGACGGCTTATGCGTTTGATAGACTCTATCACTGGACGGCCTTCGAAATACTTTAATTCAAGGCTCAGTACAGCTTTCACATCACCTTCAACGCTAACATCTGCAATATAGCCTTCGTTCTTTAGAACTTGAGCAATTGCGTACTTAACCTTTGAAGACGGCATTGCAACAACAGGCTTTCCAGCCATTTGTGCATTACGGATACGGGTAAACATATCCGCTAGGGTGTCTTGCATACTCATGCAGTATTTTTCCTCATATGTGCAGCAAAATGCGGTAGCCGGGGTTGGCATACACCAACCCCGGCCCAGTCCACTTCGCTTACCAGCTGGCTTTTTTCAGACCTGGGACGTTACCCAGCATCATTTGTTCACGCAGCTTATTACGACTCAGGCCAAACTTACGGTATACACCGTGCGGACGACCTGTCATCTGACAACGATTACGACCCCGAGATGGGCTCGAATCGCGTGGCAGTTGTTGCAGCTTCATCATGGCATCCCAACGATCTTCGTCAGAAGTACCTGGATGACTGACTAGCTTCTTTAATTCAGCACGTTTGGCAGCAAACTTAGCAGCAAGCTTAGCACGCTTAGCTTCACGAGCCTTCATACTTTCTTTGGCCATTATTCTACTCCTTAACCACGGAATGGGAAAGACAAAGCTTTTAACAAAGCCAAGCCTTCTTGGTTAGTACGAGCCGTGGTGGTGATAGTGATATCCAGACCACGAACCTTATCCACCTTATCGTATTCGATTTCGGGGAAGATGATCTGCTCACGCACACCCATGGAGTAGTTACCACGACCATCAAAGCTCTTAGGGCTGATACCGCGGAAGTCACGCACACGTGGCAACGAAATATCAACCAAACGGTCTAAAAAGTCCCACATGCGATCAGCACGCAGAGTTACTTTACAACCGATCGGCCAACCTTCACGGATTTTAAAACCAGCAACTGATTTGCGAGCTACTGTAACTACTGGCTTTTGACCAGCAATGGCAGTGAGATCAGCAACAGCGGCTTCAATTTGCTTTTTATCGCCAATGGCTTCGCCAACACCCATGTTCAGGGTGACCTTGGTGATGCGTGGCACTTCCATGACGTTCTTCAAGCCCAGCTCTTGCTGAAGAGCCTGACGAACAGAGTCACGATACAAAGTCTTTAATCTTGACATAATCTGCTCCTTAGGCTCCTAGCTGTTTTTTGTTGGACTTAAAGATACGCACCTTGGTGCCATCTTCAAGGATTTGGAAGCCAACGCGGTCACCCTTACCTGTTTCAGGGTTGAAAATGGCGACATTAGAAATGGCCATCAAGGCTTCCTTCTCAATGATACCACCCTGAATGTTCAGGTTTGGGTTAGGCTTCTGGTGTTTCTTAATTAGATTGACACCCTGCACCAAAACGCGCAGACCTTTCTGCTCGTCCTGTACTACCTTGGTAATCTTGCCACGCTTGCCCTTGTCACGGCCAGCGATGACAATGACTTCATCACCAGTTCGAAGTTTTCTCATTATATCTCTCCACTTCCTGCTACCGTCTCATGCTGTGATTACAGCACTTCCGGAGCCAGGGAAATGATTTTCATGAATTTTTCAGTACGCAGTTCACGAGTCACTGGTCCGAAAATACGTGTACCCACAGGCACTAAGTTAGTGTTCAAAATAACCGCTGAATTGGTATCAAAACGGATAATTGAACCGTCAGGGCGACGTACACCGGCTTTGGTTCGCACCACTACCGCGTTCATTACCTGACCTTTCTTTACTTTGCCACGTGGGATGGCTTCTTTGACCGACACCTTAATGATGTCGCCAACGCGTGCATAACGGCGATGAGAACCACCCAACACCTTAATACACATAACTTTCTTGGCGCCGCTGTTATCCGCAACGTCAAGAGTGGTCTGCGTTTGAATCATAAATCAAACCCTCAATTAAATCGCGATATTGATGAACTAAACGCTTGGAGCACGTTCATCAATACTTACTAAGCGCCAAGTTTTTGTTTTTGAGTACGGAGCGCACTCAACAATGGTCACCAAATCGCCTTCAGTACACTCATTCTTTTCATCATGAGCGTGCAGCTTGGTAGATTTGCGCACAAACTTTCCATAAATTGGATGCTGTTCGCGACGCTCAATCAACACAGTGATGGATTGGTCACCCTTGTTACTGACCACACGGCCAGTCACGGTACGAGCATTTCCTGCCATGATTAGTTACCTGCCTTTTGCGTCAGAACGGTTTTAATGCGGGCAACATCGCGACGCGTCTGTTTGATCAGATGAGTTTGCGCCAACTGGCGGGTAGTCATCTGCATACGCAGTTTGAATTGCTCACGCAGTTTTTCAAGTAACAGTTGATTGAGTTCTTCAACTGACTTTTCACGTAGTTCGTTTGCTTTCATTACATCACCGTCCGCTTAACAAAGGTGGTAGCAACAGGCAACTTGGCAGCAGCAAGAGTGAAGGCTTCACGTGTGATTTCTTCGTTCACACCTTCCATCTCAAACAACATTTTACCTGGTTGAATCTCGGCCACCCAATATTCAACATTACCCTTACCTTTACCCATACGAACTTCTAATGGCTTCTCGGTAATAGGCTTGTCTGGAAACACACGAATCCAAATTTTACCACCACGACGTACGCGACGGTTAATGGCACGACGTGCTGATTCGATTTGGCGCGCAGTGATGCGACCACGGCTGATGGCTTTAAGGCCAAACTCACCGAAGCTCACTTTGTTACCGCGCTGTGCCAAACCACGATTACGGCCCTTATGGACCTTGCGGAATTTTACGCGTTTAGGTTGCAGCATGACTCAACTCCTCACTTAGCAGCTTTCTTTTTCGGAGCCTTAGCTTGCGCACGTACAGCTTCGATACCACCCAGTACTTCACCTTTATAGATCCATACCTTGATGCCGATGATGCCGTATGTGGTCAGAGCTTCAGCCGTGCTGTAATCAATATCAGCACGCAGAGTATGCAGAGGCACACGACCGTCACGTGACCATTCGGTACGAGCGATTTCCGCACCACCCAAACGACCAGAGATCTGAATCTTGATACCTTCAGCACCGGCACGCATTGCGTTCTGGATCGCACGCTTCATCGCACGACGGAACATAACACGGCGCTCTAACTGAGACGCAACATTCTGTGCAGTTAAACGCGCATCCATATCAGGCTTGCGAATTTCTTCGATGTTGATATGCACTGCAACGCCCATCTTAGCAGATAGATCGTTACGCAGTTTTTCAACATCTTCACCCTTTTTACCAATGATGATTCCAGGGCGAGCCGTGTGAATGGTCACACGGGCGTTATTGGCTGGACGCTCAATAACGATTCGGCTAACAGAGGCCTTTTCTAATTTCTTTTCCAGATACTCACGTACCTGAATGTCATTAAACAGCTTGTTAGCATAGGATTTGCTATCGGCATACCATACGGAATTATGATCCTTAGTGATGCCGAGGCGAATACCATTGGGATGTACTTTCTGACCCATGACAGACTCCTTACTCGGATACTTTGACCGTGATGTGACAAGTGCGTTTCAGCACACGATCCGCACGGCCTTTTGCCCGAGGACGGATGCGCTTCATTACCATGCCTTCGTCAACGAAGACAGTAGTCACTCGAAGCTCATCGACATCGGCACCATTGTTGTGTTCCGCATTAGCAATCGCAGATTCCAAAACCTTCTTAACCAAAGCAGCGCCTTTTTTGGGGCTGAAAGTTAAGATGTTTAAAGCTTCTTCGACCTTTTTACCACGGATCATATCGACGACTAGGCGCGCTTTCTGAGAAGAAAGACGAGCACCACGCAATACAGCTTGTACTTCCATCTTAATACCTCTTAGCGCTTAGCTTTTTTATCAGCTTGGTGACCTTTGAACGTACGCGTCAAAGCAAACTCACCTAGTTTATGACCGACCATGTCTTCTGTGATAAACACTGGAACATGTTGGCGTCCGTTATGGACTGCAATGGTCAACCCAACGAAATCAGGGAAGATAGTGCTTCGGCGAGACCAGGTTTTAATTGGTTTTTTGTCGCCTTTATCAATTGCAGTCTCTACCTTTTTCAGCAGATGAAGGTCAATAAATGGACCTTTTTTCAGTGAACGTGGCACAGCCTATTCCTCTTAAAAAAATTACTTCGCTGAACGACGACGTACGATTAATTTATCGGTACGCTTGTTCTTACGAGTTTTATAACCCTTGGTAGGCACGCCCCAAGGAGTGACAGGGTGACGACCACCACTGGTACGACCTTCACCACCACCATGTGGGTGGTCAACTGGGTTCATAGCCACACCACGTACTGTGGGGCGGATACCACGCCAGCGAGTTGCACCGGCTTTACCCAGTTTGCGCAAGCTGTGTTCGCCATTGCTTACAACGCCAAGGGTGGCACGGCAATCAACCAATACTTTACGAACCTCACCAGAACGCAAACGCAAGGTCGCATAAGCACCCTCACGCGCAACCAATTGCACTGAGGCACCTGCAGAACGAGCCAATTGAGCACCCTTGCCAGGCTTCAACTCGATGCAATGAATGGTGCTACCCACTGGAATGTTGCGTAGCGGCATGGCACTACCAGCTTTAATCGGCGCACCTGAACCAGAGATCAGATCATCACCGGCTTTTAGACCAGCAGGAGCCACGATGTAGCGACGCTCACCATCGGCATATACCACTAAAGCAATGTGAGCACTGCGATTGGGATCGTATTCGATACGTTCAATTTTGCCAGGGATACCGTCTTTATTGCGCCTAAAGTCTATAACACGATATTGACGCTTAGAACCACCACCAATATGGCGTACGGTAATGCGACCAGTATTGTTACGACCACCGCTCTTGCTACCGGATTCAACCAGTGCAGCATATGGACGACCCTTGTAAAGCCCTGAGGTGTCAGCCTTGGTAACATGGCGACGACCTGCAGAGGTTGGCTTACATTTAATTACTGCCATTGTTGTGTACCTCCAGTATTACTCGAAATTCAGGAAATCAATTTCCTGACCATCAGCCAGACGCACATAAGCTTTTTTGATGTCGTTTTGCTTGCCAAGGCCACGCATGGTTCGCTTAGTTTTGCCTTTTTGTACCAGGGTACGCACAGACTCAACATTGACATTAAACAGCATTTCAACAGCAGCTTTAATTTCTGGCTTGGTTGCAGAGGGGATCACTTCAAAAACAACCTGAGCGTTGCCATCAGCAACAATGGTAGCTTTTTCAGAGATATGAGGACCTGCCAGCACTTTTAATAGACGCTCTTGGTTCATACCAGGGCCTCCTCAACTTTTTTCAATGCTGCTACCGTCACCAGTACCTTCTGATGGCCGACTAACGAAACAGGATCAAGGCCCTGAACGTCAGTGATGCTTACATGAGGAATGTTACGCGCAGACAAGAATAGATTTTCAGAAATCTCAGCATCAACAACCAAAACATTTGTTAGATCCAGCTCTTTCATCTTAGCGATGAAGGCTTTAGTTTTTGGTGTTTCAATATCGAGATTATCAACAACAACCAGACGCTCTTGACGTACTAGTTCAGACCAGATGCACTGCATGGCACCACGGTACATTTTTTTGTTGACCTTCTGCTCAAAACTACGAGGGCGAGCTGCAAAAGCACGACCACCGCCAACCCAGATAGGGCCAACCGTTGTACCTGCACGAGCGCGACCAGTACCTTTTTGACGGAATGGTTTAGCACCACCACCTGCAACTTCGGCACGAGTTTTTTGCTTTTTAGTACCCTGACGACCTGCAGCCATGTAGGCTACAACGACTTGGTGCACCAGGTCTTGGTTAAATTCACGAGAGAATGCCACTTCGGACAATTCAACCGCTTGGTTAGAGCCAACTACATTTAGATTCATGGTCTACCCCTTATGCCTTGACTGCTGGTTTAACAATCACGTGCGAGCCTGGAGCACCAGGAACAGCACCACGAATCAACAGCAGGTTACGCTCAGCATCTACGCGAACAACCTGAAGGTTTTGCGTAGTTACTTTTGCCGAACCCATATGACCAGCCATTTTCTTGCCTTTGAACACCTTACCTGGGCTTTGGTTTTGACCAATAGAGCCTGGAGCACGGTGAGACAGGGAGTTACCATGGGTGGCATCTTGCATGCTGAAGTTGTGGCGCTTTACGGCACCCTGGAAACCTTTACCTTTAGAGGTACCGGTCACATCAACTTCTTGGCCATCAGCAAAGATTGCAACAGTGATCTCATCACCGGCTTTCAATTCTGCAGCTTGCTCAAGAGTGAATTCGCGAAGGATAGAGCCTGATTCAATGCCTGCTTTAGCAAAGTGACCTGCCAAAGGCTTAGAGACATGACTGGCTTTACGAGAACCTGCTGCTAACTGAACGGCTTGATAACCATCAGTTTCAACAGTTTTGACCTGGGCAACACGGTTGGGTGTTGCTTCAATCACAGTAACCGGAACAGATACGCCCTCGGGTGTAAACACACGAGTCATACCGACTTTCCGGCCAATTAGACCTAGAGTCATTTTATTTCCTCTTAATGTACGGGGCTTTATTTACCCGCTATGGCCGCCAATATGGCTGTTACATTAAGCTATATCTGAATGTGGTGTTAGCAATTAGCTCAGGCTAATTTGCACATCTACACCAGCAGCCAAATCCAGCTTCATTAACGCGTCTACTGTTTTTTCAGTAGGCTCAACAATGTCAAGCATGCGCTTGTGCGTACGCAGCTCGTATTGATCACGCGCCGTTTTGTTTACGTGCGGTGAAACCAATACGGTAAAACGTTCTTTGCGAGTCGGAAGAGGGATTGGACCCTTTACCTGCGCGCCAGTACGTTTTGCTGTTTCAACGATTTCCTGAGTTGACGAATCAATCAGGCGGTGATCAAACGCTTTCAAGCGAATGCGGATTTTCTGGTTCTGCATCTTGACCAAAACTCCAGCCTTGTTAAATAGCTATTAAACCCTCGGAATGAGGGATGCGCATTGTATTGAATAAAAAGCGTACCGTCAACAAGACGATCATTTTTTATGCAAACAAAAAAGCCCTCAGAGAGGGCTTTTTTAAGCAATCAAAGATTACTCAATGATTTTGGCAACAACGCCAGCACCAACGGTACGACCACCTTCACGGATTGCGAAGCGCAGTTGGTCTTCCATCGCGATTGGGTTGATCAAAGTGGCAGTGATCTTAACGTTATCACCTGGCATAACCATTTCAACGCCATCGGGCAGGTCACAAGCACCAGTTACATCAGTTGTACGGAAGTAGAACTGTGGACGGTAGCCGTTGAAGAAAGGAGTGTGACGACCACCCTCTTCTTTTGACAGAATGTACACCTCAGCTTCGAACTTAGTGTGCGGCTTGATTGAGCCAGGCTTGGCCATTACTTGACCACGCTCAACGTCATCACGCTTAGTACCACGTAACAGGGCACCAACGTTCTCACCTGCACGACCTTCGTCCAGCAACTTACGGAACATTTCCACACCAGTACAGGTAGTGGTTTGAGTTTCACGGATACCAACGATTTCTACAGAATCGCCTACTTTCAAGATACCACGCTCAACACGACCAGTTACAACAGTACCACGACCGGAGATTGAGAATACGTCTTCTACAGGCATCAAGAAATCTTGATCAATGGCACGCTCTGGCTCAGGAATGTAAGAATCTAGAGTCTCAACCAGCTTCTTAACAGCAGTTGTACCCATTTCTTTGTCATCTTTGCCTTCAAGGGCCATCAAGGCAGAACCAATAACGATTGGCGTGTCGTCACCTGGGAAATCGTATGTGTTCAACAGATCACGTACTTCCATCTCAACCAGCTCAAGCAGCTCTTCGTCATCTACCATGTCGGCCTTGTTCAGGAACACAACAATGTAAGGTACGCCTACTTGGCGAGACAGCAGGATGTGCTCACGAGTTTGTGGCATTGGGCCGTCAGCGGCTGAACAAACCAGAATTGCACCGTCCATCTGAGCAGCACCAGTGATCATGTTTTTAACATAGTCAGCGTGGCCAGGGCAGTCAACGTGCGCATAGTGACGGATAGGTGAATCATACTCAACGTGAGAGGTTGAGATGGTAATACCACGAGCACGCTCTTCTGGAGCGTTATCGATCTGGTCGAACGCGCGCTGCTCACCAGTACCCCATACGTCATAACATACGCGAGTCAGTGCAGCAGTCAGAGTGGTTTTGCCGTGGTCAACGTGACCGATAGTACCAACGTTCAAGTGTGGTTTGGTACGTTCAAAAGTAGCCTTAGCCATTATATTTCCTCTTAAAAAGTTAGCGCTAACAATTATGCCCTTAGCATTACCTGCTCGGCAATACTGGCAGGAGCTTCAGAATATTTCTCAAACTCCATGGAGTATGAAGCACGACCCTGAGACATGCTACGCACCGAGGTAGCGTAGCCAAACATCTCACCCAGGGGCACTTCCGAACGAATGATTTTACCCGAAGGCGAATCATCCATACCCTGAACCGTTCCGCGACGACGATTCAGGTCACCCATAACATCACCCATGTAGTCTTCAGGTGTTACCACCTCAACCCTCATTAGAGGTTCCAACAACACAGGATTACCCTTTGTGGCTAATTGCTTAACCGCCATTGCAGCAGCAATCTTAAACGCCATTTCGTTCGAGTCAACATCGTGGTACGAACCATCGTACAGAGTTGCTTTCAAACCAAGCAGTGGATAGCCAGCCAAAACACCGTTTTGAATCTGATCTTCAATGCCTTTTTGTACAGCAGGAATATAATCCTTAGGTACGGCACCACCCACTACCTCATTGACAAAAATCAATCCATCTTCATCATGGGGTTCGAAGCGAATCTTCACATGACCATATTGTCCACGGCCACCTGATTGCTTAGCAAACTTAGAGTCCACCTCACACTTACTACGAATGCGCTCTCGGTATGCAACCTGGGGCGCACCAATGTTGGCCTCAACCTTAAATTCTCGCTTCATGCGATCAACAATTATGTCAAGATGCAGCTCACCCATGCCAGCAATAATGGTTTGACCGGTTTCAGTATCGGTGCGAACACGGAAAGATGGGTCTTCCTGTGCAAGCTTGCTCAGTGCCATACCCATTTTTTCTTGATCCGCCTTTGAGCGCGGCTCAACGGCGACCGATATCACTGGATCTGGAAACTCCATTCGCTCCAGTACAATTGGCGAATTCTGGTTACAGAGGGTATCACCCGTGGTGGTATCCTTTAGGCCTATCAACGCGCCAATATCACCGGCTCGAAGTTCATTAAGCTCTTGTCGCTGGTTAGCATGCATTTGCACCATACGGCCAATGCGCTCGCGTTTTTGCTTTACCGAATTAAGCACCGCGTCACCTGATGCAATCACACCAGAGTAGACACGAGCAAAAGTCAGGGTACCGACAAAGGGATCGGTTGCTATTTTAAACGCCAAAGCGGCAAAGGGCTCATCATCATCAGCATGACGCTCAGACTCTTGCCCATCATCCAGTTGACCACGAATAGCCAACACATCATCAGGAGCAGGTAAAAACTCAATAACTGCATCAAGGACTGCCTGCACACCTTTATTTTTAAAGGCTGAACCAGCAAGCACTAGCACCAAATCATTGGCAAGGGTGCGAGAGCGCAAGCCTTGCTTGATTTCCTGCTCCGAAAGCTCTTCACCTTCAAGGTACTTATCCATCAACTGATCATTGGCTTCAGCGGCAGCCTCAATCAGTTGTTGGCGAGCTTCTTCAGCCTCGACAGCCATATCAGCTGGGATTTCTTGATAGGCGAAGGTCGTACCCTGATCCGCCTCAGACCACATAATGGCCTTCATCTTGATCAGATCGACAACACCGACAAAATTATCTTCAGCACCAATGGGCAACTGCATGGGTACAGCCTTGGCACCTAAACGGGTGCGTAATTGCTGTACGACCATGGAAAAATCGGCGCCGGTACGGTCCATTTTATTGACGAAAACCATACGCGGCACATGGTACTTGTTAGCTTGGCGCCAAACGGTCTCAGTCTGAGGCTGAACACCGGATGATGCGCAAAGCACCACAACAGTACCATCCAGAACACGTAAGGAACGCTCTACCTCAATGGTAAAGTCTACGTGCCCCGGAGTATCAATGAGATTAATGCGATGCTCGTCAAACTGCCCTGCCATGCCCTTCCAGAAACAGGTAACAGCAGCAGAAGTAATGGTAATACCACGTTCTTGCTCTTGCTCCATCCAGTCAGTGGTGGCCGCACCGTCATGCACCTCACCCAACTTATGCGACAGACCAGTATAGAACAACACCCGTTCAGTGGTGGTGGTCTTACCAGCGTCTACGTGGGCACAGATGCCAATATTACGATAACGATTAATGGGTGTCTTACGAGCCACAAATAAATCCCCTTAAATTAGAAGCGGTAGTGAGAGAAAGCTCTGTTAGCTTCAGCCATACGGTGTACGTCTTCACGCTTCTTGATTGCAGAGCCCTTTCCTTCGACTGCATCATTTAGTTCACCAGCCAAACGCAAGTACATGGACTTTTCACCACGCTTACGAGCTGCATCAACCAACCAACGCATTGCCAAGGCTTCACGACGGGCCGGACGAACTTCACAAGGAACTTGGTACGTAGCACCACCCACACGACGGGCTTTTACTTCCACGGTCGGGGCAATGGCTTCTAAGGCATTTTCAAAAGCTTCCACTGGGTCTTTTCCAGTGCGCTCTTGAACTTTATCTAGTGCACCGTAAACGATTTTTTCGGCTACGGATTTTTTACCATCAACCATCAGGTGGTTGATGAATTTGGTCAAACGTTGACTTCCAAATTTAGGATCTGGTAGTACTTCACGTTTAGCGACAACTCTACGTCTTGGCATTATTAAGCCCTCTTATCCTTCAGGTTACCCCGAAACTATTACAAATTATGTTCGGCCTTACTGGCGCTCAAGAGCTTAGCTCTTTGGACGCTTAGCACCGTACTTGGATCGTGCTTGCTTACGGTCTTTAACACCTGAGCAATCCAATGAACCACGAACGGTATGATAACGAACACCAGGCAGGTCTTTTACACGACCGCCACGGATCAATACAACGCTGTGCTCTTGCAAGTTATGGCCTTCACCGCCGATGTATGAAGAAACTTCATACCCATTGGTTAAACGCACACGACATACTTTACGCAGTGCTGAGTTAGGTTTTTTTGGAGTGGTGGTATATACACGAGTACAAACACCACGGCGTTGTGGGCAGGCTTGCAATGCTGGTACGCCGCTTTTTTCGACGACACGCTTGCGAGGCTTACGCACTAATTGGTTAACGGTAGCCATAGGGCTTTTCTCTCCACTTATTGCTTCTAGATCGCACCAATCCCCAGAACCAGTGCAACAAGGCGCGGATTCTAGGGATCGATGATTTTTTAGTCAAGCTTTTATCAGCAATTACTTGTTCAAAGCTTCACTTAAAGCAGCAGCCACATCACTGGCAGACATGCCAGAACCGGGTTTACCACGGTTCATACGGCGGCGCTTACGTTCATTGTGATAGGCCAAACCAGTACCGGCTGGCACCAGACGACCTACTACGACATTTTCTTTCAGACCACGAAGGTAATCTCGCTTGCCTGTTACTGCACCCTCGGTCAAAACTCGAGTTGTCTCTTGGAAAGAAGCTGCAGAAATAAAGGATTCAGTGGCCAGTGATGCCTTGGTAATACCCAACAACATTCGCTCAAAACGGGCAGGCATTTTGCCAGCGGATTCAGCTTCTTTATTGGCTTCAACCACGGCTTGATACTCAGCCTGTTCACCAGGAATGAAATCAGTATCGCCACCATCCAAAATATCTACTTTACGCAGCATCTGACGCACGATGACTTCAATGTGTTTATCGTTAATGGTTACACCCTGTAAGCGATAAACTTCTTGAATTTCATCAGTGATGTAGTTGGCCAAGGCTTCAAGGCCACGAACACGCAAAATATCATGCGGGTTCATAGGACCATCCGAAATCACTTCACCCTTTTCAACCACCTCACCTTCAAACACGTTCAGTTGACGCCATTTTGGAATCAGCTCTTCGTAGACTTGACCACCATCCACAGGAGTGATGGTTAAGCGCTTCTTGCCCTTGGTTTCTTTACCAAAGCTTACCTGACCGGCCACTTCGGCAAGAATTGCAGACTCTTTTGGCTTACGGGCTTCAAATAAATCAGCCACTCGTGGCAGACCACCGGTAATGTCCTTGTTACCCGAGCTTTCCTGCGGAATACGAGCGATGACATCACCAACCTTAACTTCAGCGCCGTCTTTGAGGTTAAGCAGTGCGCCATCTGGCAGCATGTACTGTAACACCTGATCGGTAGTACCAATGGTCAGTTCTTTACCCTGCTCATCAACCAATCGTACAGCTGGCTTAAGTTCTTTACCTGCAGTGTTACGGTCTTTACTAGGAATAACCTCAATGGTGCTCATCCCCGTTAATTCATCAATCTTACGATTGGTGGTTACGCCCTCATCCATGCTGAAGAACTGCACAAAGCCCTGCTTTTCAGCAATGATTGGGTGGGTGTGTGGGTCCCACTTAGCGACGATCTGGCCAGCATCCACTGGATCACCGTCTTTAACGGTTAGGTTAGCACCGTAAGGCAGTTTATAGCGCTCGCGCTCACGACCTTGATCATCAACCACGGCCAGAACACTGGAACGTGAAACGGTCACTAGATCGCCTGTGGCCTCACGCTCTACCGTCTTCATGTTGTGGAAACGCACCGTACCACGAGCCTTGACCTGAACATTATCAATGGCGGAGGAGCTAGAAGCAGCACCACCAATGTGGAAGGTACGCATGGTCAACTGAGTACCTGGCTCACCGATAGACTGTGCAGCGATGATACCCACGGCCTCACCGATATTGGCCTGATGGCCACGTGACAGGTCGCGACCATAGCACTTGGCACAAATACCATGGCGTGTCTCACAGGTAATGGCACTGCGTACAGTCACTTCGTCAACACCTGAGTTTTCAATGTCGGTAACTATCTTCTCATCCAGCATGGTGCCAGCAGGATACAGGGTCTGTTGTGACACTGGGTGTACAATGTCAACAGCAGCAACCCGACCAAGAATTTGCTTGGCTAGGGAGACTACAATATCACCGCCATCAATAACTGGACGCATGATCAAACCGGCTTCGGTGCCACAATCCTGCTCAGTGACCACTAGGTCTTGCGCTACGTCGACCAAACGACGGGTTAGATAACCCGAGTTAGCGGTTTTCAACGCCGTATCAGCCAAACCTTTACGCGCGCCGTGAGTTGAAATGAAGTATTCACCCACCGACAGACCTTCACGGAAGTTTGCCTTAATGGGGTTCTCAATGATCGAACCGTCAGGCTTGGCCATCAAACCACGCATACCGGCCAACTGACGAATCTGCGCCGCACTACCACGAGCGCCAGAATCGGCATACATGTAAACCGAGTTAAAAGATGTCTGAGTGGTTTGCTCACCCTTGGCATCCACCACTGGCTCTTTACTAATCCCGTCCATCATGGCGCGAGAAATGCGCTCATTGGCACGCGACCAGATATCGATAACCTTATTGTACTTCTCGCCCTGAGTTACCAGACCAGAAGCAAACTGCTCCTCAATCTCCTGCACTTCCCCTTCGGCGGCATCAAGAACTTGCTGCTTTTCAACAGGGATGGCAAAGTCATTAACACCAATGGAGGAACCAGACTGTGTAGCATAGCGGAAGCCCATGTACATGATCTGATCGGCAAAAACCACGGTGTCTTTCAGACCCACACTGTGGTAGCAAACATCCAGTAACTTGGAGATGGTCTTCTTAGTCATCACCTGGTTAACCAGGTCAAATGGCATGCCCTTAGGACAGATATTAAACAGCAGGATACGACCAACAGTAGTGTCTACTCGTCGAGTATTGGACTGCCATTCACCATTATCGTCCAGCAAATGCTCAGTAACCCGAACTTTGATACGAGCCTGCAGTTGTAGCTTTTTAGCGCCAAAAGCTCGAGTGACCTCAGCTACATCAGCAAAGACCATATCCTCACCTGCCGCATTCACCCGCTCTCGAGTCAGCCAATACAGACCCAAAACAACGTCCTGCGAAGGTACGATAATGGGCTCACCATTGGCTGGAGCCAGGATGTTGTTGGTCGACATCATCAAGGCCCGAGCTTCCAGCTGGGCTTCAATGGTCAAAGGAATGTGTACCGCCATCTGGTCGCCGTCAAAGTCGGCGTTAAAGGCAGCACAGACCAGAGGGTGCAACTGGATGGCCTTACCTTCAATCAGGGTCGGTTCAAAGGCTTGAATACCCAAACGGTGCAGTGTGGGTGCGCGGTTGAGCATCACCGGATGCTCGCGAATCACTTCGTCAAGGATATCCCAAACCACGGCTTCTTCACGCTCAACCATCTTCTTGGCAGCCTTGATGGTGGTGGCCAGACCACGGCGCTCAAGCTTGCTGTAGATGAAGGGCTTAAATAGCTCTAGCGCCATTTTCTTAGGCAGACCACACTGGTGCAGACGCAGGGTTGGGCCTACCACGATCACCGAACGACCAGAGTAATCAACACGCTTACCTAGCAAGTTTTGGCGGAAACGACCTTGCTTACCCTTGATCATATCGGCCAAGGATTTCAGCGGACGGCGATTAGAGCCGGTGATGGCACGGCCACGACGGCCGTTATCCAGCAAAGCATCTACCGATTCTTGCAGCATACGCTTTTCGTTACGGACAATGATGTCTGGTGCCGAAAGCTCCAACAAGCGCTTCAAACGGTTGTTACGGTTAATCACGCGACGATATAGGTCGTTCAAATCCGAAGTAGCAAAGCGACCACCGTCCAGCGGCACCAGAGGACGCAAATCAGGTGGCAATACCGGCAGCACCGTCATGATCATCCACTCAGGCTTACCACCAGAACGCAAAAAGGCCTCTAATAGCTTCAAGCGCTTAGACAGCTTCTTGAGCTTGGTTTCACTGTTAGTGGTTGGAATTTCTTCGCGAATCATCGCGACTTCTTCTTCCAGATCCAAATCTTCGAGCAAACGCTTGACGGCTTCGGCACCCATTAGGGCTTCAAATTCGTCACCAAACTCTTCAATGGCATCATAGTATTCTTCGTCGTTAAGCAGTTGACCACGCTCAAGGCTGGTCATGCCCGGCTCAACCACCACAAAGCTTTCGTAATAAAGAATACGCTCGATATCACGCAGCGTCATGTCCATGACCAAACCAATACGGCTTGGAAGTGACTTTAAAAACCAAATATGGGCTACTGGTGCCGCTAGTTCGATGTGGCCCATGCGCTCTCGACGCACTTTGGACTGGGTCACTTCGACACCGCATTTTTCACAGATCACACCACGGTGCTTTAAACGCTTGTACTTGCCGCACAGGCACTCGTAATCCTTGATGGGGCCAAAGATACGGGCACAAAATAGGCCGTCGCGCTCTGGCTTAAAGGTACGGTAGTTGATGGTTTCCGGCTTTTTCACTTCACCGTAGGACCATGAACGGATCATCTCTGGTGAAGCCAAACCAATACGAATGGCGTCAAATTCTTCCGCGTTGCTCTGTTGTCTTAACAGACCTACCAGATCTTTCATGCTTGTTCTCCAAGATGAGCCCGGCCTTTAGACCGGGCTGCTGCCATTATTACTGATCGTTTTCCAGTTCGATGTCGATACCCAGCGAGCGAATTTCCTTCACCAAAACGTTGAAGGATTCTGGCATGCCAGGCTCCATGCGATGGTCACCATCAACAATACTCTTATACATTTTGCTCCGGCCGTTAACGTCATCCGACTTCACGGTAAGCATTTCTTGCAAGGTGTAAGCAGCACCGTATGCTTCCAGTGCCCAAACCTCCATCTCACCGAAACGCTGGCCACCGAACTGAGCTTTACCGCCCAGAGGTTGTTGCGTTACCAGGCTGTATGAACCAGTGGAACGAGCATGCATCTTATCGTCGACCAAGTGATTCAACTTTAGCATGTACATATAGCCAACAGTGGTTGGGCGGTCGAATGGCTCGCCAGTTCGACCATCCCACAACTGCACCTGGCCAGACTCTGGCAGATCAGCCAGTTTGAGCAATTCTTTGACTTCGTACTCTTTAGCGCCGTCAAACACAGGAGTAGAGACCGGCAGGCCCTTACGAAGGTTTTGGCACAGAGTACGAACTTCATCGTCGGCTAGAGCAGCGATTTCTTCTTTGTTCTTACTGCTACCAGTGTGGTTATACACACGATCCAAGAAGTCACGCATTTCATGAACTTCGCGTTGCTCTTGCATCATGCGATTGATTTTCTTACCGATGCCCATGGCAGCAGCACCCAGGTGAGTTTCCAATACCTGACCAACGTTCATCCGCGATGGCACACCCAGTGGGTTTAAGCACACATCAACCGGTTCTCCATGCTGATCATAGGGCATGTCCTCGACTGGCACGATCATCGAGATCACACCCTTGTTACCGTGTCGACCAGCCATCTTATCACCTGGTTGGATCTTACGCTTAACAGCTACATAGACCTTAACCATTTTCAGAATGCCTGGGGCTAGGTCGTCGCCAGTGCCCAGCTTGCCCTTTTTGTCGTCAAAACGAGTTTGATGCAGCGCACGAACTTCGTCTAACTGGTCTTGGCTTCGCTCCAGCAATTCAGCAAGTGATTCATCCTGCATACGCAGTTTAAACCAGCGGTCACGCTCGAGATTGGCCAAGAATTCAGTTGTCAGACGATCACCTTTCTTCAGGTCAAGACCGCCAACCACTTCTTGATTCAGCAAAGCTTTTTGCAAACGATCGAAGATAGCGTCTTCAATGATGCGATATTCAATGTGCAAGTCTTCACGGAACTTGTCCAACTCAGCTTTTTCAATGGCTTTGGCTCGTGGATCTTTCTCCACGCCGTCCCGAGTGAACACCTGAACGTCGATCACCGTACCACGCACACCCCCCTTGATACGCAAGGAGCTGTCTTTGACGTCTGATGCTTTTTCGCCAAAGATGGCGCGCAGGAGCTTCTCTTCTGGAGTTAACTGAGTTTCGCTCTTAGGCGTTACCTTGCCCACCAGAATATCACCTGGGCCAACTTCGGCACCAATGTAAACAATGCCTGACTCATCCAATTTGGACAGTGCTGCTTCACCCACATTAGGAATGTCCGCGGTGATTTCTTCAGCACCCAGCTTGGTGTCACGCGCAATACAGCTTAATTCTTGAATGTGAATGCTGGTAAAGCGATCTTCTTGCACCACACGCTCAGACACCAGAATGGAGTCCTCAAAGTTATAACCATTCCAGGGCATAAAGGCGATACGCATGTTCTGGCCCAATGCCAATTCACCAATATCAACGGATGGACCATCGGCGAGAATGTCACCTCTAGCCACAAAATCGCCAGCCTTAACACTGGCCTTTTGATTCATGCAGGTGTTTTGGTTAGAGCGGGTATATTTACGCAAGTTATAGATATCGACACCGGCATCACTGTCGGTTACTTCGTCTTCGCTGGCACGGATAACGATGCGCGAGCTATCAACACTATCGACAATACCGCCACGCAGGGCCACCACACAGACACCAGAATCACGAGCTACAGCACGCTCCATCCCAGTACCCACTACCGGCTTCTCAGCATTCAGAGTTGGAACAGCCTGACGTTGCATGTTCGAACCCATAAGAGCACGGTTAGCATCATCGTGCTCAAGGAAAGGAATCAAGGATGCTGCCACAGATACAACTTGGCGAGGCGAAACGTCCATATATTGAACCTTTTCGCGTGGTGCCAGAGTAAATTCGCCCTGATCTCGTACCTGAACGAAATCTTCAGCAATCATAACCTGTTCATTGATCTCGATGTTCGCCTGGGCGATGACGTAGTTGATTTCATCAATGGCCGACAGGAATTCAATTTGATCCGTTACCTTACCTTCAACCACCTTGCGGTATGGGGTTTCAAGGAAGCCATAGGAGTTGGTGCGGGCAAAGGTCGCCAAGGAGTTGATCAAACCAATGTTCGGACCTTCAGGGGTTTCAATAGGGCAAACCCGACCATAATGAGTAGGGTGTACGTCTCTCACTTCAAAGCCAGCACGCTCACGGGTTAGGCCACCAGGGCCAAGGGCCGATACGCGGCGCTTGTGAGTAACTTCAGATAACGGGTTATTCTGATCCATGAACTGGGATAACTGGCTCGAACCAAAGAACTCTTTGATCGCTGCCGCTACAGGCTTAGCATTGATCAGATCCTGTGGCATCAAGCCTTCACTTTCCGCCATCGACAGGCGTTCACGCACGGCTCGCTCAACACGAACCAGACCCACACGGAATTGGTTTTCGGTCATTTCACCAACCGAGCGAATGCGGCGGTTCCCCAAATGGTCAATGTCATCAACCACACCATAGCCATTCTTAATGGCCACCAATGTTTTGAGCACATCAAGGATGTCATCCTTGCTAAGAATACCGCTACCCTTTTCTTCCTCACGGCCTAGGCGACGATTAAACTTCATGCGACCTACGCCAGAGAGGTCATAACGTTCTTCACTGAAGAACAGGTTTTGGAATAGGGTTTCTGCTGCGTCGGCTGTTGGTGGTTCACCAGGGCGCATCATACGGTAGATCTCTACCAAGGCCTGCATACGTGTACTGGTTGGATCAAGTTTAAGCGTATCTGAGATAAAGGGACCACAATCCAGTTCGTTAGTGTAGATGATTTCAAAGTCACTAACCTGGTGCTTTTCAAGCAAAACTAAAATCTCGTCATTGATTTCAGTATTACAGCAGATCACTACTTCGCCTGTTTCTTGATCAACTATGTCTTTGGCCAACCTTCGTCCGTGCAGGTATTCAGCAGAAACGGTTACAAACTCAAGACCGGCTTTTACCATCTGCTTAACATGACGTGCAGTGATTCGCTTGCCTGTTTCAACCAAGAGGTTACCCTGTTGATCAAAGATATCAAACTGGGCCGTTTCCCCCTGCAAGCGCTTAGGCACCAGCTGCATCTGGTAGCCTTGTTCGCTACGGCTTAACTTGGTGAATTCATAAAATTCAGCCAAAATCTGTTCATTAGTATAATTGAGCGCATGCAACAGGATGCTTGCAGGAAGCTTGCGACGACGATCAATACGAACGAATACCGCATCTTTAGGGTCAAACTCAAAGTCCAACCATGAGCCGCGATAAGGAATAATACGGGCTGCATAAAGTAGCTTACCGGAACTATGGGTTTTACCCTTGTCGTGATCGAAAAACACGCCCGGCGAGCGATGCAACTGCGACACAATAACTCGCTCAGTGCCGTTAACAACGAAAGTACCATTTTCGGTCATCAATGGGATCTCACCCATGAATACTTCTTGTTCTTTGATGTCTTTAATGGCTTTGGCAGTACTTTCTTTGTCGTAAATGATCAAGCGTACTTTGACGCGTAAAGGCGCAGAATAGGTAACGCCTCTTTGTTGACACTCTTTAACATCAAAAACAGGCTGGCCAATACGGTAGCTAACATACTCAAGGGCTGCATTGCCTGAATAGCTAACTATTGGAAAAACTGATTTAAAAGCAGCATGCAAACCTAGGTCCTGGCGTTGCCCGGGGTCCATTTCTGCTTGCAAGAATTCTCGATAGGAATCCAATTGGATTGCCAACAAATAGGGCAATTCCATTACGGGTGGCAACTTGCCAAAATCCTTACGGATGCGTTTTCTCTCAGTATACGAGTAAGCCATCAGCATTCCCCAGCTCAGTGTCTGTTGTGGGCACAGGTCCCAATTCAACCAAGGTCATTGACCTTCCGTAGGTTTTACCCAAACGGAAAAAGGCTGAAGGTGCAAACACCTTCAGCCAAGTTAGGTTAGCCGCAATTAGCGACAACCTCCAGCATAGAACTTACTTCAGTTCCACAGAAGCGCCGGCTTCTTCCAGCTTCTTCTTGATCTCTTCAGCTTCAGCCTTGTCTATGCCTTCTTTCAAGGTAGAAGGTGCGCTATCAACGGCTTCTTTAGCTTCTTTCAAGCCAAGGCCAGTGATTTCACGAACAGCTTTAATTACGTTAACTTTCTTTTCGCCAGCTGACTTAAGAACAACGTCAAACTCTGTTTGCTCAGCAGCAGCAGCGCCACCGTCAGCAGGAGCAGCAGCAACAGCCACAGCAGCCTGAGCTGAAACACCAAATTTTTCTTCCATTGCTTCAACAAGCTCAACAACTTGCATTACAGACATTTCAGCAATAGCGTTCAAGATATCGTCTTTGGACAGTGCCATGATTCAAATCTCCAAAAGTATAAATGATGGGCTGCTTATGCAGCGCCTTTTTTCTGTTCAGCAACAGCATGTACCACACGAGTAACGCTGGCTGGAATTTCGTTGAGGGTTCTTGCCAGCTTGGTAACTGGAGCCAGGGTAACATTTGCCAACATACCCAATGCTTGATGCAGGGTAGGAAGGCTCGCCAGACGTTCGATCTGGTCAGCACCCAATAACTCGCCACCAACAGACAGCGCCTTCACTTCAAATGCTTCAGTTTCTTTAGCGAAATCTTTCAGCAAACGTGCAGCTGCACCTGGATCTTCCATTGAAAATGCCAACAGAGAAGGACCCACAAAAGCAGAATCAGCACATTCGTACTCGGTGCCTTTAACAGCAATGCGAGCCAATGTGTTGCGTACTACTTTCAAATAGATGCCTTCAGCGCGCGCCTTGGCACGCAACTGAGTCATTTTTTCAACGGTGACACCACGAGCATCAGCAATAACTAGTGATAAAGCACTGCCGGCAACCTCGTTGACCTCAGCGACAATCGCTTTTTTGTCTTCGAGTCTTAATGCCACAGTATTTCTCCTGATTAGCCGTACTTGACTAGTTCACCACACCCAAGCCATGCTTGGGCTCTCAACGGCGACGGAACACACTCTTAGAGTAGAACCACACCGTCTACGTAGGAAATTAAGGCTTGCACCACCTACGGTCTTTGACGGCCCCACCCTAGAGTGGGACTACAAAGAACTTTTATTAAGCAGTAACACTGCTAAATGAATTACAGATCCAATGAAGCTGGATCTATATTCAGACCTGGGCCCATGGTTGAACTCAGGCTGATTTTCTTAATGTATTGACCCTTAGAGGTTGAAGGCTTCAAACGCTTCAGGTCTGCAACTAGGGCTTCAACGTTCTGCTTAACTGCAGCAGCATCAAAGCTCAACTTGCCCACAGTGCTGTGGATAATACCATTCTTGTCGTTACGGAAGCGCACCTGACCCGCTTTAGCATTTTTAACTGCTGTGGCAACGTCAGGAGTAACTGTACCAACCTTAGGGTTAGGCATTAGGCCACGTGGACCCAATAGCTGACCCAGCTGACCAACCACACGCATGGCATCTGGAGATGCAATCACGGTTTGATAGTTCATGTCACCATTCTTCATGGCTTCGGCCAACTCTTCCATGCCAACTGCGTCTGCACCGGCAGCCTTAGCAGCCTCAGCATTTGCGCCCTGAGTAAAGACCGCCACCCGTACAGTCTTACCTGTGCCGTTAGGCAACACAGTAGAACCACGGACATTTTGATCCGATTTACGTGCATCAATGCCCAGATTAACAGCCAGATCAATGGCCTCTGGGAATTTAACACTGGAAACTTCTTTCAGCAGAACAACGGCTTCTTCAAAGCTGTAAAGCTTGGTGCTGTCAACCTTGGCGTTGATCGCCTTGGCTCGCTTAGTCAATTTTGCCATCTTAAACACCCTCCACATTCAGGCCCATGCTACGAGCACTACCAGCAATGGTACGCACAGCAGCATCCATGTCTGCAGCTGTCAAATCAGGCTGCTTCATGGTTGCAATCTCTTCCAGCTGAGCACGGGTTACAGTGCCAACTTTTTGCGAATTGGGAGTGGACGAACCACTTTTAATGCCAGCAGCCTTCTTAAGCAAGATGGAAGCTGGTGGCGTTTTAGTGATAAAGGTGAAGCTTTTATCGCTGTAAACCGTGATAACCACAGGAATTGGCAAACCAGGCTCCAACTTTTGCGTTGCAGCATTGAATGCTTTACAAAATTCCATGATGTTACAGCCTTTCTGACCCAAAGCCGGACCTACTGGTGGACTTGGATTAGCTTGGCCAGCCTTTACTTGCAGCTTAATATAGCCAGTAACTTTCTTTGCCATTTTTACCTCTACTTGGGTTCAAACGCCCTTAGGCTCCCCGATCAATAATGAGCCCTAGGCTCGCTAAACCTTTTCAACCTGACCAAACTCCAGCTCAACTGGCGTTGGACGACCAAAAATAGAAACAGACACCTGCAAGCGACTCTTTTCGTAGTTAACCCGTTCCACCGTGCCATTAAAATCGGCAAAAGGACCCTCGGTCACACGCACCATCTCACCAGGTTCAAAAATTGTTTTCTGCGTTGGCTTTTCAGCACCATCGCGGACACGTGAAAGAATAGTATCCACCTCTTTGGCAGACAATGGCGCCGGCTTCTCAGGACGACCACCAATAAAGCCCAGCACTCGATTTGTGCCATTCACCAAGTGCCAGGTCGGCTCTTCCATGACCATCTGCACCAGCACATAACCAGGATAAAACTTGCGCTCGCTCTTGCGCTTCTTACCATCGCGCATCTCAATCACAGTCTCAGTAGGAACCAAGACCTCACCAAACTTGTCAGTCAGACCTTGAATCTCAGCCTGCTCTTTAATACTTGCCGCAACACGCTTTTCAAAACCAGAATAGGCATGCACAGCATACCAACGCATAGAAGCCTGAGAATCTGACATCGAAACCTCGTTAACCCAAGAAAATGGACAGAATGGTGCTAATCATCCAATCAAAGAACCAAAAGCAAAGAGCAACGAACAGAACAGCCGCCAAAACCAACAAAGTGGTCTGAGTTGTCTCTTGGCGAGTTGGGCGAACCATTCGTCGCACCTCAACCCAAGCCTCTTTACGCAACTGATTGATCCGACGACCCTTTGCAGTAGTAACAGCAACACCAACAGCCAACACAAACAACAACAACACCGCACTAACGCGCAATAACTGCGACTGCTCGGCATAAATTGCATTACCAGCAATGGCCAGCACCACCAGTGCGACTACCAAAACCCACTTTGACCACTCTAAGAATGCGTTTGGCTTGACTTCAGCTTGAGAACTCATAGGTTACCCTAACTCATGAAAATAAAAGATAGTGGCAGGCCAGGAGGGACTCGAACCCCCAACACCCGGTTTTGGAGACCGGTGCTCTACCAATTGAACTACTGGCCTGTAGCTTAAACAGGGTTGCGAATATTAGTACAACCACCAATAAAGTGCAACCCAGTTTAATGGTGCTCACGATGAGATTTGAACTCATGACCTCTTCATTACCAATGAAGTGCTCTACCCCTGAGCTACGCGAGCCTAACTTGGAGCGGGTAGCGGGAATCGAACCCGCACCATCAGCTTGGAAGGCTGAGGTTCTACCATTGAACTATACCCGCTGAGAAGGTGGTGGAGGGGGACGGATTCGAACCATCGAAGCTTACGCGGCAGATTTACAGTCTGCTCCCTTTGACCACTCGGGAACCCCTCCAGACGCTGTGCATTTTGCCACTTATGATTTATTTGTCAAATGGTTTTTTTAGAAACTTTAAAAAACCCAAAGAAAATCAAAGAGTTGCAAAACTCAACGAGCTAGCAATGGCGAGCTATCTTAATGATTTCTACGGCAATTGCAAGGCCTAACAAGATCTAAAGTTAAAATTAATTTCAGGCCAAGTTGTGCGCACGTCTTGTTCATGAGCCTGCCAGTCTGCAGCCAAAACCAACAATTGAAAACGTCGCACCGTCCTTGAGCGCACAATTGTCTTTGCCTGAAACCCAGAATCCAAGGCCGACTGGCGCCTTGAACTGGCGTTTTCCTCTGAAGAGAACACGCCTAAGGACACTGAATAGGGGTTATCAAAGCCACTGGTCAAGGCCGCATCCTGCCATAACTCAACTGCCTTGGCAGTAATCTCTTGGGCTTGCGCACGTGTTTCTGCACTTTGATCCACCACCCAAAATAACTGGGATAATACTTGTTCTTCTTGACTCAACTCAGCAGTTAAATTCTTTGATTGCCAGTAACTGTTAATTGCATCAATTTCCTGCCGAGCCCCCTGCAAAACAACGCAGCTTCCCTGCAAGGCATCAGCCCCCCTAACTTCATCCCCACTAGTTGCCTCTACCCTGGGCTGTAGTCTCTGCAGAGCATGACGCAACTGAACAACCAGTTCCTCATCGGCCATGCCTGAGGGCCTTGGCGCCCGCTCTGACAACTGCTGATCAGTTACTTCAAGCGAGTTTGCTGACCGCTCAGCTTGCATTACCTGATCAGGGGCAGGCTCTGCTACATTTAACTGAGATTCGGAATGTCTATGAAAAATCAACTCGGTCTTTGGCAACAACCAATACCAAATTGCCACAATCACATTGGCTACTAACAGCAACAGAGCCAGCTTACGCATCTACTTCTCCTGATTCATACCAGTACCGCAAACCCTGTAATACCAGGTCGTCCTGCCATTTTGCCTGTGGCAACAACGGCATTAGGGCACCGGCATCGCCGCCAGTGCAAATTAGCATGGCCCCAGGGTATTGCTGCAACCATTGGCTAAGTAGCAATTGAATCGGCCAATAATAACCCCGACCTATGGCCTGGTCTGTGCTATGTGCCAGCTGCAGCTGACCATCAAATTGTGCCTGGCGCAACTGAGCAGTATCATTAAAGAGCGCCTTCTTCATGGTATTGAAGCCCACTGTTATCAAGCCACCAAGATGTCGTTCATAGGTGAAGAGATCAAAGGTCGTGGCCGTACCCATATCCACCACAATGGCCGTTTGTCCTAGCGCTAGCTTAGGCCGAACGGCCAACATCGCCAACCAACGATCCAACCCTAGGCGCTCGGGCTCATACTGCAGATAAAAGCCGCCAAAACCCTGCTTCACGCTTGGCTTTATCCAGGGCAAGCGCTCCAATTGCGACAATGCAAAGGGCCGCACTGAGGAGACCAGCCATTGGTCCACTGTAATGTCGGTAACAAAATCGAGCAACTCGGTCTCAGCACCCACATAGTCACGGCCTTGCCATTGCCATTTACAACGACTATTACCCATATCAAGCCAAAAACATTGATCAGACACGTACGGATACCTCACCATGATCAAAGACTTGGCACTGACCGTTCACTAAAACCATAAGCCTGCCCTGATCATCTATGCCCTGTGCTTGCCCCTTCAACACAGCATTATTGGTGTGCACCCTGACCTCACGCTGCAACAAATAATCAAAGCCTGGCCATTGCTGATGCAACCATGTCATGCCTTGGGCCAGATGGCGGTCAGAGGCCTCTACCACCGCCTGTATCAAGTAAGCAAGCAAAGTGGAGCGCTCGATGGCCTGGGGCAAATGAGCATTGACATGGGTGGTTGGCCGAGCCACAAGAGTTGAGTCAAGGCTGTGATTAACATTCATGCCAACCCCGATTACTAGACGCGCACTGCTATCCTCTTTTACTCTTAACTCTACTAGAATGCCAGCTACCTTAGCATCCGCCAGATAAATATCATTTGGCCACTTAACCATTGCCTTAGCCAATCCAAGCTTTCGCAACATGTCTGCAATGGCAACACCCAGACTCAAACTTAGGCCAGGCAAACACACCAAGGGCACACTTGCCAAAGCAAATGAACAAGCTAGGTTACTTGCCATGGGCGTGTACCAGGTACGCCCCTGACGACCCCTACCCTCATATTGATGCTCAGAACTAAGGATTGCGTAACCCGTCTGGCCACTCAAGGCACCCAGTAATGCCGCATTAGTACTATTAATGCTGGCAACCAGCTGCAAATTCTCAATTCTTTTTGTCAGCCTTGCCGCACTCAGGACAGACAATACATTCTGCCTATGCAATAGACTCACGTCTGGAGCCACTCGATACCCACGACCACGGACCGACCAAATCGGAAGCCCTAAGGACTCCAGGTGCTTAATCATTTGCCAGACACGCGCCCGACTAATACCTAGCTGCTTGGCTAGATCATTACCACTGTGATAGCCGGGTTCACGTAACAAATCTACCAAGGCATCTATTTGCATTGCTTGCGCTCTTTTAATTGGCAAATAATATCACCCAGAGCATGAAACGCCTCAAGCCTAGCACTGCCTTTACGCCATACCAAACCGATTTCCCGATAGTGATCCTCTCCCATGGGTTCTATGCTGATGCAGGGATAATTCTGTTTCAAACTGGCAATACTCAGCTCAGGTAAGTAGGTAACCCCTAGGCGACTAGCAACCATCTGAACCAGAGTTGCCAGACTGGTAGCTGAAAAGCCACTGACTTTGTTTCTATTATGTAAATTACAGGCTGCCAGGGCATGGTCTCGTAAGCAATGCCCCTCTTCTAACAGCATCACACTGTCATCTATCATTTCTTCTGGATTCAAACCTTCACTTATTGGGTAATCAGGGTGATAAGCAAAATAAAAAGGATCCTTAAAGAGAACCAGCTGCTCTACCGCACGCATCGGCATGGGCAAGGCTAGCAACAACAGATCCAGCTGACCATCTAGCAATGCAGCATGTAAATTTGCAGTTAAATCTTCACGAATGTACAGCTGCAGGTTTGGATGCCGTGACTGACATTCGGCGACAAAGTCGGCCAACACATAGGGCGCTATGGTGGGAATCACCCCAAGCTTTATTGGGCCAGACAAGGGGTCTTTGGCAGCCGTTGCCAGCTCCTGCATGCGTTCAAGCTCCAAAAGTACTTTTTTTGCCTGCACCACCAGATCCAAACCGATAGGGGTCATGGTCACCTGGCGATTGGTGCGATCCACTACCTGCACTCCTAGCCTGTCTTCCAGCTCTTTAATGGCAATGCTAAAAGCCGATTGACTGACAAAACAATTCTCAGCTGCGCGACCAAAATGCGAAAACTGCGCCAAGCTTACCAAGTAACGAAGCTGCTTTGTTGATAACATCTACTCTTGTACTCTTGCTTCCAGGATTCATTTACTAAAGGATACTAAGATTACCAGTACATAACTAGCAATGCTCAGCCTGAACACAGGTTGAATATCCATTGACAGCACCCTTGCAGGAATTTTTTTTCTAGCCATAATCTCGCTTTCGTTCTGTGTGGTGACCTTATGAAAGCTCAAACTCTTTGTTTTACAACACTTGGCCTGTTTCTCATGGCCTGCGATCCTGACAATCAACAACCAAGCGAACAATCCGTTGCAAAGGTGGATGGCTTTTGGCAAGGTGTTCTGCCATGTGAAGACTGCAAGGGTCAAGATTGGCAATTACGTCTTGAGGATCAACAATACCAGTTGGTTATCCACCAACTAGGAGAGCAGATCATCAGTGAAAGCCAAATTGGGCAATTTCAAATTGAAGGTGATCGCCTTAGCCTTGGCCAAGACTGGCAATTCCAAATCACCCAGACAGGCTTAACACTATTGGATTCACAGGGCCAACTGAAAAAGTCTGAACAGAATTACAGCCTACTAAAGAGAAGTGATGCTGCAGTGCAACAGCTGCAAGGCTATTATTTCTACTATGCCGACGGCCACCTCCTGTTCCCTTGTGACAGTGAACAAGTCTTGCCCATACGCGGCAACCAACAACGCCTTGAATTGGAGCGGCAGTTCCTGGAACTTGGCCCAAATGAACGAGGCTATTTTGTAGAGCTGTTTGGTCAGTACCAGGACAAGCCAGCGGATGAAGAAGGCTGGCCAATTCAACTTGAGGTCCTGAGCAATAACGGCTTACAACCAAACCTCACCTGCCAGGCTCCAGATCTTGAGCAAAGTTGGCAATTAACTCAGATGGCAGACTTTGATTTAGGCGACGCTATGCCAGATATTCGCTTTGAACAAGGCAGGGTAACAGGGTTCAGTGGCTGCAATCGATTCTTTGGCTCTTATCATGGCCGACAGCAACAAATCGAAATGCCTTCATTAGCCAGCACACGCATGTATTGCCAAGATAACATGACAATCGAAGATCAATTTCTCAAACTACTGAAACAAGTTGACAACTGGCAGATTGAAGAAGGCATGCTGCAACTACTCAATCAGCAAGAACTACTGATGACTCTGCAGCCTGCAGCAAACGAATCGTAAAGCAAGCCCTGGTTAGAACCAGGCAAGCTTAGCAATACTGGTGCCAAGGGAATCACACCATAATATCAGCGCAGGGAGCAGGTCATGAGCAGGGCATCAGCATCAGGGTAATAATTCTTACGTATTGCCTGAAGTTGATAGCCCTGCTGCTGATAAAGCTTAATTGCAGGCGGATTATTACTGGCAACCTCTAGCCAAAGCTGCTCAACTCCCGAATCTAAGGCCATCTGCTGCCAAACTTGGTGTATGGCTCGAGCCATGCCCTGGCGTTGACAGTCGGGCGCCACCGCCAAAGACAACAACTCCCATTCAGGCCCCATGGCTCTTGCCAGTAAATAGGCTTGCAGCCGATCACCAGCACTGACAATCGCCAGACTGTTGTCTAGCTTCAGGCTATTAACAAAGTTGCCGCCCATGGGCGTGGTTTGCAATTCTTGCTCCAAGAGCAACAACTGCGGTAACCATTTGGCTTGCATGCCCTGTACTCTAACGCTCATGTTTGATGGTCCAGCTTTGCCATTGTTGCCACAATTCTGCCTTGAAATCTGGCATGGCCAGAAGCTGCGACAAGTTAGGTATGGCTAAAACCGGCACATCCATCAAGCGCCCTTGCTGCCAGAGTTCAACTTCTTGGCTGCGCAGAAAGTAACTCTGGGCTCGCTCGCCCGCCAGCAGCACTCGTTCTGGCTTATATTGCTGCAGGTATTGCAACAACTTATGGCGTACATACTCCAGAGCCTTTTGCGAACACTGATCGACCATGGGATTGGGAAACACCGGCCAGTCCAACTGTTGAATTAACTGACTCTGAGCTGTAACGCCACGACAAACAGACAAAATATTGGTCGCCAGTTGCAATAAACGCTCACGCTGTTGCTGATTGAGCACCTTTGGACAGTCGTCAATCAACAGCAAGGACTCATGATGATGAAACCAGAAACGAAGCTCAGGCCTATCGTCCGTGGCAAAACCGGGAACCAAGACTTCATCGGGCAAAGCCATGTTTTGAGCTTGAGCGCCAAGGACCAACTGTTCGCTCAGGCGCAACGGCTGAGAGTTGGCACCGGCCAGGGTTGTAGCATTCGACAACTCCGGCCCCGGCCCCCTGATCTGGGTATGCGCAGCAGGGGCTTGATGAGTTAGCCCTGAGTCCGGCGGCGAAGCATTGCCAGAGTTTAGGATAGAGCTGACCCCTGACCCAGCAATAATGGACTGCTGTGCAGCGTCGCCAGCCTGGGCAATAAACTCAGCCGTCGGCACTGTTAAACCATGAGAGGCCAAACCATGAGAGGCCAAAGCTCGAGAGGCATCCTGATCGACAGGTTGGCGATCAGTGACGAACTGACCAAGATTGATTGGCCCCGCAGCAGGCATCTGTATCCGACGCCCCCAGACGGGAATGCCTAAGGCCGCAAGGTAGGCGCGTCGATCTTGTTCAAGCAATCGGGACATGGACTGAATCTAGCAATAAAAATCACATGATAACAAGATGCAGCTAGCTTAGACATCTACTAAAAGTAAAAGTGCAAAAGGGTGCAGCCGAGGCATCGCTATCATTGAGGAGTGGATGCCATCTGGTGCCAAAAGTAAGCCAAAGCCCATTCAACGCCCTGGGCATAACTCTTGAGCCCCTGCTCGACACCGGATTGCTGTAAATACTGGTCGTAGACCTGCCAAACTTGCTGAGCCACCGGGGCGGCGCGCTCGA
Organism: Saccharospirillaceae bacterium; assembly: GCA_007116635.1. Classification (GTDB taxonomy): domain Bacteria; phylum Pseudomonadota; class Gammaproteobacteria; order Pseudomonadales; family Natronospirillaceae; genus SKIB01. Next base: position 52,515 of record SKIB01000098.1, read on the forward strand.
CCTGCACCTCAAATTGCTGGCGGTAGGCGCGGATACAGCCCAAGTCTTTACGAACCTTGGAGGACAACAAATCATGATCCGTTGCTTGCCACCAAAAAGCCAACCAACCCGCGTATTGCAGGGCGGGATCTTGCGCCTGCCAAAGGCTAATAAAGGCCAGCATGTCGGCCTCATGCTCCGGACCAATGCCATTGGCATGAGCCAACTCATGAGCAATGACCATGGGCTTCAGACCTGGCGCTACATAGCGACTGACATGAGCCTGAGCCACCCAAGGGCTATAGAAACCGGCAATGCGCAGGTCACGCAGCCAAGGACTGGCAAAGGGCTCGCGCACCGAACGCGCTGGACTTGGCAACCCGAGCCTGGCAAGACTTTGCTGCTGTGCAGCGCGGATATCAGTCACCAATTGCTGGTCAAAGTCGGGCGCAAAGCAAGATTGCTCGCCCAGCTGAGCACGCAAATCATTGGTCAAGACGCTGGCCTGCTGCCAAGCCTGTCGTTTGTCGTCCTCGCTCAGCCAACTGGTTAGCTGATAGTGCTCAACTAAGGGTTGGCGCCAGTAGTTCAAACCCCAAAGCAGCACAAAGGAGGACCACAATAGGGCCAGGGTTAACAATAGATAATGGCAACTGAGCAGCAGTGACTTAAAAAAGCGGGTTCGCCAGGGCAGGCGAACAATGCACCACAGCAGAACGAGCAGCAGCAGAGGAGCAAGCCACTCGCTTAGGGCAAAGGGAAAAAGAGAGCTGAAAAAGGCAGGCAACCAAACCAGCCAAGCAAAGCTGGTTTGACTGTAAAGACCCTCAACAAGGTCTGGCCGCTCAGGGGCTAACCACCAGAGCAAGCCAGACAACAGAGCCAGTGCGTAGGGCCATAGCCTCAGCATCAGATTACCACTGATAACCTAAGAAGAAGCCGGCGCCTAGACCGCCGAC
>SKIB01000073.1 GCA_007116635.1 Saccharospirillaceae bacterium
CATTGGTTGTTACCACCTAGTTAGCCGAGCAGTTCGCTTTGACTGGCTAGGGCAGGTCAATGCCATCTTTACTAATATTACGATCTCCTTGCTTAGTGCTTTTTGCAATACGATCTAACCAAGCCACGCCAAAAGCAGAGGCGACAAATACTAGATGTATGATGGTGTACCAGAGCAACTTATCATTAGGGGTTGTTTCAATGTTCATGAACACTTTGAGCAGGTGAATGGACGAGATGGCGATGATGGCTGAGGCAACATTAACCTTGAGGCGCCCTGAGTCGACTCGCCCCAACCAAGACAAAGTGCTTTTTTGATTGGAAACATCAAAGCGCGACACATAGTTTTCGTAGCCTGCAAACATTACCATGATCAAGAGCCCACCGACCAAGGCTAGGTCAATCAGCGACAATGCTAGAAGAATTACATCAGAATCGCTAAGGCTAAGTATTAAAGGTACATGAATAACCAAATCGTGAAAGAATTTAATCGCAATCAATAATAACGCAATGCTCAGACCGAAATAAATGGGCCCAAGAATCCAGCGCGCGGCATACATGCTGTGCTCTAACAGTTTTTGCATTGGCACTCCCCCCTTTACCCTAAGTGTATGCCAAGTTGCCTGCTTTGCCAGTTAAGCAATAAAAAAGGCCCCTTAGGGCCTTGTTAGATCAAAGAAAGCAGCTTATTTGGCTTGCTCAGCTTCAACGATTTTCTTCATGTCGGTCATGTAGCCACGTAGCTCGGCACCGATCCACTCAACTGGGTGGTTACGGATGGCATCATTAACCTTAACCAACAGGGCGTTATCAACTGAGTTGGATTTCAGTTGCAGGCCTTCACCCAGTACATCTTTACCTACCTTGCTGATGAAGTTGTCACGCAGCAGAGGTACAGCGGCATGGCTGAACAGGTAGCAGCCGTACTCAGCGGTGTCAGAAATCACCACGTTCATTTCGTACAGTTTTTTGCGAGCAATGGTGTTGGCGATTAACGGTGTTTCGTGCAGAGATTCGTAGTAAGCCGATTCTTCAACAATGCCGCTTTCAACCATGGTTTCAAAGGCCAATTCCACACCGGCTTTTACCATGGCGACCAAGAAGATGCCCTTGTCGAAGTATTCTTGCTCGTCGATTTTGGTATCGCTGGCTGGGGTTTTTTCAAAGCCAGTGTCACCGGTTTCGGCGCGCCATTTCAACAAGTTAGCGTCGTTATTGGCCCAGTCAGCCATCATGGTGCGAGAAAACTCACCAGTCATGATGTCGTCTTGGTGCTTTTGGAACAACGGACGCAGCAAGTCTTTCAGCTCTTCGGCCATTTCGAAGGCAACGATTTTTGCTGGGTTAGACAGACGGTCCATCATATTGGTGATGCCGCCGATTTTCAGTGCTTCGGTGACAGTTTCCCAGCCGAATTGAATCAGTTTCACCGCGTAGCCAGGCTCGATGCCTTGGGCAACCATTTGCTCATAGCCCAGAATCGCACCCGTTTGCAGCATGCCGCAAAGAATGGTTTGCTCGCCCATTAGGTCGGATTTCACTTCGGCAACGAAAGAGGATTCCAGTACGCCAGCACGGTCGCCGCCAGTGGCAGAGGCCCAGGCTTTGGCGATGTCCATACCATGGCCCTGGGGGTCATTTTCAGGGTGAACAGCGATCAGGGTAGGCACACCAAAACCACGCTTGTACTCTTCGCGTACTTCGGAGCCAGGGCACTTGGGTGCAACCATGACTACCGTCAGGTCGTTACGGATTTTCATGCCTTCTTCAACGATGTTGAAGCCGTGGCTGTAGCCCAAGCAAGCGCCCTGCTTCATCAGTGGCATTACGGCCTTAACAACGTCGGTGTGCTGCTTGTCTGGAGTCAGGTTGACCAGTAGGTCGGCCTGAGGCACCAATTCTTCGTAGGTACCAACGGCAAAGCCATTGCTGGTGGCGTTTTTCCAAGACTGGCGTTGCTCTGCAATGGCTTCGGCACGTAGGGTGTAAGACACGTCTAGGCCAGAGTCACGCATGTTCAGGCCCTGGTTAAGACCTTGAGCGCCACAGCCAACGATCACCACTTTTTTACCTTTTAAGAAGTCGCAGCCGTTGGCGAATTCATCACGATTCATGAAGCGGCAGCGACCCAGTTGGTCTAACTGCTGGCGAAGATTCAGGGTGTTGAAATAATTGCTCATAGTGCTCTCTTGCAAAGTTAATGAAGATTGCCACAAGGAGTGGCCAATAAAAACCCAATCATTGTAAGGAGGTTTTATTGTTGCGTAAAATGATATTTAAACAACTTGGTGTTGCAAATTTTGCACTAATCATCTTGGTTTGTTGTGGTTCTCTGACGTGATTGCTGAGCCATTACTTTTCTCGTTGCTTAATGATCAGATTCTCTGTTCCAAGTTCCATGGTGTTGGAATTCATCGTAGTTCGTTATGCTGCTTGGCAGCCAGGTTAGTGTTCCGCTACTTCTGCCATTAAGTTTGATGACCTCAGTAAGCTCCAAATGGGTACGACCTGATCGCTCTAGCTCCAGTAGTTGTGCTTGCCATTGTGTTCCTTCTAGTTTTAGCTGGCCGCTGCCACTTAAGCGCAGTAATTCGGTATTACCTCTTGCGACAATGTCTAGTTCGCCGCTGCTATGAATATGCAGAGACTGGCTTGTGTTTAATTGGAGTTGATTCTTGCCGCTGCTGGTTAACTTCTCGATCTGTGCACTACTGATACGATATTCAATTCCCTGACTAGGAAATAACATGAACCAGAAACTTGGACGGATAGTGATGCTGTTGCCTGAGCTTCGGACGCTAATGCGTTGGATGATGTTACTGTCCGAGTGAATTTCTAGACTGTTTGAAGGGTTGTCTGTAAAGATAATATCGCTCTTGCCATGGATGTTGATTTCTTGGGCTTCCCTGATTTCAATTGTGCGCTGGCTGTCATTGCCATCGCCAATGACAGGAATGGCTGCACAACCATAGACAGATAGAACACCTAGGGCGAAAACATAGAAAGTCAATGAACGCTTTGGCATGACCGAATCTCCAAGTGTAGAAAGATAGACATTTTTAGGCGCAAGGGCATGACCTCTAACCAGTGTTTAACCCTGAGCTTCAAGTAACAGACTAGTGCCTTTCTCGCATTGTTTTGAGGTGTTGCGATAAGTGGTTTTTTATCAGGATAACTGGTGAAAATGAAAATATGGGCTAGATTAAAGGGGTAACTTGTTCAAAAACTGTTTTTGAGTTTGCTGGCTTCTGAGGCGTTAATCATTAGTTCCTCACTCAGCTGGTTATCAAAACGTTTTGAAAATGATTGGTTATTCGACTTCATAGGCTAAATACTCAGGAGAACCTATGCGCTTAGGAAACATAAATTATGTCTGGAAGGTGTCTGCCCCCGTTGTTTTTGTGTTGCTGGTGATCTCAACCTTGTTTGTAACCGTTCTGTCAACCTTTGATCGTCAGCGTCAAATCAATGGTCGAATTGTCACTCAGGTTGCACCTGCAGCCACCTCCTTGTTGACCGCAAATCAGGAGTTATTTCGTTTGCAAACAGCGGCGTTGCAGGCGGTAGTAACCAATGATGCAACCCAGTTTTCTGCTTTGAGAGAGCAGCTTCAGCAAGCAAATGCGAGTTTTATGGAGTTGTTAGCCCCCGTTCAGCCCTTGGTTGATGAAGGGCTTGTTGAGGCAGAGGCTGGTAACTTGTTGCGCCAGCTTGAGCAGGATGCTGCTGAATTGAATCGACTCTATCAACAGCATATTTTTCAGCAATCCATTGATTCAGTGTTATCTACATACCGTCAGCATCAAAGGGTTATTAATCAGCAGTTTTTGAAAATCGAACAGGGCCTTGGTCAACTACTGGGGTTAATTGCCGAGGCCCAAATTAGAGAAGGCCGTGCCTTAGCTGCAGCTAGTGAACAAACTGTGATGCGAGTCCAATTAGGGTGGCCTGCTACGGTAGTGCTGGGTCTGGGTATGTTGTGGCTTACCATTGCATTTACTCTTGCGCCAATAAAGCGGATGCGAGACGCCATGCAAGACATTGCTCAGGGTGATGGTGACCTCAGTCAGCGCCTAACGGTCGATGGTAGCGATGAATTAAATCAGGTCGCCAGTGCATTTAATAAGTTTGTTGCCCGTATCCAAAGTACGGTCAAGCGGGTTAATGACGCCATCGATCACAATGAGCAACAAGCCAAGAAAATTCGCTCATTAAATAATGAGCTATCTGGTATTTCAAATGATCAAAAAGATCAGAATGATCAGGTCGCGACTGCAATTACAGAAATGAATGCCTCGGCTAATGAGGTTGCATCCAGAGCTCAGGAAGCTGCTCATTCCAGTGACAGTGCTGCGCGCAATACTCAAAAAGCAAAGCAAACCATAGAGAGTGCACAGCAGTCTATGCGTGGGTTGTCAGGTGAGATTGAGCAGGCTTCAAATGTGATTCATACCCTTGAGCAATCGGTTGAAAGTATCGTATCCATCTTGGATGTCATTCGAGGTATTGCCGATCAAACTAACTTGTTGGCACTCAATGCTGCAATTGAAGCTGCGCGAGCAGGAGAGCAGGGTCGTGGGTTTGCTGTTGTAGCTGATGAGGTCCGTTCTTTAGCCAGTAAGACCCAAGATTCTACTGGAGAGATTCAAAACATGATCGCAAAGCTTCAAACTGGCTCAGAGCATGCAGTGCAGGCCATGCACCGAAGTAAGCAAGGAAGTGATCAAACCTTTGAGCAGGTTGCCTTGGCTGTTGCTGCATTGCAGAAAGTGTCTGATGCAATTAGTAGTATTAATGATATGAATACTCAGATTGCTAGTGCAGCCAATCAGCAAACCGTTGTTAGTGAGGATATTTCTCAAAATGTTCAATACATTGCTACAGGAGCTGATGAGATGGTCCGGCAGGTCAATCTAAGCGCTGAGGTCGCCGAGGCGCTCAACCTGGCAAATGTAGAACTTCACAACCTAATCAGGCAGTTCAAGCATTGATCTGCAAAATTAAAAGGCCGCTACTGCGGCCTTTTTTGTTATGATATCTGAAATATTGCCCTCGGATTGCAGCATTGGACCTTAAGTCTTTACACTCTCTGGTTGTACTTTCTCAACATCTACATTTTACTAATGCTAGCCGGCAGTTGCATTTGAGCCCGTCGACCCTGAGTCGAATTATTAAAGGGTTAGAGGAGGAGCTAGGAGTGCAGGTTTTCGAGCGCGATCAGCGTTCTGTTGTGCTGACTGCCTCAGGGTTGAAGGTTAAGCAAACTGCTCAGCAAATATTGCTTCTTTGGCAGCAATTGCAGCAAGAACTTTCACTTGGCGGTGAATTACTTACAGGTAAAGTTAAGTTGTATTGTTCAGTGACTGCTAGTTATAGTCTTCTTTCCACGATGTTACCCCAATTAAGACAGCGTCATCCCAAAATTGAGGTGGTGGTGGAAACTGGCGATGCCTCAGAAGGCATTTTGTTGGTTCAGCGAGAAGAGGTTGATCTTGCAATAGCGCCCATGCCAAGGCAGTTGCCAGATACAATAGCCTTTAAGACATTTGCAAAAACACCTTTGTTGTTTATTGGTCCATCAGTAGACTGTCCTTTGAAGCGTCAAATTGAAAGTGGCTTGTGGCAGTGGTCTGATCTGCCGGTCTTGTTGGCCGAGCATGGTGTGGCACGTGAACGGCTATTGGGATGGTTTGAAAAAAAGAATATTATGCCAAATATATATGCTCAAATTGCAGGTCATGAGGCGATTGTTTCCATGGTGGCTCTAGGTCAGGCGATAGGGGTTGTGCCTGAGTTAGTGCTGAACAACAGCCCGATGCGTGAGCAAGTGATGATTTTGCCCTTAGAGCCTCGTTTAGCTGACTTTGAAATAGGGCTGGTTACATTAAAAAAACGTATGCGCCAGCCAGTTTTAGACGCATTTTGGCAGTTAATTAACTAATTTGAGGTTAAAATGAGTGAACAACCATTAAAGTCGGGACCTCCGCGATCTGTGTATTTGCTGCCTAGTTTGTTGACAACTAGTGCGCTTTTTGCAGGTTTTTATGGGGTTATTGCTGCCATTAATGAGCAATTTGTTGTGGCGGCAATTTCAGTTATTGTTGCCATGGTTTTTGATGGCTTGGATGGCAGGGTGGCAAGGCTGACAAAGACGCAAAGCGCCTTTGGCGCTGAGTATGATAGCTTGGCAGATATGGTTTCATTTGGTTTGGCGCCAGCCTTAATTGCATTTCTATGGACTCTTGAATCCTTGGGGAAACTAGGCTGGATTGCTGCTTTTATTTTTGTGGCTGGAGCAGCTCTTCGTCTGGCTCGATTCAATACCCAGTTGCATAACGACAAACAAGATAAACGTTTCTTTTATGGTCTTGCTAGCCCTTCGGCCGCTGCCTTGGTTGTAACCCTGGTTTGGAATGCTTCACTCAGAGGTTGGGGTGCTGAATGGTTGGCTGTTCTTACTGCTGCTGTGGTTGCAATCTCCGGCATTTTAATGGTTAGCAATATTCGTTACTACAATTTCAAGACCATGACGGGTAGAAGGCGAGTCCCCTTTGTGGTGTTGCCTTTGTTGGTGTTGTTGTTTGGTGTTATCGCACTTCAGCCACCTTTGATGTTATTGTTAATGGCCATTCTCTATGTCTTGTCTGGGATCGTTCTTGAGGTTGTTCTGCGCATTAAAGAGATCAAGGCTAAGGCTGTTTCTGCTGATGCTAACCAGTAGTTGCGAGTCACCCTAAGTAAAGTATCATCTCATCCTACGCGCACCATTGGTCACCCCTGCGCGCCACTAGTCATCCTGCGCGAAGTCGCAGGATCTAACAGTGCAGCCGCAGCTCATTACAGCAAGAACAAGACAAAATAATGACAAAGCTGAAAAAACCAGTTGACGCTCGGTTTGAAAGGCCTATAATGCGC
>SKIB01000117.1 GCA_007116635.1 Saccharospirillaceae bacterium
AATCTTGCGTTTTCTTGCAAATGCGGAAAATGCAACAAAACGCAAGATTCAATCGGTGGCTAAGGGCAATCGCAGCTCAAAGCGACTGCCTTGGCTCAAGGGGCAATGGCGCAGCGAGCCGCCACTGCGTTCGGCCCATTGCGCCACCAAATACAGCCCCAAGCCCAGGCCAGGCAAGTGCGGGTACTGCTGCTGATGGGCGCGAAAGCCCGCCTCGAATAACTGCGCACGCGCCGCTTCGGGCACGCCCAGGCCCGAATCCGACACCGACAGCAACCACCAAGGCCCGTCGGCGCACAGGCGCACATCAATGGCACCGCCGTCTGGGCTGTACTTTTGCGCGTTATCCAGCAAATTCAGCACCGCCAGCAACAACCAATCCGGGTCGGCCAACAGTTTGCCTGGCAGGGCTGTGCTGTCGATGTGCAGGGGGTGTTGTGCGCTGGGCAGCATCATTTGCTCGATCTTACTGGCAAAGGCGTTGTGGTCGATCGGTTGCAGTTGGCCGTTCATGCTGGGTAGGCTTTGCTGCAAGCGTTGCTGGCCAAGGCTGTTGTCTACCAGTTGGCGCAAACGAAACAGGGCTCCTTGCATGCGCAGCAATCGTGCTTGATCGCGCTCTGGGTCGTGGCTGGCCGCAGTGCGGCTGCTGAGTTGCAGGCTCTGTACCGCTGTCGACAGCACCGCCAATGGGGTGCGTAATTCATGGCTAAGTAGGCTAAAAAATTGAATTTGCTCACGCTGACGCACGTTTTGTAGGTCGAGCGCGCGTTTTTGTTGGCTCATCCGCTGCAACACCGCGGCCATGATCACGGGGATTTGCCAAATGGTGGCCCACTCCCAAAAGCCGCTGGTCCAAGCGTTCAGCGGCAAACCGCCTAGGTTACGCAGCACCAGCAGTGCTAACGCCACAAAGGTCGGGCCAAACGCCAGCAGGGTGATCAGGGCTTCTTGCCGCGTTTGACGCCACGCCGACAACGCTGCTACGACGACCGCTACCACCACTATCATCAGTAGCAGCATTAGTGCAGGCGCCAATCTAGGGTAATACCCAAAAGCGCTGAAGGCAGCCCCCAGCAAACCGGCGAGCAGCAGCGCCCGAAACCACCAGCGCCAGCCCCAAGCCCAACGATCAATGGCGAGGTATTGGTACAGCATGCCAATCAAACTGGACACCCCTAAATAACTGACCACGCCCAGCAAGTAATCGCTGTGCCAGGGTTGCTCAGGATAAAAATACAGCTGATCAAAGCCTGCCAAATAAAACTGATTTAAGCCGGTTAGCAATAAATACAGCGCGGCACTGGCGTACCACGCTTGGCGCAGCCAAACACTGCAAAACAGCGACAACAGCACCCCTAGCGCTACCCAGCCGAACAAGCCATAAAAGAACGCGTTTTCGAGCTCCAACTGCCGGGTTAGCTGGTCGGGCTGCCAAAGCTCTAAGCTGGCGTTAAGCGACGAGCGGGTCTCGATCAGCAACCAAAAGGCGTTGCTGCCGGGCTGCAAGTACAGCGGCAATTGCGAACCACGGGCGTTGCCATAGCGCTGCGACAGCGGTTGATGGTCACCCGTTTGCCAAGACCGCCACTGATCCTCGTGCTGCTGAAACAGCTGCACCCTGTCTAAATACGGTGGCTTGACGCGTAGATGCAAAGTTTGCTGCGTCGGGCTTTCCAGTGTGAAGCGCAACCACAACTTGGGCTGCCGATAGCCAAAACTGATGCCGTTTGCCAGCGGCTGCCAGGTTGTGGACGGCAGTTCTAATAATTGTTCTATACTCTCAATGGCATCGGACTGTACAAACTCCGTAAAGGGCAGTATGTCTAGCCCGGCTGTGTGCGGCGGAACGTCCATCGCGTGAGCCAGTCTAGCGCACAGCAGTAACAACAAACCACCGAGCATCCATCGTCGCATGAGCATTAAAGCACCCAACATTTTATTGGTTGAAGATCATCAGGACTTGCGCCTTGAATTGCTGGATTATCTCGAGCAAATGGGCTTCGCCGTTGAGTCAGCGGTAAGCCTTATGCAGATGCACCAACGACTGGCCAGTCAAGCCTTTACTATTTTGTTACTGGATCTTAGCCTACCGGATGGCGACGGTCTAACGCAGATTGCGGCATTGCGTGCGCAGCATCGGTTGCAACTGGGCATCATTATTTTGAGCGCCCGTAACCACTTCGACGAACGCACACAGGCGCTGGAACTGGGCGCTGACTTTTATCTCACCAAGCCCGTGCACTTGCCGGAACTAACCGCCCTGATCAAACAGCTGCAACTGCGACTGCAACCAAACACAGCAAACCACTGGCAGCTGGAGCTGCCACATAAGCAATTAACCGCACCCAACGGCCTGAGCTGCAAGCTAACCGCGACGGAGCTGCGGCTACTGACGCACCTGTGCCAACAAAGCGAAACCACTGGCCGTGAGCAACTTTGCCAGCTGTTGCAACACAATCTTGAGGTCGTGAGCACCCGAAAGCTGGACACCCTAATAAGTCGATTGCGCACTAAAGTTAAGTTACATTGCCAGCAAGAGCTGCCGTTGATCACTTATCGCAATTTAGGCTATGCCCTAAGCGACAGCATCACAATGGAGCCAGCAACCACTAACCAACTGCAACCCAATAACGCCCAGGCACGCTAGGGCCTCCTACTTCGGCGAGACACAGTCTGATACTATGCGGTCTAACATTTATTGATGGAACGACCCGTGGCGTTAAAACCGGTTATTTACAAACTGAACCTCAACCTATCCGACCTCAACCTACAGGTCTATCAAGATTTCAATCTGACCATTGCCTTGCATCCATCGGAAACCATTGAACGCATGGTGGCGCGCATTCTGGCCTTTGCCATGAACGCCGACGAGGATTTAAGCTTCACCAAAGGCCTAAGCACCGTCGAAGAGCCCGACATTTGGCTACGGTCACTGGACGGACAGACCCTGCTGTGGCTGGAATTGGGCGAGCCATCGGTGGATCGCATCAAAAAGGCGTCGCGGGTGGCGCAGCTGGTTAAGGTATACAGCTTTAACAGCAAATCCCTGGTGTGGTGGCAACAAGAGTCGAGCAAACTTGAGCGCATTGATGCCGCGTATATTCGCTTTGAATACGAGCAAATTCAGGCCGCCAGCCAATTAGTGAGCCGCACGATGAAGTGGTACGTCACCCTTAATGACAACACCGCCAGCATCTACAGCGACCTAGGCGAATGCGACGTGCAATGGCAAGCACTAAATGGCCGCGCCAGCCAATAGCACTGATCGCTCGCCTAAGCGCCAACGTACAGACTGCTAACGGTGTCGTGTCACGCTTGCAAGGTACTCTCAATGAAAATGCCCTTCTTTTGGCTGGTTGCTTTAATGGTCGCCGCGGCGCTTGCGGTGACGTCCTGGGCCAATCGACAATCGCCTCGTCCTACCCAGCCGCCACCCCAAACTGAATCGGTACTGGCGGTGGCCACCTTTGCGGGTGGTTGTTTTTGGTGCGTTGAGGCTGGCTTCGAGGCACTGCCGGGCGTACAAGAGGCCGTCTCTGGCTACACCGGCGGTATCGAGGTTAACCCCACCTACGAACAGGTAGCAGGGGGCAAAACCAGCCACACCGAAGCCGTGCAAGTGTTCTATGACCCAGAGGTCATTAGTTATCAAGGTCTGCTGCAAGCGTTTTGGCGAATGATGGATCCAACCGATGCCAATGGCCAATTTGTTGATCGTGGACGACAATACCGTCCTGGTATTTTTTACCATGACGCGCAACAGCAACAACTGGCCGAGGCAGCAAAAGCGGCTCTGATTGCAGAAAATCGTTACCCCAGCCCCGTGATCATTGACATCCTGCCGGCGGAAACCTTTTACCAAGCAGAAGCCTATCATCAAGATTTTCATCGCACCAACCCAGTGCGCTATCGGCTATATACTCGAAACTCCGGCCGCTACCAATTCATTGATCGTATATGGGGTGACGAGCGTTATTTGGATTTTGCACAGTTTCGCCCTGACGCTGCCAAGGGTTTTGACCCAGAACGCTTTAGCAAACCAGACGCGGCCACCCTAAAGCGCCAGCTCAGCCCCATTCAATTTCAAGTGACTCAAGAAGACGGCACTGAGCGCGCCTACAGCGGCTCGTATTGGAACGAGCAGCGCCAAGGCATCTACGTGGATGTGGTGTCGGGAGAACCGTTGTTTTCGTCAGCCGACAAGTACGACTCCAACACCGGCTGGCCCAGCTTCACGCAGCCCATTGACGCCAGCAACATTGTCGAAAAAGAAGACCGAAAACTATGGATGTTGCGCATCGAAGTACGCAGCCGCCACGGCGATTCGCACCTGGGTCACGTATTCAACGACGGAACTCAACTTCGGACAGGGATGCTGTGAGCGGGGGTCGTGTCATATAAGGGGCCTAACGTTTCAAGCAGCGGCGCAGAATGCCCCCGCTTCCTTGACTTGTTATGGGCTTTATACCAAATTATGGTAACCATTGGTAATAGTGAGGTGTGACATGGCCAAAAATACAAGCATTAGCTTGGGTGAACATTTTGATGACTTTATAAGCCACCAAATAAAGAGCGGTAGATACGGCTCTGCAAGCGAGGTAGTTAGAGCTGGACTGAGAATCCTTGAAAGCGAGGAACAAAAGCTTGAAACATTGCGCGTATTGATAAGAGAAGGCATAGCGAGTGGTACCACTGAATATACCTACGATAGCCTGATGCAAGAACTTGACGATGAGCTTGGTAAATGAATTCATTTTCTGTTTCCAGGGCTGCCCGTGCTGACTTGAAAAATATAGCAGCATACACACAGAATACATGGGGTGCTGAACAGCGTAAAACTTATCTTAAAGGTTTGGATACCGCATTTCATTTTTTGGCTAAAAGTCCTCATGGCGGAACCCGGTGTGACTACATTGTCTCGGGGCTGAGAAAACACCGCCATGAAAGCCACACAATTTTTTATGAAAACAGACCCGATTGTATTTTTATAGTTCGTGTCGTTCATAAGAGCATGGATGCCGAGTCGAAGTTTATAAGCCATAACGCCCCTATTTAATTGCGAGGGCCTTTTTCCGTGTCAATTACAATGGTTTGTTAGCTGATTTAGGTTGTAGCAAAACGTCAAAAACAGGAACTGCCTTGAATTCTACACCTTCCGCAGCTTCAACCTCTAGCAACAAGGCAAATTCGTCTGACTTTTCTCCTACAGTCAAACCAATAGGCTTACCCAACGCTTCCTGTACCTCAACTAGCCAAGCTTTTGCTAAGTCTAACTCCGTGCTCAATATCTTCGCACGAGTTATTGAATTAATGCCATTTTCTGAACTATTTGGAACCATGAACGGAGCAAACTTAGCTTCAGCTCCTTTATCATATTCAATAAAGCCTAATTCAATTTCTGTTCCGGGAATCTTAGATGTAAGTACAAACCGCCAAGGCAATTTTTTCTGCAAAAGTTTAAAGAACCACTTAAACGAAGTTCGTTCAGGCTCACTTATTGAAAACCCTGCAGCTTTTAGGCGTTGATACACATATTCTATAGGGATGGTAGTTTTAAGAAAAAGACAATAGCTACCTCTATCACCATCAGCATGTCGATCCGCCCAATTGGGTTGCCATTGGTTCTCACGGTGAAGAATATCTACAATTTCAAAATATTGACTACCAATCCAGATATTAGATATTTGAAAGCCTTTTGACTTTTCCCCCATGATGGCTCATAGGGAATTCCGACATCACCTAATTTTACCTTTAGTCCATAGACTTGATCAGTATCATTTGCATGTATTACAACGTGATCAAAATACAATTTTTACCTCTGCCTACCTTCAGTTAACGCCGCAATCACGCGCTCGTCGCGTGCATTGCTTTGTTAGCCGATACCAACTGAGTATCCGGCAGATTAGCTGCCACCTCTTTATACGTCTTCTTTGTTTGAAGCACTTCAAGAACAGGAAGTATGGGCTTTGCCCATATCTCCGGAAGATCAGCCTCTCCATCTGAGATTATTGGGAATGCCAAACGCTCAATTGGAGGACAAAAATCAGCCGATACGCCTTCCTTGTTGCCTCTGGCATCAATCCGGTACCAGCCATGTTCTTCAAGGTACACGGCATTTAGTCCATGTAGGCAAAACGGTGGTCTATCATTGCTTATGGTCAGCCGTTGATAGCACAGTCCCGCTGGAATACCGTTTGCACGCAGTAGTGCCGCGAGCAGGTGGCTTTTCGCATAGCAGTAACCTGTTCCGTGTTTCAAAACATCAGAAGCCTTACACGTCACAGGATTACATTCATAATCCCAACTGTGCTTGATTTGGTCTCGGACGAAGACAAAGCACTTCTCTGCGATTATCTCAGGACTCTCTGCACCGTGAGCCAGTGACTTCGCCCTGGCCAGCACTTCTGGTGCTTTCCAGTCTATGTATTCCGTTGACTCGAGATATTGATGCACGATTCCAATTTCCTATTACGGCTAACATTATATTAGTAGGCATGCGGGTTTTTCTGGCGGGTCATTTGGGCTAAATCGGGCGTAAAGCCTTGAATTGCCTACCAATTTAACCCATTACCATGAAAAAACAATCGTGCATGCTCAATTTTCTGGCACGCTATCTTGGCGTTTGCCTGTCTATTGTTTGCTAAGCCCTTGATTTTATTAGCGGTCGCCGACTTTTCGTGCCCCAATAGTTAGGCATGCGTGTTTTTCTGCCGCTGTTTTGGCCTACTATCTTGGCCAACTAAAGAACTAAACCTTTGTTTTTATGACCAATTTTAAAAACTCAGCCAGAAAAATGCGCATGCGTACTATCTTAGAAATTATCGCAGCCACTCAACCAGAGCAACATAAATTTACACTAGTGCCTGAGGCGAGAGCCCACAATACAGCCGCCCCT